>NZ_JBEZWH010000063.1:0-46307 GCF_040703975.1 Spirillospora sp. NPDC029432
GGTCTGCTGCGGCCTTAACGGGCCGTGCAGGGGGTGCCGCGCAGCAACGGTGCCGTGCCGGCGCTCTGCTTCGCGGTCCCCCCCCCGGCCGGGGTCGCCGGGCCGCTCACCGCCGCCGAGTCCCGCGCGCTGCGCCGCGCCCGCGCCGACCGGGACCGGCGGCCGTTCGAGGGCTCGCTGGTCGTGGTCACCGGCGCGGGCGGCGGCATCGGGCGGGCGACGTCGCTGGCGTTCGCCGAGCTCGGCGCGGAGGTCGTCGCCGCCGACATCGACCCGGCGGCCGCGCAGCGCACCGCCGACCTGGCCGGGCTCGTCGGCCCGCCCGGGCACGCGTTCCAGGTGGACGTCGCCGACGCGGAGGCGATGGAGGACTTCGCGAAGTCCGTCCTGCACGAGCACGGCGTCCCCGAGGTCGTCGTCAACAACGCCGGCATCGGCATGGCCGGACCGTTCCTGGAGCACTCGGCCGAGGACTGGAAGCGCGTCCTGGACGTCAACCTCTGGGGCGTCATCCACGGCTCCCGGCTGTTCGCGGCGCAGATGGCCGAGCACGGCCAGGGCGGCCACATCGTCAACACCGCCTCGGCCGCAGCGTTCACGCCCTCGCGCGCCCTGCCCGCGTACGCCACCAGCAAGGCGGCCGTGCTGATGCTCACCGAGTGCCTGCGCGCCGACCTGGCCGGCAAGGGCATCGGGGTCAGCGCGATCTGCCCGGGCGTGGTGGACACCGGCATCACGCGCGCGTCGACGTTCGTCGGGACGGGCGCGGAGGGGCAGGAGGAGAGCCGGCGGCGCGCGGCGCGGGCGTACGCGCTCCGCGGGTTCAAGCCCGAGGGCGTCGCCGAGCGGATCGTACAGGCCGTCCGCGAGGACCGCGCGCTCGTCCCCGTCACCCCCGAGGCCGTCCTCGGCTACGCGGGCTCGCGGCTGTCCCCGCGGCTGATGCGGCTGTTCGCACGCCTCGACATCGGCTGATCAGGGTGACGGTTCGGCACCCGGGGCTTCCCCCGCCCGCCGAACCGTGCGACCTTGGCAGCAAGAGCCCGGCGCACGGCCCACCGCGGCCCTTCCCGGGCGGCGTCCGAACCGGCACCGGGAGCGTGAGCACATGAGGATTCGCGACATCCTGCGTAGGAAAGGGACGGCGGTGGCCACCGTGCGTCCCGACTCGACCGTACGGGACCTGCTGGCCACCCTGTCCGAGCACAACGTCGGCGCCGTCGTCGTCTCCCCCGACGGCGCGGCCATCGCCGGGATCGCGTCCGAGCGCGACGTGGTCCGCAGGCTGCACGAGCACGGCGCCGGGCTCCTCGGCCGGCCCGTCTCGGAGATCATGACCGCCGAGGTCCGCACCTGCGAGCCGGGCGCCGACGTGGACGACCTGCGCCGCACGATGACCGAGCACCGCATCCGGCACCTGCCCGTCGTCGAGGCCGGCCGGCTCGCCGGGATCGTGAGCATCGGCGACGTCGTCAAGAGCACCATCGACGAGCTGGAGAGCGAGCGCGAGTACCTGGTGGACTACATCCAGCGCGCCCCTTGACCCTCCCCTACACGTACGCGGGCAGCGGCCGGGAGAGCGGGGCCGACTCCACCTCCCGGTAGGCCAGGGCCAGCCGGGCGACGGCGTCGCGCAGCGTCTCGGGCGGCAGCACGTACGGCAGCCGCACGTAGTCCTCCAGCACGCCGTCGGCGCCGAACACCGGCCCGGGCACCACGCGCACGCCGCGCCGCTCGGCCGCCTCGGTCAGCAGCGTCGCCACCGGGGCGCCCAGCCGCGCCCACAGGGACATGCCGCCCTCGGGCAGCGTGAAGTCCCAGCCGGGAAGCATCTCGCGCAGCGCCGCGGCGAGCGCGTCCCGGTTGCGCCGCAGGGCCGCGGCCCGTTCCGCGCGCACCTCCTCCACGCGCAGCAGCAGCTCCCGCACGATCAGCTGGTCCAGCACCGGGCTGGCCATGTCCAGCGGCTCGCGCGCCACGATCAGGCGGCGGGCCAGCGGCGCGGTGGTCCGGATCCAGCCGATCCGGAGGCCGCCCCACAGCAGCTTGGACGCCGAGCCGATGCTGATCACCCGGCCGCCGGTGTCGAACGCGGCCATCGGCGCGGGGGACGGCGCATCCGGATCGTGCGCCAGCTCGGCGAACGTCTCGTCGGCGACCACCAGCGCGTCGGCGCGGCGGGCGGCGTCCACCAGGGCCTCCCGGTCGGCCTCGCCCATCAGCGCGCCCGTCGGGTTGTGGAAGTCGGCGACGGTGTAGGCGAGCCGTACCGCGGCCTGCCGCATGCTCCCGGCGATCAGCTCGACGTCCCAGCCCTCGTTCACCCCGGCGGGGACGAGCCGCGCGCCGGCGCGGCGGAGCGCGCCGAGCGCGTGCGGGTAGGTGGGCCGCTCGACCAGCGCGGGCGCGCCCGGCTCCACCATGGTCTGGGTCAGCAGCGTGAACGCCTGCTGCGCGCCGGTGGTCACGACGATCTGGTCGGGCCGGGTCGGCACGCCGCGCTCGGCGTACCGGGCGGCGATCACCTCCCGCAGCTCGGCCAGGCCGGCGGGCTCGTACCCCGGCCCGGCGCTGTGCCGCGGCAGCTCGGCGACCGCCGCGGCCACCGCCCCCTCGAAGATCGAGGGGGCGCCCGGGGTCGCACAACCCAGGTCGATGAACCGGGCGTCGCCGGGCGCGTGCGCCATCCCGAAGCGGGCTCCGGACGCCCCGGCGCGGGGCCCGGACGGCGGGCGTGACATGCTGGTCCGCGGCAGCGCCGTCCAGCTCCCCGCCCCCCGCCGGCTGGCGATGTAGCCCTCGTCGCGGAGCCGGTCGTAGGCGGCCGTCACGGTCGTGCGGCTGACCCCGAGGGCCGCCGCCAGATCGCGTTCGGCGGGCAGCCGCGTGCGCACCGCCAGCCGGCCGTCCAGGACGAGCGAGCGCACCGCCCGGGCGAGGGCGGCGTTGTACGGGCGCTCCTGCGGGACGTCGCCGAGCAGCCGGGCCAGCTGCGCGCCGCTCACGTAACGCGTACTCATGCAGGCCACTTTCTCATAATTGGCCCTACAAGGAACAGGCCACTGCGAACCACACTGGTCGCGTACTGCACGAAGACGCTGAAGGAAGAACAGAAATGGCCCTGATGGCTCGCAGGCTTTTCCAGCTGTACGCGGGATTGGCCCTCTACGGGTTCGGCATCGCGCTTCAGGTTGCCTCCACCCTCGGCAACGACCCCTGGGACGTGTTCCACGAGGGCCTGGCGCGGCGCTTCGGCCTCTCCATCGGGCTGTGGATCATCATCGCCGGCGCCGTGGTCATGCTGGCGTGGATCCCGCTGCGGCAGCGTCCCGGCATCGGAACGATCAGCAACGTGCTGCTCGTCGGCGCGTTCGCCGACCTGTTCCTGTGGCTGCTGCCCGACCCCGGATCCACCGCCGCCCGCTGGGCCTACCTGGTGACGGCCGTCCTCGCGGGCGGCATCGCCACCGGCTCCTACATCGGCGCCGGGCTGGGCCCCGGCCCCCGCGACGGCCTGATGACCGGGCTGGCGGCGCGCGGCCACTCGATCCGCGTCGTGCGGACCGGGATCGAGCTGGCCGTCCTCGCGGTCGGCTGGCTGCTGGGCGGCACGGTCGGCGTCGGCACCGTGCTGTACGCCCTGGCGATCGGCCCGCTCGCCCACGTCTTCCTGCCGCTCCTGGAGATCAAGAAGCCGGAGCCGGACCCCGAGCAGGCCCCGGAGGACGCACCGCAGCCCGTGCCCGCCCTGGAGCCCGACCCCGAGCCCGCCGCCACCTGACGCCGGCCGAAGCGGAGGCGGACGGGCTACCTTGCCGGCATCGGCGCGACCGCGCCGATGCCGGCGGTCGCGCCCCCGGCCCCCGGTGCGCGCGCGAAGCGGTCAGGCGTCCCCTCGCCGTCAGGGCTCGGCGGTGAGCGTGGTCAGGACCGAGGCCAGCTCCTGCGGCAGGACGAGGGTGTCGCCCTCGTACCGCGTCTCCAGCAGGGACAGCTCGCCCGCGCGCCACCAGTACAGGTAGGGGCTCAGCGAGCCGGGCCCGTCCTCGTAGGCGTGGTGGGCCTGGCCCTGGAGCTCCCGCGCGGCGGCGGCCGCGGCGCGGTAGCGGGCCCGCGGGCCGCCCTCCACCGGCTGGATCGGGTGCGCCACGATCAGGCTGCGGTTGGGGGCGATCACCAGCGCGCCGTACGGCCCGATCGGCAGGTACTCGTCCAGCCAGGCCAGGTGGGTGACGGCGTAGAACGTCCAGCCGTGCAGCACGGCCATCCGCACGCCGCCGAGGTCCTGCTCGTCGAGCTGGAGCGGCCCGTCGGCGCGGACGTTGGCGCGGCCGAGCATGAACAGGGCGTCGCCGGAGACCGGCCAGCCCTCCATCTCGTCGGTGGTGACGGTCCGGACGGTGGTGGGCGTGTCGACCACCACGACCTCGATCAGGCCGGGCGCGAACGGGCGCGCGGCCAGGATGCCGTTGTCGGCCTCGGCCGGGTAGATGCGGGTGCGCAGCAGGTGCTGGGCGAGGTCGAAGTCGCTGAGGTCGAGGGGCTCCTCGATCGCGGTGACGATCGTGGTGACATGGTCGGAGACCAGCGCGGGCCAGTCGTCGCGCGGCACCAGCCGCGCCAGCTGGCGCAGGTTGCGCATGCTCACGTGCAGCCGGTTGGCGCCCTCCAGCAGCATGACGTCCCCGGGGACGCGCCGCGAGGCGTAGCCGAGGCTCTCGGCCACCAGCACCAGCAGGGAGTCCAGACTGCCGTCGTCGACGTCGTCCCGGCGCGCGTGCCGCCCGCTCATCGCAGACCTCCCCTGGGCCCGCCGGGCCCGTCGGGTCCGGGCGGTGGCGGCCCGGCCAGCGTCAGCGTCCCGGTGTCGAGCCGGTACGGGGCGCCCAGCTCCAGCGTGAGCTGGCGGGGCCCGTGCCCGGCCGGGACGCCGGCCAGGATCGGCACGCCGAGCGGCCCGAGGCGCCCGGCGACGACGGCGTCCAGCTCGGCCGGGTCGCCGCAGTCGTGCCACGGGCCGAGGACGATCCCGGCCGCCCCGTCGAACCAGCCCGCCCGCAGCAGCTGGGTGAGCATCCGGTCGATCCGGTACGGGGCCTCGGCGACGTCCTCCAGGAAGACGATCCGCCCGGCGGCGGGCGGTGGCGCGTCCGGAGTGCCGAGCAGCGCCGTCAGCAGGGCGAGCGTGCCGCCCGTCAGGAGGCCCTCGGCGCGCCCGGGGCGCAGGACGCAGGTCCCGACCAGGTCGGTGCCGCCGGTCCCCTCCCCCGCGTCCTCCGGGCCGAACAGCACCGCGCGGAGGTGGCGGAGCGCCCGCTCCCGCTCCCCCGCGCCCTCGGCGAGCAGCTCGCCGGCCGTCATCGGGCCGAACGAGGTGGTGATCCCCAGCCGCCTCGCGAAGGCCGCGTGCAGGGCCGTGACGTCGCTGGACCCGTGCAGGATCTTTGGAGCGGTCCCGCGCCCGGCTTCGATGATCTTGTCCCAGTCGATCAGTCCGAGCAGCCGGGTGGCGCCGTACCCGCCGCGGGCGCACAGCACCGCGCGGACCTCCGGGTCGCACCAGGCGGCCACCAGGTCGGCGGCGCGGTCGGCGTCCTGGCCCGCGAGCCGCTGCCAGCCCTCGCCGGCGCCGTCCGTGCCCTCACCAGCACCGTCTGTGCCCGCAGGCGGGCCGAGCGGGACGCGGTCGAGCGCGTGTTCCCCGACGGTCACCTCGAGGCCCAGGTCGCGCAGGACGTCGCAGCCGGCCCGGAGGCGGACCGGGTCCACCGGCCCGCTGGGCGCGATCACCGCCACCCGGTCCCCCGGGCGCAGCCGGGCGAATCGGCGCGGCGCCGGGGCCCGGTCCTCGGACAGGCTCCCGGGCGTACGGTCAAGCGGCCGGTCGGACACGCTCCGGCGGTCGTCCTCTGCCCCCGCGCGGGCGACCCCGCTCACCAACCCGATCCCTCCTCGCACCGCAACGGATAGAGCTTGTCAGGATTGCGGCCGCAACGGAAGGGGGCGCCGGTCACGACCCGTCGACCGACCGTGACCTCCGCCACTCCCGGGCAGCCCCCGCGCGCTCACCGCCGGGTGCCGAGCGCCAGCCCGACCAGCCTGGGCAGCGCCTCCCCGATCGGCGTGCGCAGCACCGCGTCGGCCAGCTCATCGTACGGGGTGGGCTGGGCGTTGATGATCACCAGCCGCGCGCCCGCCTCGACCGCCTCCAGGCAGAGCCCGGCGGCGGGCTGGACGGTCAGCGAGGTCCCCACGGCCAGGAACAGCTCGCAGGAGCGGGCGGCGCGCACCGCCGCGTCCAGCACGTCCTCCTTGAGCGCCTGCCCGAACGAGATCGTCGCCGACTTCTGCAGGCCGCCGCACTCGGCGCAGGGCGGGTCCTCCTCGCCGGCCGCCACCCGGGCCAGCACCTCGGGCATCGGGGTGATCAGACCGCAGGCCAGGCACTCGGCGTCGCGCATGGTGCCGTGGATCTCGATCACCAGCCCGGCGCCGGAACCGGCCTTCTGGTGCAGCCCGTCGATGTTCTGGGTGATCAGCCCGCGCAGCCGACCGGCCCGCTCCAGCTCCACCAGCGCGGCGTGCCCGGCGTTCGGCTCGGCGTCCCAGGCGGCGTGGTCCAGGCGGGACCGCCAGGCGCGCCGCCTGACCTCGGGATCGGCGAGATATGACCCGATCGTGGACATCGCCTCGGCGGCGGGGTCCTTCGTCCACACGCCCCGCGGCCCGCGGAAGTCGGGAATCCCGCTGTCGGTGCTGATCCCGGCCCCGGTCAGCACGGTGAACGTCCCCACTTCGGGCAGCAGCGCGGCCAGAGTCGTCGCGGTCATGGTCCCAGGCTAAGACCGGAACGCCCTAGTCTGCTCCGATTAACCTGGTGGGAGTGGGCAGTGACAGGAACGCTCACCGGCACTGAAGTGAGAGACTGGGCGCTGGTATGAAGGCAACGCCGCACATCCTGGTGATCAACGGGACGAAGGTCCGCAGGCCGGTGTTCGTTCTGGGCTCCCCGCACTCCGGCGCGGACCTCGTCGCCCGCGCCGTGAAGCGCTCCGCCGGGTTCCATCTGACGATCGGGCGGCCGGGCGTGCTCCAGATGGTCTACGCGTTCGCCCAGCGGCCCTCGATCGCCACCGAGCGCGGCCGGGGCGCCGCCCGGGTGCTCCGCGACGCCTACGCCGAGGCCTGGCAGATGTCCGGCGCCGGCTGCGCCGGGTGCCGTTCCGAATGCTGGGAGGCGGCCGGGCTCCGGCCGCCGGACGCGGGGGACGCGAGCTGCGTCGAGCCGCGCGGCGTCGACCGCTTCGGCGACGCCTCCCCCGATCTGATCTACAGCGCCGACGTGCTGCTGGACGCCTTCCCCGACGCCCAGCTGCTCCAGGTGATCAGGGACGGCCGGGACGTGGTCGCCGACATGCTGGACGACGAGCGCTGCCTGGCCTGGTTCAAGCCCGGCCTGACCAACCTGGACGAGGTGTTCCCCAACCCGTTCCTGGGCGTCGAGGAGGTCGTCGAGCGCGATCGCTGGCCGCGCGCCGCCGCCGCGGTCAAGTGCGCCCTGCGCTGGCGCGGATCGGTCCGGCTCAGCGCCCGGCTGCGCGCGCAGACTCCCGAGGAGCAGCTGATGACCGTCCGGTACGAGGACCTGGTCCGGCGGCCCGGCCCGGTCGCCGACGAGCTGTCGGACTACCTCGGCTCGCAGATCTCCAAGCTCGCCCTGACCAGCCTGGTCCGCGAGGCCGCCGGCGAGCCCCGCGAGGAGCCCCGCCGGCCGGAGCTGCGGCTCCCCGAGCGGCTGCTCCCCGAGCTGCGGCTGCCCGACCTGCGCAAGGGCGACTCCCGCCGCGGCGAGCGGGACGGCGACGCCCCGCGGCCCGGCGGGCGCCTCACGCCGCGCCAGCTGGAGCAGGTCGAGCGGATCGCCGGCACCGAGCTGGAGCGGCTCGGCTACCGGCTCAGCGGCGGCGGATGACCGCCGCCGACGACGCCGCGACCTGCGGCCCGAGCCACCCGATGGCCACCCCGGCGGCGCCCAGTCCCACCAGCAGCACCGTGTAGCGGGCCGGCCCGCCGCTCACGATCCCGCGCCGGACGATCCCGCCGCCTGCCGTTCCGGTCCTCGCCGTTCCGGTCCTCGCCGTTCCGGTCTTCGCCACTCCGGTCTTCGCCACGCCGTCCCCGGCGGCCCGTGCCGCCCGGGGCACGGGGGTGATCGTCGTACGCACCCTGGCTCCCTCTCCTCCGATGACGCCCTCCACTCACTGTGACGCGCGCGAGTGGCCGCCTGGTTGCCATCCCGGCGCGCGCGGAGAAAGGACAAGGAAACCGCATCCGGCGCCGGGGGGACGGCCGATTCGGGCGGAAACCGGCGATCAGTTCAGCTGGCGCTCGGCCACCGGGTCGCCGTCCTGCCGGGCGAACTGGGTCCGGTAGAGCTCGGCGTAGAGCCCGCCCTGCAGCAGCAGTTCCTCGTGGCGGCCGCGTTCGGCCACCCGGCCGTCCTCGATCACCAGGATCTGGTCGGCCTCCCGGATCGTCGACAGCCGGTGCGCGATCACCAGCGAGGTGCGGCCCGCCAGCGCCGTGCGCAGCGCCCGCTGGACGGCCGCCTCGGACTCGGAGTCCAGGTGCGCGGTCGCCTCGTCCAGGACCACCACCGAGGGGGCCTTCAGCAGCAGCCGGGCGATCGCCAGCCGCTGCTTCTCGCCGCCCGACAGCCGGTAGCCGCGGTCGCCCACGACGGTGTCCAGGCCCTCGGGCATGTCCTCGACCAGCCCGCCGATCTGCGCGGCCTCCAGCGCGGCCAGGATCTCCTCGTCGGTGGCGTCCGGGCGGGCGTAGCGCATGTTGACGCGGATCGTGTCGTGGAACAGGTGGGCGTCCTGGCTCACCACGCCCACCTGGTCGCGCAGCGACTCCAGCGTGACGTCGCGGACATCCTGCCCGCCGATGCGCACGGCGCCGCCGGACACGTCGTACAGCCGGGAGACCAGGTGGGTGATCGTGGATTTGCCCGCCCCGGACGGCCCCACCAGCGCGATCAGCGAGCCGGGCGCGGCGGTGAACGAGACGCCGTGCAGCACCTCGCGGCCGGGCGCGGTGTCGGTGCGGGCGATCGACTCCAGCGAGGCCAGCGAGACCTCCTCCGCCGACGGGTAGGCGAACTGGACGTCGTCGAACTCCACCGCCGGAGCCTGCCGCTTCTCCAGCGCGACGCCGCCGGCGCCCCCGGCCGCGGCCGCGCCGAGGCGCTCGGCGCCGTCCTTGTCGTCGATGAGGGGCTTGAGGTCCAGCACCTCGAAGACCCGGTCGAAGCTCACCAGCGCGGTCATGACGTCCACGTGGACGTTGGACAGCGCGGTCAGCGGGCCGTACATCCGGGTCAGCAGCGTCGCCAGCGCGACCAGCGTGCCGAGCTGGAAGTTGCCGTCCACGACCAGGAAGCCGCCCACGCCGTACACCATGGCCGTCGCCAGCGCCGCGACCAGGGTCAGCGCGGTGAAGAAGACGCGGCCGTACATCGCCGCGACGACGCCGATGTCGCGGACGCGGGCGGCGCGCTGGGAGAAGTTATCCTCCTCCTCGGCCGGCCGCCCGTACAGCTTGGCGAGCATCGCGCCGGCGACGTTGAACCGCTCGGTCATCAGCGAGCTCATCTCGGCGTCCAGCTCCATCTGCTCGCGGCTGATCCGCGACAGCCGCTTGCCGACCCACTTGGCCGGGAGGACGAACACCGGCAGGAGCAGCAGCGCGATCAGCGTGACCTGCCACGACAGGATCATCATCGTGACCAGCACCAGCAGCAGGCTGATCACGTTGGAGACCACCGAGGACAGCGTGGTGGTCAGCGCCCGCTGCGCGCCGATCACGTCGTTGTTGAGGCGGCTCACCAGCGAGCCCGTCTGCGCCCGCATGAAGAACGCGACGGGCTGGCGCTGCACGTGCCCGAACACCTGCGTCCGCAGGTCGTAGATCAGCCCCTCGCCGACGCGGGCCGAGTACCACCGCTGGGCCAGGCCGAGCACGGCCTCCACCAGCGCCAGCGCGGCCACCCCGACGGCCAGCCAGATCACCAGGTCGTGCCGCTCCGGCACGATGCCGCGGTCGATGATCGCCTTCAGCAGCAGCGGGTTCGCCACGACGATCACCGCGGCGAGCGAGTTCAGCGCCAGGAAGAGCACCAGCTCGCGCACGTAGGGGCGCGCGTAGCCCGCGATACGCCGCACCGTCCCCGGCTTGAGCTTCTGCTGGGTGACCGACCCGTCCCGGCGGAACGAGGCCATCACCTGCCAGCCGTTGCCCGGCGTTCCCGGCATCCCCACTGCGGCCTCCGTGTCGTCCAGTCGCACCCGTAATCAAGTAAGCATCTCAGGGTCCGCCCCGTGGAACGCTCCCGGCCGGCGCCCGCTTCCCGGGTCCGCTCACGGCGTAACCGCCCGTCCCGAGGCCGGTTCCGGGCGATCGCCTGGACGGCCCCGCGGTACGGGGGTACAAGTGATCAACATCGTCAGGCTCGTCATCATCGGGAGCCCCTCGTGATCCGAAGACTCACCCGAGGCGGCGCCGGCGCGATCACCCTCGCCGCCGCGCTGCTCGCCACCACCGCACTCCCGGCCGGCGCGGCGCCGCACGCCCCGCCCGCCGCCCCGTCCCCCGCCGGGATCAAGGTCGAGAACGGCGAGACCCAGCCGGTCTTCTCCCGCGCGGACGCCGTCACCCAGACCGTCATGATCGAGACGACCGCCGACAGCGACCGGGACGGCGTCCGCGACCGCGTCCAGATGCGGATCATGCGGCCCAAGGAGACCGACCAAGGCCTCAAGGTGCCCACCATCCTGGAGCCCAGCCCGTACTGGGCGGGAACGCACGACATCCCGCTGTACCCCGTCGACATCGACGGCGCGCAGACCCGCGGGCAGGGCGCCGTCAAGCGGAACCTGGCCGACATCTTCCCCGGCTACTACGACAACTACTTCCTGCCCCGCGGGTACGCGATCGCCAACCTCGACAGCATCGGCACCGGCGGCTCCACCGGCTGCCCGACCTCCGGCGACCGCGACGAGCAGGCCGGGACGAAGGCCGCCGTCGACTGGCTGAACGGCCGCGCCCGCGGCTGGACGCCCGACGGGGCGCCGATCAAGGCGGACTGGTCCACCGGGAACGTCGGCATGATCGGGCAGTCGTACAACGGCACGCTGCCCAACATGGCGGCCGCCAGCGGCGTCGAGGGCCTCAAGGCGATCGTGCCGGTCGCGGCGATCTCCAGCTGGTACGACTACTACCGCGCCAACGGCGGCGTCGTGGCGCCCGGCGGCTTCCAGGGCGAGGACCTCGACATCCTGGCCAAGGTCGTGCTGACCCGCCAGAACCCCGAGGTCTGCAAGCAGGTGATCGACGACATCACCGCGGTCCAGGACCGCGTCACGGGCGACTACAGCAAGATCTGGGCCGAGCGCGACTACGTCGGCGACGCCCGCAAGGTCAAGGCCGCGGTAATGGTCGTGCACGGCCTCAACGACTGGAACGTCAAGGTCAAGAACTCCGTCCAGTGGTGGAACGCGCTGAAGAAGGCGGGCGTGCCGCGCAAGCTCTGGCTGCACCAGGCGAACCACGCGACGCCGTTCCGGTGGCGGCTGGAGGAGTGGCTGCGGCAGACGCACCACTGGTTCGACCACTGGCTGTACGACATCGACAACGGCATCACCAAGGAGCCGCGGGTCGACGTCGAGCGCGCCCCCGGACAGTGGGAGACCGCGCGCGACTGGCCCGTCCCCGGCACGCGGCACGTGCCGCTGAGCCTGAACGCCGGACCGGGCGGCCAGCCCGGCTCGCTGTCGCGCCTCCCGCGCCGCGGCCCCGTCCAGTCGCTGACCGACGCCGGGCGGACCCGCACCGCCGAGCAGCTGCTGGTGAACGAGGACCAGGCCGACCCGGGCCGGCTCGCCTACCTGACGCCGGCGCTGAAGAAGGCCGTCCGGGTGAACGGGATCCCGAAGGCCGCGTTCCGCGCGTCCCTGGACGGGCGCTCGCCGTACCTGACCGCGCTGCTGGTCGACTACGGCACCGACACCCGGCCCACCGGCGCCCGCTACGACACCGGTGAGCGGGTCTGCTACGGCCAGGGCGTGCCGGGCGACGACGGGTGCACGACCCGGCAGGCGCACCGGACCGAGACCGCCCCGTACAAGATCATCACGCGCGGCTGGCTGGACGCGCGCAACCGGCACAGCCCGAGCCGGACCGAGCCGATCAGGGCCGGCAAGATGTACGACTTCCGGTGGGACTTCGAGCCCACTGACTACGTCGTCAAGCCCGGCCACCGGCTCGGCGTGATCGTCCTGTCCACCGACTACGACTACACGCTGCGCTACCCGGCCGGGACGAAGCTGTCCCTCCAGCCGGGCACCAGCAAGGTGTGGCTGCCGCTGGCGGGCGGGAACGGCCGCGAGGCCCTCGGCTGATCCCGTACGGACGCGCAGGCGCCCGCTGCCCCGTTCAGGGGCGGCGGGCGCCTCTGTGTCACACTCGGCTCTCTCAGGGTCCTCTCAGGGCCTCTCAGGCCTTCCCGGGAGCTCTCTGGACCTCGCGGCCCGTCTCAGGAGCGTGCGGAGAACATCTCGCGAAGCCGGCCGATCTGCTCCTGGCGCTCGGCCGCGCACTGCTCCTCGAGGGTGTTGACGGGGGCCTGCGTCAGCAGCCGCTTGGTCGCCGCGGCCGCGCCCGGGTTGACCGCCAGCAGGGCGTCGACCAGCGCGCGGACGGCCTCGTCCAGGCCCTCCCGCGGCACCACGAGCTCCGCCAGGCCCAGCCGGGCGGCCTCCTCCGCCTCGACCGTGCGGGCCGTCAGGCACAGCTCCAGGGCCCGCGGGAGGCCGACGGCCTCGACCAGTGGCTTCGTTCCGGTCAGGTCGGGGACCAGGCCCAGCGCCGGCTCCTTCATGCAGAACTTCGTGTCGTCGGCGATGATCCGCAGGTCGCAGGCCAGCGCCAGCTGGAAACCGCCGCCGATGGCGTGCCCGTGCACCGCCGCGACCGTCACGAGGTCGGGCCGGCGCAGCCAGGTGTAGCCCTCCTGCAGCTCGGCGATGAAGCGGTCGGTCTCGGCGGCGTCGGAACCGTCGCCGAAGGACTCGGCACCGCCGGAGAACATGCTCAGATCGATCCCGGCGGAGAACGACGGCCCCGCCCCGCGCAGCACGACCACGCGCACGTCCGCGGGCAGGCTCCGGCCGATGGCCGCCAGCCCGCGCCAGGTCGCGAAGGTCATGGCGTTGCGGCGCTCCGGCCGGTCCAGCGTGACGATCGCGACCGCGCCGTCGAGGTCCAGCCGCAGCCCCGCCTCCGCCAGGCCGGGCACGGCCGGGTCGAGGGCCGGCCCCTCCCCGGCCGGCCCCGAGCCCGGCGCCGTGACCGGTTCCGGCCGCGGCTCCTCGGCCCTCACGTCCGCCATTCGTGTTCCCCTTCCGCGCGTTCCATGCCGGTGCGGCTCCCGCACCGGCCGCGCGGCGGAGCGGACGGGGTCCTCCCCGCGGCCCGCCCGCCGCCGCGACCGAACCCTACTCGGCCGGCCGGGCGGCGGGTCAGGCGGTGCGCTCTACCGGGGGTCGACGTCCGTTCAGGACTTCTTGCCGCGGGTCGCGCCGCCGCGACCGCGCAGGTTGACGCCGGATTCGGTGAGAATCCGGTGGATGAAACCGTACGAGCGGCCGGTGGCGGCTGCCAGGGCGCGGATGCTCTCGCCGGAGTCGTACCTCTTCTTGAGTTCCGTCGCCAGCTTGTCGCGCTCGGCACCGGTCACGCGGGTGCCCTTCTTGAGGGTCTCGGCCACGAGTACCTCCCGTAGTGATGTGGTGACCGCTGCGTTATCCCCCGCCATGATCAGTCATTCCCGCTCGTTCGGCTACCCACTCCGCCAGAAAAGATCTGTCTGAGTCATGGTGCAGGTCACGCAAGTGCCACCAGATCGGCAAACTCATCACTCCAGATGTCTTCCACACCATCCGGCAGCAAAATCACTCTTTCTGGGCTGAGCGCGTCCACCGCGCCCTCATCGTGGGTCACCATCACGATGGCGCCGGCGAACGTCCGGAGCGCGGCCAGGATCTCGGCCCGGCTGGCCGGGTCGAGGTTGTTGGTGGGCTCGTCGAGGAGGAGCACGTTGGCGCTGGAGACGACCAGCATCGCCAGGGCGAGCCGGGTCTTCTCGCCGCCCGACAGCACGCCGGCCGGCTTGTCGACGTCGTCGCCGGAGAACAGGAACGAGCCGAGGATCTTGCGGACCTCGACCGGCGCCATGCCGGGCGCCGCCGACTGCATGTTCTCCAGCACCGAGCGCTCCACCTCGAGCTGCTCGTGCTCCTGCGCGTAGTAGCCGAGCCGGAGGCCGTGGCCGGCCACCACCCGGCCGGTGTCGGGCTTGTCGACCCCGGCCAGCATCCGCAGCAGCGTCGTCTTGCCGGCGCCGTTCAGGCCCAGCACCACGACCCGGCTGCCGCGGTCGATCGCCAGGTCGACATCGGTGAAGATCTCCAGCGAGCCGTACGACTTGGACAGCGCCTCGGCGGTCAGCGGGGTCTTGCCGCACGGCGCCGGGTCCGGGAACCGGATCTTGGCGACCTTGTCGGCCTTCCGCTCGCCCTCGACCCCGGCCAGCAGCTGCCGGGCCCGCCGGTCCATCTGCTGGGCGGCCTTGGCCTTGGTGGCCTTGGCCCGCATCTTGTCGGCCTGCGACAGCAGCGTGGCGGCCTGCCGGTGGGCGTTGGCCGACTCGCGCTTGCGCCGCCGCTCGTCGGTCTCCCGCTGGTCCAGGTACTTCTTCCAGCCGACGTTGTAGATGTCGATCACGCTGCGGTTGGCGTCCAGGTGGAACACCCGGTTGACCACCGCGCCCAGCAGCTCCACATCGTGGCTGATCACCACCAGGCCGCCCTGGTGGCCCTTGAGGAAGTCGCGAAGCCAGACGATCGAGTCGGCGTCCAGGTGGTTGGTGGGCTCGTCCAGCAGCAGCGTGTCGGCGCCGGAGAACAGGATCCTGGCCAGCTCCACCCGGCGCCGCTGGCCGCCGGACAGCGTGCCGAGGGGCTGGGTCATGATCCGGTCGGGCAGGCCCAGGCTGGAGGCGATGGAGGCGGCCTCGGCCTCGGCGGAGTAGCCGCCGAGCACGTGCAGCCGCTCCTCCAGCCGGCCGTACCGGCGGACGGCCTTGTCACGCTCGGTGCCCGTCGTGGTGGCCATCGCGTCCTCGGCGGCGCGCAGCTTGCGGATCACCTCGTCCAGCCCGCGGGCCGACAGGATGCGGTCGCGGGCCAGCTCCTCCAGGTCGACCCCGCGCGGGTCCTGCGGCAGGTAGCCGACCGTGCCGGAGCGGGTGACGCCGCCCTGCGCGGGCTGCGCCTCACCGGCCAGGACCTTGGTGAGGGTGGTCTTGCCGGCGCCGTTGCGCCCGACGAAGCCCACCCGGTCGCCGGGGTTGACCCGGAAGGTGGCGCCTTCGATGAGCAGCCGGGATCCGGCGCGCAGCTCGATGTCATTGGCAATGATCACGGTGACGGGCTTCCCTGACGGAGACTCGGACGGGCAGGCGGCGCCCTCGCACGGGTGGGGGGCGGAACCGAGCGGACACGAAACAGCGCGTCACGGTCCGTGACCGCAACGCGCTTGAAGGCCTGTCAGCTCGGGAACGAAACCATCCGATCAGTGTACGTGACGCGGGCGGCCGGTCCCGGCCATGCCCGTCCCGCTCGAACGGATGCGCGAGCGGGGCCGCCGGGCGGAGGATCCGGTACGCCCGCGTACGCGCGAAATCGGCGAGCACGAAGGAGTGCGTCCCATGACCCGACTCACGAGCAACGCCCCGGCCGGCACCCCCAATTGGCTGGATCTGGGAATCCCCGATATGGAACGGGCCAAAGAGTTCTACCGAAACCTATTCGGTTGGGAATTCGTGGACTACGGCCCGGAGGCCGGCCATTACCACGGGTGCCTGTTGCGGGGCGAGTCGGTCGCCGGAATGATGCAGAATCCGGAGCCGGGCGCCGATTATTGGTGGAGCCTCTATTTCTCCACCGACGACCTCGACGGCACCGTCAAACGCGTGACCGACGCGGGCGGGAGCGTGGTCGAACCGCCCATGGACGTGATGGACCAGGGCCGCATGGCGATCGTCACCGACGCGATGGGCGCCCAGTTCGGCCTGTGGCAGGGGCAGGAGCACATCGGCTCGGCGATCGTGAACGAGCCGGGCTCGTTCGTCTGGAACGAGCTGACCACCACCGACCGGCGGCGCGCGTCCGAGTTCTACGCGGCGGTGTTCGGCCACACGCCCGAGGACATGCCCGGTGACATGGGCTACACGGTGCTCAACCGGGCGGACGGCCAGGGCATCGCCGGGATCATGGACGGCCCGGCGGGCTCGCCCTCCGCCTGGTCGACCTACTTCCAGGTCGAGGACCCCGACGCGGCGGTCCGGACCGTTCGCGAGAACGGCGGCGAGGTCGTCGCCGAGCCCGAGGACACCCCGTACGGCCGCATCGCGTTCGTCCGGGACCCGTTCGGCGTCGAGTTCCGCCTGATGCGCCCGACCCCGGCGTAGCCTTCGCCGGCGCCGTCCCGGCCCCGGCCCGCGCGGCCGGGGCCCGGGAACGGGTCAGTGGTCGCGCTCGGCGGCCAGCCGCTGGCCGATGGTGTGGTGCAGCCGCTGCAGCCCGCCGGTGCCGAGCATGCCGACCTGGCCCTCCAGGTCGCGCAGCAGCGTGTCCTCGTTCGCGACGGCCTCCGAGGACTGCATGAGCACCGTGCCCTGTCCGGTGAAGTCGAACTGGTGCTCCTCGCCGGACGTGCCGCCGATCCCGAACACGCTCCTGGCGGCACCGAGCACGCCGCGCACGTACGAGTGGTCGTAGTGGTGGCAGGGCGAGGGGCAGTCGGCCCAGCCGAGCAGCGCCTGCGGGTCCACCCGGATCGGCGGCTCGACGAAGTGGACGGGCCCGTTGGAGGCGGCCACGAACCGGCCGGTGCCGATCAGCGTCAGGAACCCCGGGATGATCGACTGCTTGAGCTCCAGGCCGGGCTCGAACGCCAGCAGGTTGCCGGCCCGGATCGTCAGGTTGCCCTGGTCCAGGTCGAAGGAGTTGACGTCGAAGCCGCGGTCGGCGAGCACGAGCTTGCCCTGGCCCTGCGCGACGATCCAGTCGTGGGCGTACAGCGGCGAGTGGAACGAGGCCGCCACCAGCGCGTCCAGCGGGCCCGCCGACAGCGCCTCGAACCTGACCTGCCCGTAGTAGGCGATCATCTTGCCCTTCTGCGCGAACCACTGGCCGTTGAGGTCCACGCTGAAGGCGTAGGGGTTGACGTTGTCGTTGGACGGCAGCGTCATCGCGTTGAACGTCGGGACTGCCACGGTCAGATCTTCCTCTCGCTGGCCTGGACGTAGACGACGCCGGATCCGCTCAGCTCCAGCTGGAAGCCCTCGCCCGAGCCGCGGCCGATCAGGTCGCGCAGCCCGACCGCGGTGGTGAGCTTGTTCTGCACCTGGCCGCGGTGCGCGACGTACGCCTGCGGGTCCACGTGCACCGGCCGCTGCGGCGTGATCGGCATCTCCATGACGCCGCCGTGCGACAGCAGCGCGCACGACCCCTGGCCGGAGAGCGTGGTGGTGAAGAGGCCCTGGCCGCTGACCGCGCCCCGCACGACGCCGCCGATGCCACCCTGCTCGCCCATGAACATCGTCCCGACCTGGAGGGACGCGTCGTGCACCAGCAGCCGGTCGGCCTCCACCACCAGAGTGTCGCCGCCGGTCAGCTCCACGACGTTGACGTGCAGCCCGGCGTGGCCGAACATCGCGGTGCCCTGGCCCGTCACGTGCATCATCACGGTCCGCTCGCCGGCGACCGCGCGGCCGAGGGCGCCGCCGATGCCCTGCCCGGCGGTGGCGCTGGGCGCGAAGTTCACCGCGCCCGTGTACGCCAGCATCGCGCCGCGCCGGCTGTAGACCTCCCGGCCGGGCGCGATCGCGACCTGGAGCATCTTGGAGTTGATCGACTCGTATCCCGGCATCAGATCTCCAGAATCCCGCCGCGTTCGGCCGGCTGGACGTACACCAGCCCATGCCCCTGGTACCGGAACTGCACGCTCTCCCCCGAGCCCTGGCCGAGGACGGTGCGCCAGTTGACGTCGGTGACGACGTCCTGCTGGAGCTGCCCGTGGTGGGCGACGTAGGCGTGCGGGTCCACGCACAGCGGCATCTGGGGCGTCACCTCCAGCGCGATCGCGGGCCCGTCGGACAGGATCGCGACCGTGCCGTGCCCGTCCACCTTGGTGGTCGCCAGGCCCTGGCCGGTGCCCATCCCGCGCAGCCCGACGAAGTGCACGCCGGTCTGCAGGCCGCCCTCCAGCGCCAGCAGGCTCTCCGACTCCACGTACAGCGTGTCCCCGGCGAGCGGCACCAGCGTCACCTCGGTGGCCTCGCTGGCCAGGTAGACGGTGCCCTGCCCGCTGATCTCCATGAGCGTCATGCCCTCGCCGGCGATGCGGCGCTTGAGCGCGCCGCGCAGCCCCTCGCCGCCGGACATGCCCTGCCGCTTGAACGCCATCTGGCCCTCGTAGGCGACCATGGACCCGTTCAGGGCCCGGATCGACTCCCCGGCCAGATCGACGGCCAGCATCCTCGAGCCGTTCAATCGAAATTGCGCCACGCCGCCACAACATACCGGCACGGGCATCGCCGCGGAGATCACCGGCGGAGATCGGCGCGGGCGGCGCCCGGCGCGTTGCCGGGTCTGGCCGCCCCGGATCGGGGAAGATGGCAGGCATGTGGATCGCCCCCGAGAACCGCGGCGCAGGCCGCTGGGTCGTGCCCGCGATCGTGCTCTGCGCCGGCGCGGTGGTCGCCGGCGTGCTGGCCGCCGACGGCCGGGGCGGCACGGGGCTCGTCGCGCTGGCGGTGCTGGCCGGCTACGCGGCGGCCCTGGCCTACCGGCGCAACGAGCCTGCCCTGACGATCAGCGAGGGGTTCGGCACCGGGCACCGCGCCCGCGCCCACCTGCGGGCCGCCGCCATGACGGGCGACGTGGTCACCGGCGCGCTGGTGGCGGCGGTGGTGGTGCAGGGGCTGCGCGGCGCCGACATCATGCCGTACGCGTGGCTGGCGGCGCTGGCGGGCGGCACGTACGTCCTGTCGGCGCTGGCCGCCGCCCGCGCGCTCTGAGGCGTCCCCGGAACGCCCTCGGGGAGGGCTCGCCCGCCCGCGCGCGAGCGTCAAGATCATCGCACCGGGAGGCGTGTGACCTGGGACGTCTCCGGAGAATAGTGCGTTAACTCTTTCTAACAAGTCCGATTTCTACCGATTTCAAGCGGCATGATGCGGCTGTGCCAGCCGTTGATGTCCTGCTTCCCGCCCGGGCGGTGTTCCAGCCGGTGATCGATCTCGACACCGGCCATGTCGTCGCCGTCGAGACGCACGCGGGGCCGCCGGCGTCCAGCACGGTGACCCGCGCCGACGCCCCCGCCGGGGCCCTGCCCGCTGTCCACGCGCCGGAGACCGGCCACTTCGCGAGGCGGGCCGATCCCGCCGCCGAGGACGTGCGCCGCGCCGTCGCCGCCGCCCGCGCCACCGCCGACCTCGGCACCCAGCTGCCGCTGCAGATCGGGCTGCGCGCCGAGACGCTGGCCGCCCAGGGCGAGGAGTTCCTCGCCGAGCTGCACCGCGGCCTGGGCGAGGCCGGGCGCCGCCCGCACGAGGTCATCCTGTGCGTCGGCGGCGGCTTCCCGCCGGCCCAGCGGCCCGCCGTGCAGGCCGCGCTCGCCCGGCTGCGCCGCACCGGCTACCTGATCGGCCTGGCCGGGGTCGGCGCAGCGCACGTCCCGCTGGACCTGCTGGTGGACGCGTCCCCGTACCTGGTCAAGATCGACCCGGAGCTGGCCCGCCGGACCGGGGCCGATCCGCGCCGGGCCGCGCTGGTCACCGCGCTGGTCGAGCTGGCGCACCGGCTGGGCACCCACGTGCTGGCGCCCGGCCTGGCCACCGAGGAGCACGTCCTGCACCAGCGGGAGCTGGGCGTGCGGCTCGTCCAGGGGCCCGCGCTGGCGCCGCCCGAATGGCGCCCCGGCATGCGCGTCACCGTGCCGGTCGCCGCCCGCGACGAGCCGCGCCGGGAACGGCCCGAGACCTCGCTGGGACCGCGCGTCGCCGAGTTCACGCTGCCCGCCCTCACCATGCCGCACACCGCGACCGCCGACGAGGTCCTCGACGTCCTCAACGCCGAGACCGGCACCACCAGCGTGGTGCTCACCGACGACCGGCAGCGGCCCTGGGCGACCGTCGACCGCACCCGCTTCCTGCTGCGGCTGTCGGGCGCGTACGGGCACGCCCTGTACGCGCACAAGCCCGCCGCCAACCTCGCCGACGCGCCCCGCCTGGTACCGCACACCGTCCCGGCCGTGGCCGCGCTCCGCGCCGCGGGCCGCGAGGACGACCGGGTGTACGACGACCTGGTCGTCACCGACGAGGTCGGGCGCTGCCTGGGCATCGTGCGGGTCGCCGACCTGATCCGGGGGCTGTCACCCTGACCCGAGCGTCTCCTGCGCCAGGATCGCGGCCTGCACCCGGCTGCGCAGCTCCAGCTTCGCCAGGATCCGGCTGACATGGGTCTTGGTGGTGGTCTCGGCCATGTCCAGCCGCGCGGCGATCTGCCCGTTCGTCAGCCCCTCCCCCAGGCAGGCGAACACCTCCCGCTCGCGCGGCGTCAGCTCGTCCAGCCGGGGCGCCGCCGCGGCCGGCGCGGGCCGGGACGCGAACGCGCCGATCAGCCGGCGGGTCACCCGCGGCGCGATGACCCCCTCCCCCGCCGCCACCGTGCGGACCGCGTCCACCAGCCGGTCGGCGTCAACGTCCTTCAGCAGGAACCCGGCCGCGCCCGCCCGCAGCGCGCCGAACACGTACTCGTCCACGTCGAACGTCGTCAGCACCAGCACGTCGGCGATCCCGGCGATCTCCCGGGTGGCCGACACGCCGTCCAGCCGCGGCATCCGGATGTCCATCAGGACCACGTCGGGACGCAGCTCGCGGGCCAGCTCCACCGCCCGCTCGCCGTCGGCGGCCTCGCCGGCGACCTCGATGCCGGGCGCGGCGCCCAGGATCAGCACCAGCCCCGCCCGCACCGCCGCCTGGTCGTCGGCCACCAGCACCCGGATCACGCGCTCTCCCTGTCCATGCCGTCCCTGTGAATGTCGTCCCTGTCCACGGCGACGGGCAGCTCGGCGCGGACCCGCCAGCTCCCGTCCTCGGGCCCGGCGTCGAACGAGCCGTCCAGCATCGCGGCGCGCTCGCGCATCCCGATCAGCCCGGCGCCCGCCCCCGGCAGCCGCGGGGCGTCGTCCCCGAGCGGGCTGCGCACGTCGATCAGGACCCGCTGCCGGGTGTAGCGCAGCCGTACCCGGGCCCGGCCCGGCCCGCCGTGCTTGAGGGCGTTGGTGAGCGACTCCTGCACGATCCGGTACGCGGCCAGCTCGACCGCCGCGGGCAGCTCCGGCCGCTCGCCCTCCACCTCCAGCGCGGCGGTCAGGTCCGAGCGCGCCGACCGGCCGACCAGCCGTTCCAGCTCGTCCAGCCGGGGCGCGCCGGGCGGGTCGGCGGCCTCCTCCGAGCGCAGCAGGCCGATCATCCGGCGCATCTCCGCGAGCCCCTGCACGCTGTTCTCGCGGATGACCTCCATCGCCCGCTCGACGCCCGCCCGGTCCAGGTCGGGCACCTTCAGGATCGCCGAGGAGTGCAGCGCCACCGCGCTCAGGTGGTTGGCGACCACGTCGTGCAGCTCGCGCGCCATCCGGGCCCGCTCGGCGTCGACCGCGCTGCGCCGGTCCAGCTCGGCGAGGCGCGCCATCTGCTCGGCCCGCTGCCGCTCGGCCTGCGCGGTGAACCGGTGCTCCCGCACGGCCATCGCCGTCATCACCGGGAACGCCCATGTCACCGCCGCCACCGCCGCGGCGATCACGGCCGCGCTGAAGGAGTGCAGCCAGAGCGCGACGCTCCCGAGCACCAGCGCCGTGGCCGCGGACGTCACGGCCAGCAGCCGCTCGGCGGTCCGGCGCCGCCCGTAGAGCGCCGCCGCGTACAGCAGGTCCCCGTAGATCATCATGGACGCGAAGTTGGGCCCGATGATCACGTCCGCGGCGTTGAACGGCGTGGCCGCCAGCAGCGCCGTCCGCGGCGCCGTCCGCCGGAACGGGATCGCCGCGCACTGCCCCACCAGCGGCACCATCCGCCACCAGGCGCCCGGATCCCACTGCTTCGACCACGTCGCGAACCCGCCGACCGCGATCATCAGGGTCCCGCCGGCCAGCGCGGCCACGGCGATCAGCAGGTCGGTCCGCGTGACGAGGCGGCGCGGGTCGGGCAGCTTGGACGACACGCCCCTATTCCAGCACCTCCGGCACGCTCCCCGTCTCCCCCTCGCGACGGCCCGCCGTACATCCTTCGGACGACCCGGCTTTCCCCACGCGCGACGACGCGCCCGGCCACCCGCCTCCGCGACCATTGGAGGGACGGCGAAGACGAAGGGACACCGATGCTGCTCGCGCTGATCGCGGCCTGCGAGATCGGCTTCTGGCTGGTGCTGGGCGCCGGGCTCTCGGCCCGCTACCTGCTGCGCCGCCCGCGCCTGGGGGCCGCGCTGCTGGTCTGCGTACCGCTCCTGGACGTGGTGCTGCTGACCGCGACGGTGATCGACCTGCGCGGCGGCGCGACCGCGAACTTCACCCACGGGCTGTCGGCGGCCTACCTGGGCTACTCGGTGGCGTTCGGCCGCAGCATGGTCCGCTGGGCCGACGAGCGCTTCGCCCACCGCTTCGCGGGCGGCCCGCCGCCGAAGGGCAAGCCGGAGCACGGCCGCGCCCGTACCCGCTACGAGTGGCGCGAGTTCGGGAAGGCAGCCCTCGCCACCGCCATCGGCTGCGGCGTCCTGCTGGCGATGATCGTCGTGGTGGACGATCCGGACCGCACGCAGGCCCTGCTGGGCTGGACGGCCCGCCTGGGCATGGTGCTGGCGATCTGGTCCATCTGGCCCATCAGCCACACGCTGTGGCCCGCCAAGCCCAAGGCCGGCCAAGCCACCGCCGAGCCCGACCCAGAGGCCGCCGCCCGCCGTTGAGAACGCGGAAGGGGCCGTGCCGGAGATCCGGCACGGCCCCTTCCACCGCGTACGGGTCAGACGTTGAAGCCGAGGGCGCGGAGCTGCTCGCGGCCGTCCTCGGTGATCTTGTCGGGGCCCCACGGGGGGAGCCAGACCCAGTTGATCTTGACTTCCTTGGCCAGGCCCTCCAGCGCGCTGTTGGCCTGGTCCTCGATCACGTCGGTGAGCGGGCAGGCGGCGCTGGTCAGCGTCATGTCCAGGGTCGCGACCTCGTCGGCCAGGTTGACGCCGTAGACCAGGCCCAGGTCGACGACGTTGATCCCCAGCTCGGGGTCGACGACGTCGCGGAGCGCCTCGAGGATCTCCTCCTCGGCCTCGCCGCCGGCGACCGCGGCCGCCGTCTCTTCGGTGGTGTCGCTCATGATGCCTCTCCGAGTGCTCGGGCGGTCGCGTCCTTCCACGCCATCCAGGCGAGCAGGGCGCACTTGATCCTGGCGGGGTACTGGGAGACCCCGGCGAAGGCGATGGCGTCCTCCAGGACGTCCTCGTCCGGCTCGCCCTGGCCGCGCGACTGCATCAGCGCCAGGAACTCGTCGCCGACCGCCATCGCCTCCTTGACGGACTTGCCGATGATCAGGTCGCTCATCACCGACGCGCTCGCCTGGCTGATCGAGCAGCCCATGGCGTCGTACGAGACGTCGGCCACCGTCGCGTTCTCCCCGTCGCCGTCGAGGTGGACGCGCAGCGTCACCTCGTCACCGCAGGTGGGGTTGACGTGGTGCGCCTCGCCCTCGTACGGCTCCCGCAGCCCCTTGTGGTGGGGGTTGCGGTAATGATCCAGGATGACCTCCTGGTACATCGCCTCAAGCTGCATGTCGTCCTTTTCCCTGAGGGCCTTTCTCACTCACTACGGCTCTCCGGCTACAACCCGCGCGCGCCGCGGGCTGTTCCGAGCCGCTCAGTGCGTGCCGAAGAACTTCTGGGCGTGCCGCACCCCTTCGGCCAGCGCGTCCACGTCGGCCAGGGTGTTGTACAGGTAGAACGTCGCCCGGGTGGTGGCGGGGATGCCGAACCGGCGGCAGATCGGCCACGCGCAGTGGTGCCCGACCCGGATCGCCACGCCCAGCTCGTCCAGGACCTGCCCGACGTCGTGCGGGTGGATGTCGTCCACGGTGAACGACACCGCGCCGCCGCGCGCGTCGGTGCTCAGCGGGCCGATCACCCGCACGCCGGCGATCTCGCCCAGCCGCTCCAGCGAGTAGGCGATCAGCGCCTCCTCGTGCGCGTGCACACGGTCCATGCCCAGCTCGGACAGGTAGTCGCAGGCCGCGCCGAGCCCGATCGCCTGCGCGGTCATCGGCACCCCGGCCTCGAACCGCTGCGGCGGCGGCATGAAGGTGGACTCCTCCATCCGCACCACCTCAATCATCGACCCGCCGGTGATGAACGGGGGCATCGCCTCCAGCAGCTCGCGGCGGCCCCACAGCACGCCGATCCCAGTCGGGCCGAGCATCTTGTGCCCGGAGAAGACCAGGAAGTCGGCGCCCAGCGCGGACACGTCCACCGGCTGGTGCGGGACCGACTGCGCCGCGTCCAGCAGGACGAGCGCGCCGACCTCGCGGGCGCGGGCCGTGATCAGGTCGATCGGCGGAACGGTCCCGAGCACGTTCGACTGGTGGGTGAGCGCCACCAGCTTCGTGCGCTCGTTCACGATCGAGCCCAGGTGCTCCAGGTCGAGCCGGCCCTCGTCGGTCAGCCCGAACCAGCGCAGCGTCGCCCCGGTCCGCCGGCAGAGCTGCTGCCACGGGACGAGGTTGGCGTGGTGCTCCATCTCCGAGACCACGATCTCGTCGCCGGGGCCCACCCGGAACCGCTCGGCCTCGTCGCCGGCGGTCGCGGCGTTGCTCATCGCGTACGCGACCAGGTTGATGCCCTCGGTCGCGTTCTTGGTGAACACGATCTCGCCGGGGACCCCGCCGATGAACGAGGCGATCTTGGCGCGGGCGTCCTCGTACTCGGCGGTGGCCTCCTCGGCCAGCAGGTGCGCCCCCCGGTGCGGCGCGGCGTTGTGGCGCTCGTAGAACTCCCGCTCGGCGTCCAGCACGCGCACCGGCTTCTGCGAGGTCGCCCCCGAGTCGAGGTAGACCAGCTCGCGGCCGCCCCGCACCGTCCGCGACAGCAGCGGGAAGTCCTTCTTGAGCTCCTCGGGCAGCAGAGTCACGCCGACGCGCCCGCCTTCACGTACTTCTCGTAGCCCTCGTTCTCCAGCTCGTCGGCCAGCTCGGGGCCGCCCTCGGCGACGACGCGGCCGCCGGCGAACACGTGCACGAAGTCGGGCTTCACGTACCGCAGGATGCGGGTGTAGTGGGTGATCAGCAGCACGCCGGTGTCGCCGGCGGCGCCGAACCGGTTGACGCCCTCGGAGACGACCTTGAGGGCGTCCACGTCGAGGCCGGAGTCGGTCTCGTCGAGCACGGCGACCTTCGGCTTGAGCAGCTCCAGCTGGAGGATCTCGTGCCGCTTCTTCTCACCGCCGGAGAAGCCCTCGTTCAGCGAGCGCTGGGCGAAGGACGGGTCGATGGACAGCGCGTCCATCGCCTTCTTGGTCTCCTTGGTGAACTCGCGCAGCTTCGGCGCCTCGCCGCGGACGGCGGTGACCGCCGAGCGCAGGAAGTTCGACACCGACACGCCCGGCACCTCGACCGGGTACTGCATCGCCAGGAACAGCCCGGCGCGGGCGCGCTCGTCGACGCTCATCGCCAGGACGTCCTCGCCGTCCAGGGTGACGGTGCCCGCGGTGACCTCGTACTTGGGGTGGCCCGCGATGGCGTACGCCAGCGTCGACTTGCCGGAGCCGTTGGGGCCCATGATGGCGTGGGTCTCGCCGGCCTTCACGGCCAGGTCGACCCCGCGCAGGATCTCCTTCGTCCCGTCCGCGCCGTCGGCGACGGAGACGTGGAGGTCGCGGATCTCTAGGGTGGCCATAGTCCTTAGTTCTCTCAGTCTTGGGAGCCGAGCGAGACGTACACGTCGCCGTCCTCGACCTTCACCTTGTACGTGGCGACCGGCTGGGTCGCCGGAGGGTTGGTGGGCTTGCCGCTGCGCAGGTCGAAGCAGGACCCGTGCAGCCAGCACTCGATCGTGCCGTCGTAGACCTCGCCCTCGGACAGCGACACCTCGGCGTGCGAGCAGATGTCGTTGACCGCGAACACGCCGTCGCCGCTGCGCACCAGCGCCACGGGCGTGTCCTCGACCTCGACGCCCAGGGCGCCGTCGGCCGGGATCTCCTGGAGCGAGCAGACCTTCACGAACGTCATCGCGCGCGGGCCCCCCGGTCCAGTTCCGCCTCGATCGCCTCCGACACCTTCTCGCGCACCTCGTCCACCTCGATGCGCTCGATCAGCTGCCCGAGGAAGCCCCGCACCACCATGCGCCGGGCGTCGTCGAACGGGATGCCGCGGGCCTGCAGGTAGAACAGGTGCTCGTCGTCCAGCCGGCCGGACGCCGAGGCGTGCCCCGCGCCGGCCACCTCGCCGGTGAGGATCTCCAGGTTGGGCACCGAGTCGACCCGGGTGCCGTCGGTCAGCACCAGGTTGCGGTTGAGCTCGTAGGTGTCGGTGCCCTCGGCCTCGGCCCGGATGATCACGTCGCCGATCCAGACGGCGTGCGCGTCCCGGTCCTGCAGCGCGCCCCGGTAGTCGACCCGGCTGCGGCAGTTCGGGACGCTGTGGTCGACCAGGAGCCGGTGCTCCAGGTGCTGGCCGCCGTCCACGAAGTACACGCCGTACAGCTCGGCGTCGCCGCCGGGCTGGGCGTACGCGACCGACGGGGACACCCGCACCAGGTCGCCGCCGAGCGTCACGTTGTGCGACACGAAGCGGGCGTCGCGGCCCAGCCGGGCGTGCTGGTGCGACACGTGCACGCTGTCGTCGGCCCAGTCCTGGAGGCTGATCACCGACAGCCGGGCGCCGTCGCCGACGACGAACTCGACGTTGTCGGCGTACGTGGCCGAGCCGCGGTGCGAGAGCACCACGGTGGCCTCGGCGAACGGCTCCAGGATCACGGTGGTGTGCCCGAAGGCCGCCGCCCCGGCGTCCTCGCCGCGCCGCCGCAGGATCGTCGGCCGCGAGGCGACGGTCTCCTTCGGCACGGTGACGACCGTGGCCTCGGTGAACGAGGTCCACGCCTGGGCGCCGACCCGGTCGGCCGGGACGTACGCCCGGCCGAGCCTGGCGTCGTCGCGGCCGACGGTCTCGACCGTCACCTCGGGGGCGGCCTCGACCTCCAGCAGGACCTTGCCGTCCGCCTCGGCGGTGCCGTTGTGCAGGCCACGCAGCCGGCGCAGCGGGGTGAACCGCCACTCCTCCTCGCGGCCCGTGGGGACCTCGAAGTCACCGACCTCGTAGGAGGCCTTCTCGTGCAAGGTCGAGAGAGGCTTCTGCTCCAGCCCCATCAGCCGACCGCTCCTTCCATCTGCAGCTCGATGAGCCGGTTGAGCTCCAGCGCGTACTCCATGGGGAGCTCGCGGGCGATCGGCTCGACGAAGCCGCGCACGATCATCGCCATCGCCTCGTCCTCGTTGAGGCCGCGGCTCATCAGGTAGAACAGCTGGTCCTCCGACACCTTGGAGACGGTGGCCTCGTGGCCCATCTCCACGTCGTCCTCGCGGACGTCGACGTACGGGTAGGTGTCGGACCGGCTGATCTGGTCGACCAGCAGCGCGTCGCACTTGACCGTGGACTTGCTGTGGTGGGCGCCCTCCTGGATCTGGACCAGGCCCCGGTAGGACGTGCGCCCGCCGCCGCGCGCCACCGACTTGGAGACGATGGTGCTGGAGGTGTTGGGCGCCGCGTGCACCATCTTGGCGCCCGCGTCCTGGTGCTGGCCCTCGCCGGAGAACGCGATCGACAGCGTCTCGCCCTTGGCGTGCTCGCCGAGCAGGTAGACCGCCGGGTACTTCATGGTGACCTTGGAGCCGATGTTGCCGTCGACCCACTCCATGGTCGCGCCCTCGTAGGCGACGGCGCGCTTGGTCACCAGGTTGTAGACGTTGTTGGACCAGTTCTGGATCGTGGTGTAGCGGACGCGGGCGTCCTTCTTCACCACGATCTCCACGACCGCCGAGTGCAGCGAGTCCGACTTGTAGATCGGAGCGGTACAGCCCTCGACATAGTGGACGTACGAGCCCTCGTCGGCGATGATCAGCGTCCGCTCGAACTGGCCCATGTTCTCGGTGTTGATCCGGAAGTAGGCCTGGAGCGGGATCTCCACGTGCACGCCCGGCGGGACGTAGATGAACGAGCCGCCCGACCACACCGCGGTGTTCAGCGCGGCGAACTTGTTGTCGCCGACCGGGATCACCGAGCCGAAGTACTCCTGGAAGATCTCCGGGTGCTCGCGCAGCCCGGTGTCGGTGTCCAGGAACAGGACGCCCTTCTCCTCCAGGTCCTCACGGATCTTGTGGTAGACGACCTCGGACTCGTACTGGGCGGCGACGCCGGCGATCAGGCGCTGCTTCTCCGCCTCGGGGATGCCGAGCTTGTCATAGGTGTTCTTGATGTCCTCGGGCAGGTCCTCCCAGGAGGCGGCCTGCTGCTCGGTGGACCGGACGAAGTACTTGATGTTGTCGAAGTCGATCTCGGACAGGTCCGAGCCCCAGCCGGGCATCGGCTTCTTGTCGAACAGCCGCAGCCCCTTGAGCCGGAGGTCGAGCATCCATTCGGGCTCGTCCTTCTTGGCGGAGATGTCGCGCACGACCTCTTCGTTCAGGCCGCGGCGGGCCGAGGCTCCGGCCGTGTCTGGGTCCGACCAGCCGAACTTGTACCTGTCGAGCCCTTCCAGCTCCGGGTGGGCTGCCGTAGTCATAGGGAGGTCCTCCCGGACTCCTCGTCGCTGATGTCGTCGTCGATCGATACCGGGCCGTCCGTGCCCGGGGCGGGACCGTCCGCCGCCTCCGCGTCCTCTCCGCGGAGGGAGCGGGGGCTGACGTGGGTGGTGCAGATCCCGTCGCCGTGGGCGATGGTCGCCAGCCGCTGGACGGGGGTGCCCAGGAGCCGGCTGAACGCCTCGGTCTCGGCCTCGCACAGCTGCGGGAACTCCGCGGCGACGTGCGAGACCGGGCAGTGGTGCTGGCACAGCTGCTCGCCGCCGCCGGGCCGGGGGCCCTTGGCGGCCGCGGCCGCGTAGCCGTCCCCCGACAGCGCCTCGGCCAGCTTGCGGACCCGCTGGTGGGGCGGGGCCGTCTTGACGACGGGCAGGTAGCGGCGTTCGAGGTCGGCTATCTGCCGCCGCGCGAACTCCGTCACCGCCCGCTCACCGGCCGTCTCGGCGAGGAAGCGCAGGGCGCTGCCCGCCAGGTCGTCGTAGGCGTGCACGAAGGCGCTGCGCCCCGCGTCGGTGATGGCGAAGAACTTGGCCGGCCGCCCCCGCCCGCGCCGCGGCTGCGGCCGGGCCCGCCGGATCTCGATCATGCCCTCGGCGAGGAGGGCGTCCAGGTGGCGCCGGATGGCGGCCGGCGTGAGGCCGACCCGGTCACCCAGCGCGGAGGCGGTGATGGGACCGTGCTCGAGGACGAGCCGGGCCACCCGGGCACGGGTGTCGCGCTCGGTCACCCCGATCCTCGTCTGCTCGCTCACGTTTTTCACAACATCAGTGTGCCGTAATTCCTTCCCGGTAACCAACGGGTTCCGGAATGTCGTGGCTCACGCAGGTAAGCCTTACCTAAGCTGCGAAGACGTGTTTTCGATCTTTGGTGCGGTCCGTCCGGATTCCGGGCGTTCAGGGCTGCAGGCGGGCGTCCGGGCCGTCGGGCCGGACGTGCGCGACGTCGCCGCTGTTCATGGCGATGATGGACGCCCCCACGACGCCGCCGGCCAGGACCGCGCCCACGAGCAGGAGCGGCAGCAGCACACGCCGCGCCGAGCGGAGGCCGCGCAGCACGTCGCGGAAGGTGGGGACGCGGAAGGACGCCCGGGGTGCGCGCCGGCGGGCGCCGCGCACGGGCGCGCCGTGCGTCATGAGGCGCCGGACGTAGTCGGGATCCTCCTCGGCGGTCAGCCGGGCGAGTTCGTTCAGCGTCCGGATCTCGTTCGCCGACAGCGGCATGTGTCCCCCAGAGCGTGTCCGTTCGAAGCAGAAGCGGGAAGAAACCAGAAGAAGCCGTACGCGCAGGCGGCGGCCGGGCGCGCTACGACCCCGTTTCAAACATTGGTTTATGCGCTTTTGTGCCAGCTGTCCAAATTCTTGACCACTTCCTTACCGTGACCTGGATCACCGCAGGTCACCGGGCACTTCCCCGCAACGGCCCCGCCGGGGCCGGAGCCGCCGCCGGGCGGACCTAAACTCGGATCCATGGCAGTGGCACCCCCGGGGGAAGACAGCGCGGTCGAGCTCGCGGATCTGGTCAAGCGGTACGGCGCGAAGACCGCCGTGGACGGGCTCACCTTCACCGCCGCCCGGGGCGCGGTCACCGCGCTGCTCGGGCCCAACGGCGCGGGCAAGACGACCGCCATCGAGATCTGCGAGGGCTTCCGCCGCGCCGACTCGGGGACGGTGCGCGTCCTGGGCCTCGACCCGGTCGCCGACGCCCGGGCCCTCAAGCCGCGCGTCGGGGTGATGCCCCAGTCCGGCGGCGTCCCCGGCACGGCGCGGGCCGGCGAGTTCCTGCGCCTGGTCGCCTCGTTCCACACCGCCCCCCTGGACTGCGCCGCGCTCCTGGACCGGCTCGGCCTCACCGAGCACGCGCGCACCCCGTACCGCCGCCTGTCGGGCGGGCAGCAGCAGCGGCTCTCGCTCGCGGTCGCCCTGGTGGGGCGGCCCGAACTGGTCTTCCTGGACGAGCCCACCACCGGCCTGGACCCGCAGGCCCGCCACTCCACCTGGGAGCTGATCGAGGAGCTGCGCGCCGCCGGGGCGGCCGTCGTGCTCACCACCCACTACATGGAGGAGGCCGAGCGGTTGGCCGACCATGTCGTCATCGTCGACCACGGCGCCGTCGTGGCCCAGGGCAGCCCGGCCGAGCTGACCGGCGCCGAGCGCCAGCTGCGCTTCCGCGCCCGGCCCGGCCTCGGGCTGGACGAGCTGCTGTCGGCCCTCCCGGTCGGCAGCGCCGCCAAGGAGTCCCCGGCGGGGCACTACCTCGTGGAGGGCGACGTGCGGCCCGAGCTGCTGGCCACCGTCACCGCCTGGTGCGCCTCGCACGGCGTCATGGCCGAGGAGCTGCGGATCGAGCGCCGCACGCTGGAGGACGTCTTCCTGGAGCTGACCGGACGGGAGCTGCGCGCATGACCGAGCGAAGCGAAGGAATACGCACGGTACTTGCCGGGGGGTGTGGGGGGTCGTCCCCCCACAAGGAGGAAGCATGACGACGCTCGATCTCAGTCCGGCGCCGGGCGCCGTGTCGCCGGCCCGGATGATCCTGTCCCAGGCCGGGTACGAGCTGCGCGCCGTCCTGCGCAACGGCGAGCAGCTGCTGCTGACGCTGATCATCCCGGTGGTGCTGCTGGCCCTGTTCGGCGGCACGTCCCTGCTCGACCTCGGCCCCGGGCCGCGGGTGGACTTCCTGGCGCCCGGCGTCCTGGCGCTGGCCGTGATGTCCACCGCGTTCACCGGCCAGGCCATCGGCACCGGCTTCGAGCGCCGGTACGGCGTCCTCAAGCGGCTGGGCGCCACGCCGCTGTCGCGGTCCGGGCTGATCGTCGCCAAGACGCTCGCCGTGCTGGCGGTCGAGGCGCTGCAGGCGGCCGTCATCTGCGCGGTCGCCCTGGCCATGGGCTGGAGCCCGCACGGCGACCCGCTGTCGGCGCTGGCGCTGGTCCTGCTGGGCACCGCCGCGTTCAGCGGGTTCGGCCTGCTCATGGCCGGGACGCTGCGCGCGGAGGCCACCCTGGCCGCCGCCAACCTGGTGTACGTGGTGCTCCTCGCCGTCGGCGGCGTGGTGTTCCCGCTGGACCGGTTCCCGTCCGGGGTCGCCGCGGCGCTGGAGCTGCTGCCCATCGCGGCCCTCTCCGACGGCCTGCGCCAGGTCCTGCAGGACGGCGCCGCCTTCCCCGGCGGGCCGCTGCTGGTCCTGGCCGTCTGGGCCGCCGCCGGGCTGGCCCTGGCCGCGCGCTTCTTCCGGTGGGAGTGATCGATGGCGCTCGCTGAGGCCCCCGGCTCGTACGGCCGGCCGGGCGGATTCGCCGCGCGGGTGCGGCCGCTGTCGTTCGGGATGGTGCCGCCGCCCGCCCTGGTCCTGCTGGGCATCCTGTCGCTGCAGGTCGGCGCCGGGGTGGCCAAGCACCTGTTCGAGCAGATGCCGCCCAGCGCGATGGTGCTCATGCGGCTGCTCACCTCGGCGGTCGTGCTGGGGTTCCTGGCCCGCAAGGCGCTGCGGAGCGTGCTGCGCGACCACTCCCGCAAGAGCCTGGCCATCGCCGCCGGGTTCGGGCTGTCGCTGGCGCTGATGAACTTCTCGATCTACCAGTCGTTCTCCCGCATCCCGCTGGGCATGGCGGTCACGATCGAGTTCCTCGGCCCGCTGCTGATCTCCATCGTGGCCTCCCGGCGCGCCCGCGACCTGCTGTGGGCCGTGCTGGCGGGGGCGGGCGTGGTGATGCTGGCGCGCGGCGGCGGCGAGGTGGACCCGGTCGGCATCGCGTTCGCGCTGCTGGCGGGCGCCTGCTGGGCCGCGTACATCCTGTTCAGCGCCTCCACCGGGCAGCGCTTCGCCGGCTCCACCGGGCTGGCGGTGGCCAGCATCGTCGGCACCGCCGCGATCCTGCCGATGGGCGTGCACGCGGGCGGCTCGGCGCTGCTCGATCCGCGGCTGCTGCTCCTGGGCGTCGCCGTGGGCGTGCTGTCCTCGGTGATCCCGTACTCGCTGGAGCTGGAGGCGCTGCGGCGGATGCCCCCGCGCGTCTTCGGCATCCTGATGAGCCTGGAGCCCGCCGTGGCCGCCCTCGTCGGCGTGGTCCTGCTGAACGAGGTCCTCAGCGGCCGCCAGTGGGTCGCGATCGTCTGCGTCGTCGTCGCCTGCGCGGGCGCCGCGCTCGGCCCGCAGAAACAGGCGCCCGCCCCCGACTGACCCGGGCCGGCCGCGTTGTGCGAAGCGCGGCCGGGCGTGGAAGGATCGGAAGGGACGGAGTCCGCGGACGCGTGAGAGGGGTCGCCGTGACCGGCTGGGGAGATGACCAGGGCCTGCCGCCCGAGTACTTCGAGGCGGGCACGGCGTCGTTCGTGGACTTCCTGCGGGTCCACGCGCCCGAGTCGCTGCCGGTCAACCGCGTCCCCCGCGAGGACTCCGCCGCGCTGGACCTGCCGCACGGGACGACCGTGCTGGCGCTGACCTTCCCCGGCGGCGTCATGATGGCCGGCGACCGCCGCGCCACGCGCGGCCACCAGATCGCCTACCGCGAGCTGGAGAAGGTGCAGCGCGCCGACGACCACTCGGTGGTGGCGTTCGCCGGGACGGTCGGGCTGGCGCTGGAGATGGTCCGGCTGTTCCAGGTCGAGCTGGAGCACTACGAGAAGATGGAGACCGTGCCGCTGTCGCTGCCGGGCAAGGCCCGCCGGCTCGGCGCCGTCGTCCAGGCCAACCTCGCCCAGGCCATGCAGGGGCTGGCGGTCGTCCCGCTGTTCGCCGGGTACGACCCCGACGCCGGTGAGGGCAAGATCTACACCTACGACATCACCGGGTCGCCGCAGGAGGCCCGCGACTTCCATGCCGAGGGCTCGGGCTCCCCGTACGCGACCGGCGCCCTCAAGAAGCTCTACCGGCGCGACCTGTCCCTGGAGGACGCCGCGACCGTCTGCGTCCATGCGCTGTACGACGCGGCCGACGACGACTCGGCCACCGGCGGCCCGGACCGCGCCCGCGGGCTCTACCCGGTGGTGTCGGTCGTCACCGGCGACGGCTACCGCCGGCTGCCCGAGGCGCAGGTCGCGGGCATCGCCGAGGCCGTCGTGGAGGGCCGGCACACCCGCCCCGGCGGGCCGCTCGCGCCGCTCCGATGATCTTCGCGTGACTGTCGTACCCGCGTCCTAGACTCGCCGTATGGCACGGGCGAACGACGAGGCCGCGGCACTCGTACAGGAACTGGCGGACCTGCTCTCGATCACGGGCGGCGACGCGTTCAAGATCAGGGCGTACGAGAAGGCGGCCCGCGCGGTCGCGGGGCACCCCGACGACATCGCCGGGATGGACCTGGCCGGGCTGCGCGCGATCCCGACGGTCGGCGAGGCGATCGCCAAGAAGCTCCTCGACTACAACACCACCGGCACGATCCGGCAGGTCGAGGAGCTGCGCGCGCAGATCCCCGCGGGCGTCCGCGCCCTGACCACGATCCCGACGCTCGGCCCGAAGAAGGCGCTGGCGCTGTACGAGGAGCTGGGCGTCGCCTCGGTCGCCGAGCTGGCCGAGGCGATCGGCGCGGGCCGGCTGAAGGGGCTCAAGGGCTTCGGTCCCAAGACCGAGCAGAACATCCTGCACGGCATCGAGCTGATGCAGCAGTCCGGCGAGCGGGTGCTGATCGACGTGGCGTCCGACCTGGCCGAGGAGATCGTCGCCGCCCTGTCCGCCGTCGCCGGCTGCGAGCGCTGCACGTACGCCGGGTCCCTGCGCCGCATGCGCGAGACGATCGGCGACGTCGACATCCTCGCCGCCTCCCCCGAGCCCCGCCCGATCATGGAGGCGTTCACCGCGCTGCCGTTCGTCGCGGAGGTGATCGCGAGCGGTGACAAGAAGACCTCGGTCCGTACGACCAAGGGCCTCCAGGTGGACCTGCGGGTGATCCCGCCCGAGTCCTGGGGCGCGGCCCTGCAGTACTTCACCGGCTCGCAGGCCCACAACGTCCGCACCCGCGAGATCGCCGTCCGCGCGGGCCTCAAGCTGTCGGAGTACGGCCTGTTCGACGCCCGGTCCGGCGAGCTGATCGTCTCCGCGACCGAGGAGGAGGTCTACGCCCGGCTGGGCCTGCCGTGGATCCCGCCGGTGCTGCGCGAGGACCAGGGCGAGATCGAGGCCGCCCTCAAGGACGAGCTGCCCCGCCTGGTCACCGTCGAGGACCTGCGCGGCGACCTGCACTCCCACACCGACCTCACCGACGGCATCGCCACCCTGGAGGAGATGGTCGCCGCCGCCGAGGCGCGCGGCCTGGAGTACTACGCGATCACCGACCACGCGCCCAACCTGTTCATGCAGCGCATGACCGACGAGAAGATGCTCGCCCAGCGCGAGCGGGTCCGCGCCCTCCAGGAGAAGCACCCCGGCCTCACGCTGCTGCACGGCACCGAGCTCAACATCGACCCGGACGGGAACGTCGACTGGGACGCCGATTTCCTGTCCGGCTTCGACGTCTGCGTGGCGTCGATCCACTCGCACTTCACCCAGGACCAGGCCGAGATGACCCGCCGCCTCGTCCGCGCCTGCGAGAACCCGCACGTCCACGTGATCGGCCACCCGACCGCCCGCTCCCTGGGCCGGCGCCGGCCGGTCGACGCCGACTGGGACGAGGTCTTCAGGGCCGCGGCCCGCACCGGCACCGCGATGGAGATCGACTCGTTCCCCGACCGCCTGGACCTGCCCGCCGACCTGGTCCGGCGGGCCCTGCACCACGGCGTCAAGTTCTCCATCGACACCGACGCGCACTCGCTGGCCCACCACCGCAACATCCGCTACGGGGTCGGCACCGCCCAGCGCGGCTGGCTGACCCCCGACGACGTCATCAACACCTGGCCCCTCCCCCGCCTCCGGACGTTCCTCGAAAAGACCCTCTGACCGGCCTCCACGGCACCGGCGGCCCCGTTCAGGGGGCGGGCTTCAGGGTCTCGGCCCAGCGGAGGAGCTCGGCCTGGACGGGCGCGTCGACCTCGGTGATGGTGACCAGCGCCGCCGTGATGCCCCAGGGGGCGATGGCCGCGTTCACGCGGTGGAGCAGCTCGGGGTCGCCGTCGGACCTCATCCGCGGGAGGTCGGCCAGGTCGCGCTCGGCGATGACCGAGCGGAGCGCGGTCTCGGCCACCGCGCGGGCCGCCGAGGTGGGCTCGTCGGCGGTCAGGGCATAGCGGACCGGGTCGTCGGCGCCCAGCATCGCCAGGGCCTTGACCCGTACGGGCACGCCGTCGTGCGTGGTGCCCCGGAACCAGATGTCGAGGGGCGCCTTGCGCATCGAGACGCGCAGACCCCGGTCGGCGAAGGGCAGCAGGTAGCGCAGGCCCGGGCCGCGGGCCTCCAGCAGCCGGCCGAAGCGCAGGACGACGAGGCGCTCGCTCGCGGGGACGCGGCGGAACCCGGCGAGGGCGGCCAGCACCCCCAGGAACGCCGCCAGGGCGAGGAGGGCCGCGGCCCGGGCCCCCGCCGAGTCGGGCAGCTGCAGTTGCGTTCCCACGACCTCGCTCACACCTCCAGACTCCCCGTCCGGGCGGCCGACCGCCATCAGGGCGAACGCCCATTCCCACCGGAGTCCACCATGCACCAGGCGCAAGGGCCGTCGCCCGCCCCGCCCCGACCGGTTCCAACGCCAACACCGCAGCCCCTCCAAACGCGCCCCAGGCGCCAGCAGCAAGCAGCCAATGCGAGCGGCCCGTGCGGGCGGCCCCGTACGAGCCGCACCCTGCGGACCGTGCCATGCGGGCAGCCCATGCGCGGCCCCGTGCCAGCGGCCCCATGCGGGCCGCGCCATGTGAGCGGCTCCATGTGAGTGACCCCGTGCGGGCCGCGCCGTGCGCGCGGCTCCGTCTACGGGGCGCCGTGCGGGTGGCTGTTGACCTGTGGCTGCATGGTGGGCGTGGGTGGATATGGGTGCCGTGCCCAATGGTGACGCATGCCTTCCGGATCGAAGACTTGACGGAAAGGAAGATCGAGAAGGAGACGCAATGTCACAGGCGATACCGCTCATTAGCATCGGCACGGAACCCGGCGGGCCGCCCGGCCTCGATCGCCATGGGCCGTGATGCGCGTTCTCCACAGTGGATCAGGGTCCCCGTACACCACCAGCGAGGCGGGCCGCGCGACCGGCGGCCGCCGGAACGGACGGAGCGGACATGCCATCCCATGCGGTGAGGGCCCGAAAGGACGTCATGCAAGCACGCGACATCGCGGTACAGGTGCCCACCGTGCGGATGGGCGACCCGGTCGCCCACGCGGTACGGGTGATGGCGCTGGGCCGCCTGCCGGGGCTGATCGTCGTCGACGACGGCGGCCGGCCCCGGGTGGTGCTGCCGGGCACGCAGGTACTGCGGCTGGCCGTACCGGGCGCCTACCAGCAGGATCCGGCGCTGACCCGGATCGTGGACGAGGCGCACGCCGACCTCTTCTGGCAGGAGCTGGGCGACATGACCGTCGGCGAATGCCTGGGCCGCCCGGCCGGGCGGCCGGTGACGGTGCGGGGGGACGCCACGCTGCTGGAGGTGGCGTCCCTGATGGCGCGCCAGCGCAGCCCGCTGGTGGCGGTGATCGACGAGGCGGGCGTGCTCTCCGGGGCCGTCCTGCTGGACCGGCTGCTGGCCGGGCTGACGCTGGCCGGCCCCGGGGCCTAGCGGGACGCGGCCGGGCGGGACGGGCGGCCGCGCCGGTCCCCGCTCAGGGCGGGGGGCGAGGCCGGTGACCCCCGTCGTCGCGCTCGCCGTCTTCGTGGTGGCGTTCTTCTTCATCGCCACCGAGAAGGCCGACAAGGTCAAGGTCGTCCTCATCGCCGCCGGGGTGATGACGGTGCTCGGGCTCACCCCGGGCGCCGAGGTGTTCTTCTCCGAGCACGAGGGCATCGACTGGAACGTCATCTTCCTGCTGCTCGGGATGATGATCATCGTCGGCATCATCAAGCAGACCGGGATCTTCGACTTCCTGGCGATCTGGGCGGCCAAGAAGTCGAAGGGGCGGCCGTACCGGCTGATGGTGATGCTGATGGTCATCACCGCGGTGGCCTCGCCGTTCCTGGACAACGTCACCACGATCATGCTGGTGGCGCCGGTGACGGTGGTGGTCTGCAACCGGCTGCGGTTCCCGGCCCAGCCTTACCTGATCGCCGAGGTGCTGGCCTCCAACATCGGCGGGGCCGCCACGCTGATCGGGGACCCGCCGAACATCATCATCGGCAGCCGGGCGGGACTGTCGTTCAACGACTTCCTGATCCACATGGCGCCGATCGTGGTCATCACGTTCATCGCGTTCGTGCTGCTGACGCGGGTGCTGTTCCGCAAGGCGCTGCGGAACGAGTCCGAGCACATCGACGAGGTGATGGCGCTCCAGGAACGGCGCGCGATCACCGATCCGGGGCTGCTGGCGCGCTGCCTGGCGGTCCTCGCCCTGGTGGTGGCCGGGTTCGCGCTGCACTCGGTGCTGCACGTGGATCCGTCGATCGTGGCGCTGGTCGGCGCCGGCGTGATGATCCTGGTCACCCGGGCCGACGTCGACGACGTCATGGGCGAGGTCGAGTGGCCGACGCTGGTGTTCTTCGGCGGCCTGTTCGTGATGGTCTCGGGGCTGGTGCACACCGGCGTGATCGAGAACATCGGCGAGTGGGCGGTCGAGACGGTCGGGAACGACTACGTCACCGCGGCGACGGGCCTGCTCTTCGGGTCGGCGGTGCTGGGGGCGTTCTTCGACAACATCCCCTACACCGCGACCATGGCGCCGATCGTCGAGGGCCTGGTCGAGGGGGCGCCCGATCCGGGCACCGGCCAGGCGCTGTGGTGGGCGTTCGCGCTGGGCGCCGACTTCAGCGGCAACGGCACGGCCGTGGCCGCCAGCGCCAACGTGGTGGCGCTCGGCATCGCCGCCCGGACGGGGCATCCGATCTCGTTCTGGCAGTTCACCCGGTACGGGATCGTCGTCACGGTGCTGAGCACCCTGATGGCGTGGGCGTACGTGATGTTGCGCTACTTCGGCTAGCGCCGCGCCGGAGGGATCCGGCGGGGACCGCCCCGGCCCGCCGTCAGGCGGGCTGGGGCTCCCGCACCGCCCCGGCGGGGGCCGCCGCGGGGACCGGGCCGCGCTCGCGGGTCGCGAAGACCAGCCGGAGGGCGGCGATCCACATGACCGCGGCGCCGAGCATGTGCAGGACGACCAGCGGCGCGGGGACGCCGTTGAGGTACTGGACGTACCCGATCAGGCCCTGGGCCAGCTCGACGCCGAACAGCACCAGCACGCGGCGGCGGAACACGGCCGGGGCCTTGGCCTTGAAGGCGGCGGCCAGCGTGACGACCGTCAGGGCGACCGCGGCCCAGGCGAGCAGGCTGTGGACGCGGGTGACGTCCTCGATGTTGAACCCGAACCGGCGGGACGAGGCGTCGCCGGCGTGCGGCCCGGTGCCGGTGACGACGGTGCCCGCGACCAGCACGACGGCGGTGGCGGCGCACAGGGCGACGCTCAGGCCGCGCAGCACCGGTCCGGTCAGGCGGCGCGGCGGTTCGTCGCCCTCGCCGGCCCGCATCCACAGCGCCACGCAGAAGATCAGCAGCGCGGGCGAGACCAGGAAGTGCAGCGAAACCGAGGCCGGGTGCAGCTCGGTCAGCACGACGATGCCGCCGATGATCGCCTGCGCGAACACGCTGGCCGGCTGGGCGGCGGCCAGCAGCACCAGGTCGCGGCGGCGCGGGCGCAGCCGCAGCGCGGCGACGAACACCAGCACGCCCACGGCCAGCACCAGGAACGTCAGCATCCGGTTCCCGAACTCGATCGCCATGTTGATCGCGGGGTGCTCGGGATGCGCGGTCGGGACGAGGCTGTCCCCGGTGCACTTGGGCCACTCGGGGCAGCCCAGGCCGGACTCGGTGACGCGGACCGCGCCGCCGGTGCCGATGATGCCCGCGTTGCCGAGCACGCCCAGCAGGGCGAGCAGGCGCAGCGAGGCGGGCGTGGGGCGCCAGACGGCGTCGCGCACGCGGGTCAGGGGATTTCCGTCAGCCACGGCATCAATCGTATGGGCGGATCCCGGTACCCCGGATCCGACCCCCGGTCAGTGGTGCGGCGGCGGCATGAACCCGGACGGGCCGCGCGGCGCCCAGGGCGGCGGGGCCTGGGGCGGGGTGCGCAGGAACGCCTGCCGGGCGATGCTCATCAGCCCCAGCAGCGCGTCCCGGCGCGTCTCGAACCACCAGGGGTCGGCGAGGCCGCGTTCGGCGCGCTTGTGCAGCAGGGCGAGCTCGGTGGCGGCGAGCTGGTAGTCGGTCATGGCGCGGGCCGCGCCGGGACCGCCCGACAGCCGGGCCCAGCGGCGGGCGGCGCGGCGGCCGTGCATGCCGCGCAGCATCTGGACGTCCGCGGCGGTGACGAGGCCGGTGGCGGCGTACATCGGCAGGTACGTCTCGATCCGGCGGACAGTGGCGCGCCGCTCCACGAACACCAGGACGACCAGCACGAGCAGGATGCCGAAGTCCAGCACGTACACGACCGCGAGCCCGCCCAGCCCGAACGAGGTGGCGCCGTTCCAGAGCCCGTGCAGGACCATCGCGGCCAGCAGCCCCAGGACGGGCATGACAAACCGCAGGTGCCGCCGGGTGGCGGCCCAGGCGACGCCGAGGCCGGTCATGGAGGTGAAGAGGGGGTGGCTCAGCGGGGCGACGACGCCGCGCAGGACGAACACCGCCTGGAGGCCCTGCGCGCCGCCCTCCTCGTAGGCGCGCATGTAGTACGTGATGTTCTCCATCATGGCGAAGCCGAAGCCCACCATGGCGGCGTAGATCAGCCCGTCGACGAACCCGTCGATCTCGTTGCGGCGGAACCACAGGACGCCGAACAGGAACAGGCCCTTGAGGGTCTCCTCGACCAGCGGGGCGCCGAACGTCGCGCTGACGAAGTGGGCCTTGTTCTCGTCCTCGAACGCCGGGACGGTAACGTACAGCATCCCGAGCGTGTTGAAGACCAGCGCGCCCAGGATCGCCACGCCCGCGCCCCACATGAACGCGAACACCAGCAGCCGCGGCGGCTCGGGCTCCATCCGGTCCAGCGCCAGCACCAGCGAGATCAGCAGCGGGATCGGCACGATCGCCAGCGCCAGCCCGGGCCAGAACCCGGCACCGCCGCCGAACACCAGGTCCACGCCCAGCGCGAGCAGGGCGCACACCGAGGTGACCACCAGCCCGATGATCAGAGCGATCGGGGGCCGGCCCGGGACCCGCCCCTCGAGCACCGCCTTCGGATCCACACGCGCCATTTCGCGAGCGTAACCGGCGCGGCCGCCGTTCGCTAAGGTCCGCGCCGGGGCGTCAGGTGAAGAACGGATCGACCGCGACCGCGGTGAACAGCAGCGCCAGGTAGACGTTCGACAGGTGGAAGAACCGCATCGGGCGCAGGTGCACGCCGGTCAGCCCCGCCATGGAGGCGCGCAGCAGGCGGTGCCCCTCCAGCAGGAAGACCGCGCCGAGCACGATCGCGAGCGCGCCGTACACCAGGCTCATCCCCGCGACCGGCCACAGGACCAGCGAGCAGATGACGGTGGCCCAGGTGTAGATCAGGCTCTCCACGATCACCCGGCGCTCGGTGGCCACCACCGGGAGCATCGGCACGTTGGCCACCGCGTAGTCCTCGCGGTAGCGCATCGCCAGCGTCCAGGTGTGCGGCGGCGTCCACAGGAACACCACGCCGAACAGGACGAACGGCGTCCAGGCCAGGCTCCCGGTGATCGCCGACCAGCCGATCAGCACGGGCATGCAGCCGGCGATGCCGCCCCACACGACGTTCTGCGAGGTCCGCCGCTTGAGCAGCAGGGAGTAGACGAAGATGTAGAAGAGGATCGCGAACAGCGACATGGCCGCGGCGACGACGTTGACCGCCAGCGCGAACCCGGCGGTGGACGCGGCGGCCAGCACCACCCCGAAGACCAGCGCCTCGGTCGGGCTGACCTGGGCCCGGGCCAGCGGGCGGCGGCGGGTCCGGCGCATCTTGGCGTCGATGTCGCGGTCGATGTAGCAGTTGATCGCGTTCGCGGCGCCGGCCGACAGCGTGCCGAAGGCCAGCGTGGCCAGCGCGGTCCCGAGCGGCGGCACTCCCCCGGCCGCCAGGAACATCACCGGCAGCGTCGTGATCAGCAGCAGCTCGATCACGCGCGGCTTGGTCAGCGCCACGTAGGCGCGGACGAGCGCGCCGAACGGGCGCCGCCCGGCCGGCCGCTCCGGGCCCGCGGGGGGCGGCGGCGGTGCCGCCGGCACCTCGTCGTCGAGCTCGATGGCGAGCTTGTTACTGAGCACCGTCACAATCGGGTCCACGTCCAACTAGGCAAGAGAAATCGCGTCCACCTCGGCGGTGCCCCCGCGCGATTTGGCCGCACCTCGGATCGGCGTATCTGCTGCGGCCATGTGCTTTCGAACCGCGGGTTCACTGTAGTCCGCCCCCTCCCGAGGTCACGCACCGGGGCCGCCCGGGCGCGCTGGAGCCGTGGCGGGCGGGTGGCCGGCGGTTCCCCCGGGGGTTCACCCGGGCGGGGGGTTAGCGGGGAAAACGTTCGGGCAAGGGTCGTCCAGGGGTCGGTGAAGGCCCGGGGGCGCGCGCCCGCCGGGCGGCTCGCCGAGGACCGTCCGAGGGTCACCGGCGGCGGGCGCCCCGTTCGATAGGCTCGGGAAGGGCAGGTCATGATCTTCACCGGGCCGCGCAGGGCGGCCGGGCACGGGGCGATCGGGGTTCACGGGCTGAACTGGGACCTGCCCCGGGCACGTAGCCGCACATATAACGAGATTTCGGTTCGAGAGGAGCCTGGCGTTCCGTGACTGGGGACATCAGCACGTTTGAATGGTCCGACCTGGACCGGCGGGCGGTGGACGTTGTCCGCGCCCTCGCCATGGACGCGGTCGAGGAGGCCGGCTCGGGCCACCCCGGGACGGCGATGAGCCTGGCGCCCGCCGCCTACCTGCTCTTCCAGCGGTTCCTTCGGCACGACCCGACGGACCCGTCCTGGGCGGGCCGCGACCGGTTCGTCCTGTCCTGCGGGCACTCGAGCCTGACGCTCTACATCCAGCTGTACCTGTCGGGCTACCCCCTGACGCTGGACGACCTCAAGGCGCTGCGCAAGTGGGGCAGCCTGACGCCGGGCCACCCCGAGCACGGGCACACCGCGGGCGTGGAGACCACCACCGGCCCGCTGGGGCAGGGCATCGCCAACGCCGTGGGCATGGCGATGGCGGCCCGCCGCGAGCGCGGCCTGTTCGACCCCGACGCCGCCCCCGGCGAGTCCCCCTTCGACCACACCATCTGGGCGTTCTGCTCCGACGGCGACATCGAGGAGGGCATCAGCCACGAGGCGTCGGCGCTGGCCGGGCACCAGAAGCTGGGCAACCTGGTGCTGCTGTACGACGACAACCACATCTCGATCGAGGACGACACCGCGATCGCGCTGTCGGAGGACGTCCGCGCCCGCTACGCCGCGTACGGCTGGGACGTCCACGAGGTCGACTGGACGGTGAACGGCGACTACGAGGAGAACGCCGCCGCGCTGGCCGCCGCGTTCGAGGCCGCGAAGGCCGAGACCGAGCGGCCCTCGTTCATCGCGCTCCGCACGATCATCGGCTGGCCCGCGCCGAACAAGAAGAACACCGGCAAGATCCACGGCTCCGCGCTGGGCGCCGACGAGGTCGCCGCCACCAAGAAGGTGCTGGGCCTGGACCCGGCCAAGTCGTTCGACGTGGCCGACGACGTGCTGGCCCACGCCCGCGAGGTCGCCGACCGCGGCCGCGCGCTGCACGCCGAGTGGGACAAGTCGTACCGGGCGTGGCGCGAGGCGAACGCCGAGCGCGCCGCCGAGTTCGACCGGATCTCCGCGCGCCGGCTGCCCGACGGCTGGGCCGGCGCCGTGCCGGACTTCGAGGCCGGCAAGGACATCGCCACCCGTGCCGCGTCCGGGCAGGTCCTGGGCGCCCTGGCGGGCGTGCTGCCGGAGCTGTGGGGCGGCTCGGCCGACCTGGCCGAGAGCAACAACACCACGATGAAGGGCGAGCCGTCGTTCATCCCCGAGGAGTTCCAGACCAAGGAGTTCCCCGGGCACCGGTACGGCCGCACCCTGCACTTCGGGGTGCGCGAGCACGCCATGGGCGCGATCTGCAACGGCATCGCGCTGCACGGCGGCACCCGCCCGTACGGCGGCACGTTCCTGGTCTTCAGCGACTACATGCGGCCGGCGGTGCGGCTGGCGGCGCTGATGAAGCTGCCGGTGACGTTCGTCTGGACGCACGACTCGATCGGCCTGGGCGAGGACGGCCCGACGCACCAGCCGGTCGAGCACCTGTGGGCGCTGCGCGCGATCCCGGGCCTGGACGTGGTGCGCCCCGCCGACGCCAACGAGACGGCGTGGGCGTGGCGGACCATCCTGGAGCACGGCGACCGCCCGGCGGGCCTGGCCCTGACCCGGCAGAAGCTGCCCACGCTGGACCGCTCCTCGCTAGGCCCGGCCGAGTGCACGCCGCGCGGCGGGTACGTGCTCGCGGACGCCGGCAACGGCCGTCCCGAGCTGATCCTGATCGCGACCGGCAGCGAGGTGGCGCTGGCCCTGGAGGCCCGCGAGACGCTGGAGGCCGAGGGCACCCCCACGCGGGTGGTGTCGATGCCGTGCGTGGAGTGGTTCGAGCAGCAGGACGACGCGTACCGGCAGCAGGTCCTGCCGCCGTCGGTGCGCGCCCGCGTGTCGGTCGAGGCCGGGATCGCGCTGGGCTGGCGCGGCTACGTCGGCGACGCCGGCGAGTCGGTGAGCCTGGAGCACTTCGGCGCCTCGGCCGACTACAAGACCCTGTACCAGCAGTTCGGCCTCACCGCCGAACGGGTGGTGGCCGCCGCCCACGCCAGCCTCATCAAGGCCGGGGTGCGCGGTGCCGGGCGGGGCGAGACCACCGGCAACTGACACGGCCGCCGGGCGGCGGTCTCCCGCCGCCCGGCGGTCTCCGGCCCGTAGCCGTCCCCCCGCGAACTCGACGAGGAGAAATGCGATGACCGAGAACCTGAACAAGCTCTCCGGCGAAGGCGTGTCGATCTGGCTCGACGACATCAGCCGGGAGCGGCTGCGGACGGGCAACCTGGAGCAGCTGGTCAAGGAGCGGAACGTGGTGGGGGTCACCTCCAACCCCACCATCTTCGCCAAGGCGCTGAGCAAGGGCACAGCCTACGACGCCCAGGTCCGCGACCTGGCGGTGCGCGAGGTGGACGTCGAGGAGGCGTCCCGCGCGATCACCACCTACGACATCCGCTGGGGCTGCGACGTGCTGCGCCCGGTCTACGAGCGCACCGACCGGCTCGACGGCCGGGTGTCGATCGAGGTGGACCCGCGGCTGGCCCGCGACTCCGAGCGCACCGCCGCCGAGGCGCGGGCGCTGTGGTGGCTGGTGGACCGGCCCAACCTGTTCATCAAGATCCCGGCGACCGAGGAGGGGCTGCCGGCGATCAGCCAGGCGCTGTCGGAGGGGATCAGCGTGAACGTGACGCTGATCTTCTCGCTGGAGCGGTACGGGCAGGTCATCGACGCGTTCTTCGAGGGCCTGGAGCGGGCCCGCGACAACGGCGTCGACCTGACCACGATCGCCTCGGTGGCCTCGTTCTTCGTCAGCCGGGTCGACACCGAGATCGACAAGCGGCTCGACAAGATCGGGTCGGAGTCGGCGAAGGGGCTGCGGTCCAAGGCCGGCGTCGCCAACGCGCGGCTCGCGTACGCGCTGTACGAGGAGAAGTTCGGCACCGACCGCTGGACGTCCCTCAAGAACGCCGGCGCCCGCCCGCAGCGCCCGCTGTGGGCGTCCACCGGCGTCAAGGACCCGAACCTGCCCGACACGCTGTACGTCGACCAGCTCGTCGCGCCCGGCACCGTCAACACGATGCCGGAGGCGACGCTGGACGCCGCCGCCGACCACGCGGAGGTGACCGGCGACACCGTGCGCGCGTTCTACGACGAGGCACGCGCCCACATGGCCGCCCTCAAGGACGCCGGCGTCGACTACGACGACGTGGTCCGGGTCCTGGAGGACGAGGGCGTCGAGAAGTTCGAGGCGTCCTGGAACGAGCTGCTCGGCACCATCGCCGACGAGCTGCGCGACAAGGGCGGGGCGAAGGGCGGCCCCAAGGAGGGCGCCGCATGACGTCCGTGGTGACCGCCGGCGGGGCGTCGGTCACCCTCCGCGGCGGCGCCGTCCACGAGAGCGAGAGCGTGCTGGAGCGGCTCGTCTCCGACGGCGTCCCCGGCCGGCTCGCCTCGGCGGCGCCGGGCCTGTGGGGGCCGGACGCCGCCGCGACCGCCG
>NZ_JBEZWH010000064.1:0-36767 GCF_040703975.1 Spirillospora sp. NPDC029432
CCGGGCCGCCGGTCGGTGACCGGCGCCCACGCCGCACGCGCCGACCGGCGGAGCCGGGCGGCCGGTGTGGCGACGCGAGCGCCGCCGCCCCTTGACGCGTTCGGGACGGCCAAGGACGGGCGGCTGTTCTTCACCAGTGGGGGAGGGGACTTCTCCGGCTCGGCCTATGCCCAGGTGTGGAAGCGGGCGCGGGCTCTTGCGCTGTCTCCTGATCAGGTGGAGTCACCTTTGGCGGCTCGGCCGTACGACCTGCGGCATGCGGCCGTCTCGCTGTGGCTGAATGCGGGGGTGCATGCGCCGGAGGCGGCTGAACGGGCCGGTCATGGCGTGGACGTGATGTTGCGTGTGTACGCCAAGTGCATCGATGGTCAACGGGACGTGGCCAACCAGCGCATTGAGAGGCGTTGGCACCGTGAAGATCACGTTCCGTGGAAGGGCTCGGATGCGTCCGGGGCCCTTCGCTATTCGGGGGCTGACCTGCGCGGATGCCGGGCAGATCATTCCGCGTATATTCCGGGAACGGGTCCATCCGGCTGCATCCGTGGCGTCCGGCTGCATATCCGATCATGGCCAGGGCAGGGCGTTTGCCCAGCTCAACAGTCGTTTTGCTGGGGGAGGGTGGCGCGCCCAGAGGGATTCGAACCCCCGACCGTCGGTTTAGAAGACCGATGCTCTGTCCGGCTGAGCTATGGGCGCCTGCTGGGCCCTGAGTGTAGAGCGCGACCCGTGGTCTTCGCACGGGCGTATCCGGGGGCGGGTCGTGGGGAAGCGGCTCCGGTGGTGTCCGGGTTCTCATATCTTCTATAGCCGTGGCGGTGAATGTGGAGGTGCCGCTCTCCGGTGGGGACGTGACGGAGGGCGTTGTACGGGTGGGGGAGACCGTTCGGCGGCCGTTGGGGGCGCACAGTCCGGCGGTGCACGGGTTGCTGCGGCATCTGGAGAGTGTGGGGTTCGAAGGGGCGCCGCGGGTGCTGGGCATCGATGAGGCCGGGCGTGAGGTGCTGAGCTGGGTGCCGGGGGAGGCTCCTGGGCGGCCGTTGCCGGCGTATGCCGTGACGGACGAGGCGTTGGGTGGGGTTGCCGGGTTGTTGCGGCGGTTCCATGAGGCGGTCGCGTCTTATGAGGCGCCGGAGGGGGCGCCGTGGGATACGCAGGCTTCGGGGCTGGACGGGGAGCCGGAGATCATCGGGCACTGCGATGTGACGCCGGAGAACGTCGTCTTCCGGGGCGGGGTGCCGGTGGGGTTGATCGACTTTGATCTGGCGCGGCCGACGACGCGGTTGTACGACGTGGTGACCGCGCTGCGGCATTGGGCGCCGATCGCGGATCCGGCGGATCGGGACTGGCGGCTGGGTCAGGTCGATGTCGGGCGGCGGGTCCGGTTGTTCTGCGATGCCTACGGGCTGGGACAGGACGGGCGGCGGGAGGTGCTGCCTGCGGCTCGGCTGCGGTTCGAGCGGTCGTACGAGGCGATGCGGAAGAGGGCCGAGCAGGGTGGTGCGTGGGCGCGGATCTGGCGGTCGGGGGCGGGGCCGAGGATCCGGCGGGCGCAGGACTGGCTGGAGCGCAACTGGGACGAGATCGATGCTCGTCTCGTCTGACACCGGTAAGGGTTTGGTGCTGGGGGCGGCGCTGGATGCTCTCTTCGGTGATCCGAGGAGGGGGCATCCGGTCGCTGGGTTCGGTCGGGTGGCTGGTGCGTTGGAGAGGTGTTTGTACGCGGATTCGCGGGCTCGGGGGGTCGTCTTCGCGGGGGTGCTGGTGGGTGGTGCCGCGGGGGTGGGGGTTCTCGCGGAGCGTTTGGTCCGGTCTTCTGCGGTGGGGCGGGTCGGGGTGACCGCGCTGGCGACCTGGGCCGTGCTCGGCGGGACCTCTCTGGGGCGGGAGGGTACGGCGATGGCTCGGGAGCTGGAGGCGGGCGAGGTCGGGGCGGCGCGGGAGCGGCTGACGCATCTGTGCGCCCGGGATCCGGCCGGGCTGGGGGCCGGGGAGCTGGCTCGGGCGACCGTGGAGTCGGTGGCGGAGAACACGTCGGACGCGGCGGTGGCGCCGTTGGTGTGGGGCGCTGTGGCGGGTGTGCCGGGGCTGCTCGCCTACCGGGCCGTCAACACTCTGGACGCGATGGTCGGGTACCGCAGTGCGCGGTACCGGAACTTCGGGTGGGCGGCCGCCCGGCTGGACGATCTTGCCAATTGGGTGCCGGCGAGGGTGACGGGGCTGCTGGTCGCGGGGGTCGGCGGTGGAGAGGCGTGGACGATTTTGAGGAGGGACGGGGGCAAACATCCCAGTCCCAATGCCGGGCGGTGTGAGGCCGCTTTCGCCGGGGCGCTGGGGGTGCGGCTCGGCGGGGTCAACTCGTACGGCGGGGACGTGGAGGCGCGGCCCGAAATGGGGGACGGGTGGGCTCCCGAGGTCGGGGACGTGCGGCGGGCGGTGCGGCTCTCGCGGCTCGTGGCGGGTGCCGCGGCGGTGCTGGCGGGGGTCGCCAGGTGAAGGGGCTGCTGGTCGCGGGGACGACGTCCGACGCGGGCAAGAGCGTGGTCACGGCGGGGATCTGCCGGTGGCTGGCGCGGCAGGGGGTCAAGGTCGCCCCGTTCAAGGCGCAGAACATGTCGCTCAACTCGATGGTGACGAGCGACGGGGCGGAGATCGGCCGGGCGCAGTACATGCAGGCGCAGGCGGCGGGCGTGGAGCCCAGGGCGATCATGAATCCGGTGCTGCTGAAGCCGGGGAGCGACCGGCGCAGCCAGGTGGTGGTGCTGGGGCGGCCGGTGGCCGAGGTGGACGCGCTGGAGTACGGCGCGCACAAGGCCCGGCTGCGGGAGATCGTGAAGGAGAGCCTGGACGAGCTGGCGTCCGAGTACGACGTGGTGGTCTGCGAGGGCGCCGGAAGCCCGGCGGAGATCAATCTGCGGGCCGGGGACATCGTGAACATGGGCCTGGCCAGGGCGGCGGAGCTGCCGGTGGTCGTCGTCGGTGACATCGACCGCGGCGGCGTCTTCGCCTCCCTGTACGGGACGGTCGCGCTGCTGGAGGAGGCCGACCAGGCGCTGATCGCCGGGTTCGTGATCAACAAGTTCCGCGGGGCGCTGGAGCTGCTGGAGCCGGGGATCGACCGGCTGGCGGAGCTGACGGGGCGCCCGACGTACGGCGTTCTGCCGTGGAGGCTGGGGCTGTACCTGGACTCCGAGGACACGCTGGCCCTGGACGCGCCGCGCCCGGACGCCCAGGGCCCGTACGGGCGGGAGACCCTCAGGATCGCGGTGGTGAGGTTCCCGCGGATCTCCAATTTCACCGATCTCGACGCGCTGAACTGCGAGCCGGGCGTGGTGGTGCGGTACGCGGCGAGCGCGGGCGATCTGGCGGACGCGGACCTGGTCGTCCTGCCGGGGACGCGGGCGACCGTGGCCGATCTCGGCTGGCTGCGCGAGCGGGGGATGGCGGACGAGATCGTGCGGAGGGCCGGGGAGGGCAGGCCCGTCCTCGGCGTCTGCGGGGGGTTCCAGATGCTCGCCCGGCACATCGACGACGACGTGGAGTCGGGTGCGGGCGCGGTCGAGGGGCTGGGCCTGCTGCCGGCGCGGGTGGTCTTCCGGGACGAGAAGACGCTGGGCCGGCCGGCCGGGCGGGCCTACGGGGAGCCGGTGAGCGCGTACGAGATCCATCACGGCGTCGTGGACGTGGAGGGCGGGGAGCCGTTCCTGGACGGGTGCCGCCTGGACGCGGTGTGGGGCACCACCTGGCACGGGGCGATGGAGAACGACGGTTTCCGGCGCGCCTTCCTGGCCGATGTGGCGCGGTGGGCGGGGCGGGAGTTCGTTCCGGCTCCGGACGTGTCGTTCGCGGCGCTGCGGGAGCGGATGATGGACGCGGTCGGCGACCTGGTCGAGGAGCACCTGGACACGGGCGCGCTGTGGCGGCTGATCGAGGAGGGCGCGCCGCGCGGGCTGCGGGTGGTGCCGCCGGCTAGCGGATGAGGCCCTGCTCGCGCATCCAGTCGCGGGCGACGAAGACGGGGTCGCGGCCCTCGACGTCCACCTTGCTGTTGAGGTCGCGCAGGACGGTGGTGGTGAGCTTGGGCGCGATCTTCGCGAAGATGGCGGCGAGTTCGGGGTGGGCGCGCAGGACGGGTTCGCGGACGGTCACCGCGGGGTTGTAGTTCGGGAAGAACTTCTTGTCGTCGGCCAGGACCTGGAGGTCGAGCGACTGGATGCGGGCGTCGGTCTCGTACGCCTCCCCGAACATGCACTTGCCCTCGGCCGTGGTGTTGTAGACGACGCCGGCCGACATCTGGAAGATGTTGCCGGGCGGGACGGCCGTGCCGTAGGGGATGCCGTACGTCTTCAGCATCCCGCGCAGGCCGTCGTTCCGGGACGAGAACTCCGGTTCGACGCAGAAGGTGCGGGCGGCGACCGGGACCTTCGCCATGTCGGAGAGCGTGTTCAGCCCGTACTTCTGCTTGTTCTGCCGCGTGACCGTCATCGTGTACGTGTTGTTGCCGGGGGCGTACGGGGCGAGCCAGACGATGCGGTTCTTCTCCAGGTCCATCTTCCGCACGGCCTCGAACTGCTGTTTCGGGTCGGGCAGCGGGTCCTCCTGCCCGAGGTAGTTGATCCAGCCGGTGCCGGTGTACTCCCAGGCGATGTCGTTCTCGCCGCCGGTGACCGACCGCCGGGACGTGATGCTGCCCTGGACGTTGGTGTGGTCCTCCACCTCGGCGCCGGCGGCCGTCAGGGCGAGTACGGCGATCTTGCCGAGGATGAGCTGCTCGGTGAACTCCTTCGAGGTGACCCGGAACGTGGCGTCCTCGAACGAGGGGATCGGCTGGATGCCGGCGGGTTCGACGGCCGGGATGAACGCGGAGGCCGGCTTCAGGCCGCAGCCGGTGAGGAGCAGGAGGGTGGAGAGCAGGGCCAGGCGCTTCATCAGAGACCTTTCGGCGCCAGTAGGCGGGTGGCGATGCCGCCGAGCCAGTCGATCAGGAGGGCGAGCAGGGCGACGAGGATGCAGCCGGTGAGCAGGACGGGCGTGCGCTGGGTGGAGATCCCGGTGGTGACGAGGTCGCCGAGCCCGCCGCCGCTGATGAACGAGGCGATGGTGGCGGTGCCGACCATGAGGACCAGGGTGGTGCGGATCCCGGCGAGGATGACGGGGACGGCCAGGGGGAACTCGACCCGCCACAGGACGGAGCGCGCGGACATCCCGATGCCGCGGCCGGCGTCCACCAGGGCGGGGTCGACCTGCTGGAGGCCGACGAGGGTGTTGCGGAGGGCGGGGAGCACGCCGTACGCGACGAGGGCGACGATGGCCGTCCAGAAGCCGATGCCCCAGGTGACGGCGAGCAGGACGAGGACGCCGATCGCGGGGGCGGACTGGCCGATGTTCGCGAGCGCCAGGACGAACGGGGTGGCGGGGCGCGCCCAGCGGCGGCTCAGCAGGACGCCCAGCGGGACGGCGATCAGCAGGACCAGCAGGGTGGCGACGGCGGTGAGCTCGATGTGCTGCCAGATCTTGCCGAACACGTACCGGGGGCCGAGGCTGCGCTCCTCCATGCTGTCGAGGTCGGAGTTCCACACGTACAGCAGCCAGGCGGCGCCGATGGCGAGGATGGCGAGCGGTTCGAGCAGGGCGCGCCAGGTGCGCCCGCCGGTGGGGGCGTGCAGGTCGGCGGACGAGCGCTCGACGGTCTCCGCGGTCTCGGTGGTTTCGGCGGTCATGGGCGGGCCGTCCGGCGGCGGGTGCGTTCCTTCATGTCCTTGATCGCGTTCTGCAGGGTGGCGAGGGTGACGGTGCCGCGGTAGACGTTGCGGGGCCCGACGACGGGGACCCAGTCCTGCTCGATCTGGATCAGCGCCTCCAGTGCCTGCTGGAGGGTGATGCGGGCGCGGATGGGGGCGGCGGTGGCGTCGCCGCGCTCGCCGACCGGCCCGGTGACGCCGTCGAGGTCGTCGAGGGTGATCCAGCGCAGCGGGCGGCGCGCCTCGTCCAGGACGATGCCGAACGAGCCGTTGTCCGACTCCTCGATCCGGGCCCGCACGGCGGCGGCGTCCTCGCCGGCGCGGACCTCGGGGATCTCGTCGAGCGGGACGTCGGCGACGCGGCTGAACTTCAGCAGCTTCATCGCCTGGCCGCCGCCGAGGAACTGCTCGACGTACTCGTCGGCGGGGTTCAGCAGGATCTCCTGCGGGGTGGCGTACTGCGCGATCCGGGAGCCCTGGCCGAGGATCGCGATCCGGTCGCCGAGCTTGAGCGCCTCGTCCACGTCGTGGGTGACGAACACGATCGTCTTGCCGAGCTCCTCCTGGAGCTGGAGCAGCTCGTCCTGGAGGCGCTCGCGGGTGATCGGGTCGAGGGCGCCGAACGGCTCGTCCATGAGCATCGCGGGCGGGTCGGCGGCGAGGGCGCGGGCGACGCCGACGCGCTGCTGCTGGCCGCCGGACAGCTCGCGCGGGTAGCGGTCGCGGTACGTGGCGGGGTCGAGGTCGACGAGGCGGAGCAGCTCGTCGGTGCGGTCGGCGATGCGCTTCTTGTCCCAGCCGAGCATCTGAGGGACGAGGCCGATGTTGGTGCCGACGGTCATGTGCGGGAAGAGCCCGGCGTTCTGGATCACGTAGCCGATGTGCCGGCGCAGCTCGTTGGGGTCGATGTCGAGGGCGTTCTGCCCGGCCACGATGATCGTCCCGGCGGTGGGCTCGATCAGCCGGTTGATCAACCGCATCGTGGTGGTCTTGCCGCTGCCGGACGGGCCGAGCAGGACGACGATCTCGCCGCTCGGGATCGTCATCGTGATGTCGTCCACGGCCGGCGTCTTCTGGCCGGGGAACCGCTTGGTGACGTTGATCAGCTCGATGCCGCCGCTGCCGCCCGCCTCGGCGGTGGCGGTGGTGGAGGTGTCGGGGGTCTCATGCACGGATGCCTCGCGGGGTGGTCAGCCTGCCGATCAGCAGGTAGCAGGCGTCGAAGAGCAGGGCCAGGAGGATGACGCCGAGGGTGCCGGCGAGGGTCATGTTGACGGCGTTGGCGCCGCCGAGCCGGGCCAGGCCGGAGAAGATCTGCTCGCCCAGCCCGGGGCCGGAGGCGTACGCGGCGATCGCGCCGATGCCCATCGCCAGCTGCGTGGCCACCCGGACGCCGGTGAGGACGACCGGCCAGGCCAGCGGCAGCTGCACGCGCAGCAGGATCATGCGCCGGCTCATCCCGATGCCGCGCGCCGCGTCCACCAGCGCCGGGTCGACGCCGTTCAGGCCGACGATGGTGTTGCGGAGGATCGGCAGCAGCGAGTACAGCGTGAGCGCGACCACGCTGGGCGCCACGCCGAGGCCGAGCGGGGTGATGAGCAGGCCGAGCAGGGCCAGCGCCGGGATCGTGAAGATCACTCCGGCGGTGCCGGTGGCGAGCGCGGCGGCCCGCGGGCTGCGGTACACCGCGACCCCGATCAGCAGGCCGATCACCAGCGCGGCCAGCACGCACTGGAAGACCATGCTCGCGTGCTGCCACGCCTCGAAGGTCAGCAGCTCGCGCCGGTCGGCCAGGTATTCCCAGAAGTTCACACGGACCTCCGGAGTCACAGGTACCCAGAACGGCGGGAATGATCACATCGCGGCGCGGCGAGGCTTGCGGGAGTCCGGGGCGCCCGTCCCGGTAGTGTGACTCGCTCGGAACCTCACCGGCCTCAGGAGGATCGTCCCGTGACCGAGCCGCGGACCAGTCTCATCGTGCCGCTGATGAAGGCGCGGGTGCCGGCCGAGGTGCAGCTGGAGTTCCCGCTGCCCCCGCAGGAGGAGCCGGTGCGCGACCCGTTCACCGGCGACCTGTACGTGACCTACGCGCTGGAGCTGCCCGCCGAGGCGGGGGCGGGCGGCGCGCTGCGGCCCGAGCCGGGCGGCCGGCGGTACGAGCACGTCGCGCGGCGGCACTGCCAGGAGCTCGGGATCGCGCCCGAGGAGCTGCGCCGCACCGCCGTGATCAATCTCCGCAACCTCCGTCCCGACCTGCGGATGAGCTGGTACCCGGACGCCCGCGCGGTGACCGTCTCGCTGGGCGGCGCGGAGCCGTCCAGGGGCGGCGGGCTGGAGGCGGGCCTGCTGCTGGACGAGGGTTTCCTCGAGAAGGTGGCGCAGGACGTCGAGGGCGATCTGGTGGTGGCGGCCCCGGCGCGGGACGTCTTCGTCGCCTCCGGCACGGGCCATCCCGACGGGATCGGGAAGCTGCGCTGGGCCGTGGAGCGGGTGTGGTCGGAGGAGCGGCCCGAGGACGAGGCCGGCGGCGACGGCGAGCCCGCCTGGGACGTGCCGGCCGGCCAGTTGCTGACCCGCGACCTGCTGGTGTGGCGCGAGGGGCAGTGGAGCGTCCTGCCCGCCTGACCCGCCCGTCTCTTCCCATCTGACGGGACACCGGTGACGAATGCCCCGTTCCGGGACGGCTATAGTCACTTGTTGCGAATAACTTGCAACTAGGAGACTTATGCGTAAGCCCGCCCTCGTCATCGGCGCGCTCGCCACCGCGAGCGCCCTGCTGGCCTCCGCCACCGCGTGCGGGGCCGGCAGAGCCGCGGACTCCCGCGACGGCGGAACGTTCACGTACGCCATCGGGGACGAGCCGGAGACGCTCAACCCGGCCCTCCAGGACGAGCACACCGACCCGGTGACCGAGCTCGTCTTCCGCGGGCTGACCCGGCACGACGCCGCGAACAAGGTGGTGCCGGGGCTGGCCGAGTCCTGGGACGTCTCCAAGGACGGGAAGGACTACACGTTCACGCTCCGGTCCGGCCTGACATGGCACGACGGCAAGCCGCTGACCTCCCGGGACGTGAAGTTCACCATCGACGCGGTCAAGGCCGCGGCGGCCGACGCGCCGCGCTCGCGCAACTTCGAGTCGGTCGAGTCGGTGGAGACGCCCGACGCCACGACGGTGAAGGTGGAGCTGAGCGAGCCGTTCGCGCCGCTGCTGGACGCGCTGTCGATGGGGCTGCTGCCCGAGCACGCGCTCAAGGGCAAGAAGATCACCGACGCGGCGTTCGGGCAGAGCCCGGTGGGGGCGGGGCCGTTCAGGCTGACGACGTTCAAGCCGGGGCAGTACGCCGAGCTGGAGGCGTTCGGCGGCTACTACGAGGGCGCGCCCAAGCTGCCGAAGATCGTGATCAAGTACGTGCCGGACGACACCGCGCGGCTGATCCAGCTCAAGAACGGCGAGGTCGACGGCGCCCACGTCCAGCCGCAGCAGGCCGCCAAGGCCGGGGACGTCGGCGGGGTCCGGCTGGAGACCTACCCGACGGCCGACTACCGGGCCCTGATGCTCAACTTCAAGAAGCTGCCCGTCTTCGCCGACAAGCGGATCCGGCAGGCCATGAACTTCGCGATCGACCGCGACGCGTTCGTCAAGAGCGTCCTGCTCGGGCACGGCAGCCCGGCGACCGGGCCGCTGGACGAGAGCCCGTACAAGGCCGCGGGCGCGGCGCCGTTCACGCACGACGCCGCCAAGGTGGACGAGCTGATGAAGGCCGCCGGGTACGCCGAGAACGGCCAGGGGCTGTGGGCGAAGGGCGGCAAGACCGTCCGGTTCGAGCTGAGCACGTTCGCCGAGGACTCCTCGCGCGTCGCCATCCTCAACGTGGCCGCCACGCAGCTCAAGGCGCGGGGCTTCGACGTCGTCCCCAACCCGCGGCCGCGCGACTGGGTCCGCAAGAACTGGGGCGAGCTGGAGGCGTTCGTGGTCGGCTGGGGCACGCCGTACGACCCCGACACCTCCGTGTACGGGCCGTTCCACTCCTCTGAGGCGCTCGCCAACGGCGGCTCCAACTACGGCACGTACAGCAACCCGGACGTCGACAAGGCGCTCGACGCGGCGCGCCGGACGTCCGACCCGGAGAAGCGCAAGGCGCTGTACGGCGACTTCCAGAAGGCGCTGGCCGAGGACCCGCCGTTCGTGTGGATCTCGTACCTGCACACGTCCAACGCCGTCCCGGACGGGCTGAAGGGCCCGCAGCGGCGCACCCTGGGCCACCACGGCTACGGCTTCTTCTGGAACGCCGAGAAGTGGTCCTGGTCCTGATCCGTTGATCGCACGGTTCCTGATCAGGCGGGCGGCGACGGCCCTGGCGGTCGTCGCCGCCCTCTCGGCGCTCTGCTTCGTGCTCCTGGACGTCGCGCCGGGCAGCCCGGCCGCGTCGATCCTGGAGGCCCGCTCGGGCGGCCGACCCGCCACGCCCGCCGCCGTCGAGCGGCTGGAGCGCGAGATGGGCCTGCACGACCCGCTGCCGGTCCGCTACGGGCGCTGGGTCGCGGGCGCGGCCCGCGGCGACTTCGGCGACTCGTACGGCACCGGCCGGCCGGTCGGCGAGGTCCTCGCCGACACCGCCCCGTGGACGCTCCTGCTGACGGCCGCCGCCGTGCTGCTCAGCGTCGCCGGCGCGATCGCCGTGGGGCTGGCCGCCGCCCTGACCCGGCGGGCCTGGCTGCGGCGCGGCATCCAGACGGCGCTGTTCGCGCTGGGCGGGATGCCCGGCTTCGTGTCGGCGCTGCTGCTGATGTGGATCTTCTCGGCGTGGCTCCAGGTGCTGCCGTCCGGCGGGCTGAACCGGCCCGGCGAGCCGGTCACGGCCGGGGTCCTCGCGGCGCATCTGGTGCTGCCCGCGCTGGCGCTGGCGTTCGGGCACCACTTCGGCACGTACGCGCGGCTGGTGGAGACGGGCGTCGGCCGGCTGCGGTCGGCGCCGCACGTCGAGAACGCGCGGGCGCGCGGGCTGTCGCGGTGGACCGTGACGGTACGGCACCTGATGCGGCCGGGGCTGGTGCCGTTCACGGCGCGGCTCGGCGTCGGGGTCGGCGGGCTGATCGCCGGCGCCTACGCCACCGAGATGATCTTCTCCTGGCCGGGGATCGGCCGGCAGGCGGTGCTCGCCGCCCGCGAGCAGGACTACCCGGTGCTGACCGCGGTCGTCCTGGTCACCGGGGTGATCGTGGTGCTGGCCAACCTGCTCGGCGACCTCGCCGTCGCCTGGCTCGACCCGCGCGTCCGCCTGACCGGGAAGGCCCGGCATGCCCATCACTGAGACCCGGCTCGCCAGGACGGGCCGTACCGGTTCCGGTGGCGGCGTCCCCTTCTCGGGGGAGGGGACGCCGCCGCCGGCCCCGCGCGGGCTGCTGGCCGTCCGGCTGCCCGCCCGGCGCCCCGGCGTGTGGGCGGCCGCGCTGCTGCTGGCGGCGTTCGCGCTGGCGGCGCTGCTCGCGCCGGTGCTGACCCGGTACGACCCGATCGCCACCGACACCCTCGCGACCAGCCTGCCGCCCGGCTCGCCCGGCCACCCGCTGGGCACCGACCAGCTCGGCCGCGACCTGCTGGCCCGGATCCTGTACGGGGCGCGCACCTCGCTGATCGTCGGGATCGTCGCCGCCGCGATCACCGTCGCGGCCGGGGTGCTGCTCGGCGGGCTGGCGGCGGCCGGTCCGCGCTGGCTGGACGAGGCGATCTCGCGCGTCGCCGACGTGCTGCTGTCGCTGCCGATGCTGGTCGTGGTGCTGGCGCTGGCGGCGGTCGCGGGCCCGTCCCTCGGCACCGTGATCCTCGCCGTCGCCGCGACCGCCTGGATGCCCGTCGCGCTGGTCACCCGCGCCGAGCTGATCAGCCTGCGGGAGCGGCCGTACGTGCGCGCCGCGCACGCGCTCGGCCTGTCCCGCGGCCGGGTGCTGGTCCGGCACCTGCTGCCCGGCGCGCTGCCGCCGGTCGCGTCGATCGCCGCGTTCGAGGTCGGGCACGCGATCCTCACCGAGTCCACGCTCAGCTTCCTCGGCCTGGGCGTACCGCCGAACCGGCCGAGCTGGGGCAACCTGCTCACCGAGGCGCAGGCGCACCTGCTGACCGGCGAGTGGTACACGGTCGCGTTCCCGGCCGCCTGCGTCGTCGCCACCATCCTGGCCGTGAACGTCCTCGCCTCCACGATCTCCGGAGAGACCCGATGACCCCGGGGGGTGCGGGGGGCGGAGCCCCCTGCCCCGGAGTGGGTGCCTGGAGCGAGGAACGAGCGGAGGGCGCCCGCGCCGGGCGCGGGGGGTGTGGGGGGTCGTCCCCCCACAAGGCACTGGAGATCGTGGATCTCGCGGTCACGGTGCCTGGTGGGCGGCGGGTGGTGGACGGGCTTTCGCTGGCCGTTCCGGACGGGAGGATCGTCGCGCTGGCGGGGGCCAGCGGCAGCGGCAAGAGCCTGACCGCGCGGTCGGTCGTCCGGCTGCACGACCCGTCCGTGCGGGTGGAGGGGACCATCAGGGTCGGCGGGCTCGACGTGATGGGGATGGGGCGCCGGGAGCTGCGCCGGGTCCGGGGCCGCCGGGTCGGGTACGCGTTCCAGGACGCCTCCGCGGCGCTCAACCCGACGCTCACGATCGGCCGGCATCTCGCCGAGACCGTCCGGGCGCACGGCGCGGGCGACCCGCGCGAGCTGGGGGCGGGCGCGCTGGAGCGGTGCGGGCTGGACCCTGAGCAGGTGTGGGAGGCGCGGCCGTACGAGCTGTCGGGCGGCCAGGTGCAGCGGGCCGCGCTCGCGGTCGCGACCGTGCTGGAGCCGGAGCTGCTGATCGCCGACGAGGTGACGACCGCGCTCGACCCGGAGACGCAGGCGGAGGTGCTCGACACGATCCGCGCGCAGGGCCGGGCGGTGCTGCTGATCACCCACGATCTGGCGGTCGCGGGGCGCTGGGCGGACGAGATCGCGATCCTGGCGGAGGGGCGGATCGTCGAGCAGGGGCCGAGCGGGCGGGTCCTGGACGAGCCGGAGCACCCGTTCACCCGGGACCTGGTCGCCGCCGCCCGTCTGGACGCCCCGTTCGAGCCGGGGGAGCCGGCCGGGGAGCCGGTGCGGTCGCTGCGCGGCGTCCGGCGCGTCCTGCACGGGCGGGGCCGGACGACGCTCGCGCTGGACGGCGTCGACCTCGACGTCCGGGCCGGGGAGTCGGTCGCGGTCGTCGGCCGCAGCGGGTCCGGGAAGTCCACGCTGGTGGGCGTGCTCGCGGGGCTGGACCGTCCCGAGGCGGGCCGGGTGCTCGCCGGCGAGCGGGACGTGTGGGGCCTGCGGGACCGCGAGCGGCGGGCCCTGCGGCGCGAGGCGGGGCTGGTGTTCCAGGACGCGCAGGCGTCGTTCGACCCCCGCTACACCGTGGAGCGCGTCGTGGCGGAGGCGCTGGGAGGCCGCGAGGGCGTCGCGGAGCTGCTGGAGCGCGTCGGCCTGGACCCGGCGCTGGCCGGGCGGCACCCGTCGACGCTGTCGGGCGGTGAGCGGCAGCGGGTCGCGCTCGCCCGCGCGCTGGCGTCCCGCCCCCGGATCCTGCTCGCCGACGAGCCCACGACCGGCCTGGACGTCCTGGCGCAGGAGCGCATCCTGGACCTGCTCGCCCGGCTGCGCCGCGAGGAGGGGCTGGCGATCGTCTTCGTCACCCACGACCCCCGGGTGGCGCGGCGGATCGCCGATCGGGTGATCACCCTGGATGCCGGTACGGTGCTGTCGAGCGGCTGAGGGAGGCGTGTTGGACGAGCGGGTGCCAGGTCCCATCTGGAGGGTGACCGGCGGGCCTCTGGCGAAGGGCGCCCCGGACGGGCCCCTCGCCGGTGTGCGGGTCGCGGTGAAGGACCTGTTCGCGGTCGCGGGGCAGCGGATCGGGGCGGGGAACCCCGACTGGCTGGCCGAGGCCCCGGTCGAGGAGCGCAACGCCTGGGCCGTCCAGGCACTGCTCGACGCGGGAGCGGACGTCGCGGGCATCGCCCAGACCGACGAGCTGGCGTTCAGCCTCAACGGCACCAACAAGCACTACGGGACGCCGCCCAACGGCGCCGCGCCCGGCCGCATCACGGGCGGCTCCAGCAACGGGCCCGCGTCGGCGGTCTCGCTGGGGCTCGCGGACCTCGGCCTGGGGACGGACACGGCCGGGTCCGTGCGCGTCCCGTCCTCGCACTGCGGCCTCTACGGGCTGCGGCCGACGCACGGGGCCGTGCGTTCGGACGGGCTGCTGGACCTGGCGCGCTCGTTCGACACGATCGGCTGGTTCGCGCGGGACCCGGGACTCCTGGAACGGGCCGGCGACGTGTTGCTGCCCCCAGGCGACCCCGACCTGCCGCTGTCTTTCGCCGTCGCCGACGACGTCGTGGAACTGGCCGAGCCCGAGACGCGCGAGTCGTTCGAGGCGGCCTGCGCGGCCTTCGGCCCCGTGCGCCGGATCGGGTCGCTGATGGGCGGGCGGCTGGAGGAGTGGTTCGCGGCGTTCCGGAACGTCCAGGCGGACGAGGCGTGGAAGCGGCACGGCGCGTGGATCGAGGCCCATCCCGGCTCGCTCGGCTACGGCGTGACCAAGCGGTTCGCCCTGGGACGCGACCTCAAGCCGGGCGAGGCCGAGGCGGGGCGGGAGGTCCTGGAGGAGGCGCGGGCCGTCCTGCACGGGGCCGTTCCCCCGGGGACCGTGTTGCTGCTGCCCGCCGCGACGGCGCCCGCACCGCCCGTGGACCTGGACGCGGAGACGATGGACGCGTACCGCTTCCGCACGCTCCGCCTCACCTGCTTCGCCTCGATCGCGGGCCTGCCCGCCGTCGTGATGCCCAGGCTCCGGGTCGCCGGCCTCCCGGTCGGCCTGTGCGCCATCGGCGGCCGGGGCACGGACCGCTCCCTCCTCCGCCTGGCCGCCGCACCTTCGCACCGAGGCCCCGAATAACCGGGTGCGGTCGGGAACGGCACCGGCCTAGTGTCGCGGGATGGTGTCTCTGGAGCGGTTGCTGGGCTTTTCGGCGATGGCGCTGGCCATCATCCTGATCCCGGGCCCGACCGTCCTGTTCGTGGTCGGCCGGGCCCTCGCCCACGGCCGCCGTACGGCGCTGGCGAGCGTCCTGGGCAACACGCTCGGCGCCCTGGTCCTCACCGCCGCGGTCGCCCTCGGCATCGGCTCGATCGTCGAACGCTCGGTGGTGGTCTTCACCGCCCTCAAGCTGATCGGCGCCGCGTACCTCGTCTACCTGGGCGTCCAGGCGTTCCGGCACCGCCGCATCGCGTTCGAGGAACGGGACGCCCCGCGCAACCGCGCCCTCCGGCAGGGCTTCGTCGTCGGCGTCACCAACCCCAAGACCGCCGTGTTCTTCGCCGCCGTGCTCCCGCAGTTCGTCGACCCGAGCAGCGGGCACGCCGCCCTGCAGATGCTCGTGTTCGGGCTGGTCTTCGGCCTGATCGCCCTGCTCTGCGACAGCCTGTGGGGCCTGGCGGCCGGCACCGCCCGCACCTGGCTCACCGGCTCGCCCCGCCGCCTCGCCGCGATCGGCGGCACCGGCGGCCTGATGATGATCGGCCTCGGCGTGACCGTCGCCGCCACCGGCCGCAAGGACTGACGGAACGGGCGGCGGCACCGAAAACGATTGGACGGCCCCCGCACGCCGTGGGCTAGGCTGCGCGGCATGTCCAGCCCCGAGGCGTCAAGACTCTAGCCACCGGCCATCCGGTGGCGCCCCGCCGCGCGGTCCGATGAGGCCGCGCCGCGCCGGGCTGCGACGACCCCACCGGATCTCCGGAGTACGGGCCCTTTCCACCCTGTGACCGGGCGCGCCCTCGCGCCGCCCGGCGGGTTCCGGCGCGCTCGCGCCGCTCTCATGGAGTCTTCCTGTGCCTCTCGTGCTCTACCTGCTCGCGCTCGCCGTCTTCGCGCAAGGGACGTCGGAGTTCATGCTCGCGGGCCTCCTCCCCGGCATCGCCGCCGACCTCGGCGTCTCCATCTCCGCCGCCGGCTCGCTGACCTCGGCGTTCGCCGTCGGGATGATCATCGGCGCGCCGCTGATGGCGGCCGCCGCCGCGCGCTGGTCGCGGCGGAACGCGCTGCTGGCGTTCCTGACCGTCTTCCTCGTCGTCCACGTCATCGGGGCGCTCACCAGCAGCTACCCGGTCCTGCTCGGCACCCGGATCGTCGGGGCCCTGGCCGACGCCGGGTTCCTGGCCGTCGCGATGGTCACGGCGGCCGCCCTTGTCCCCCCGAACGCCAAGGGGCGTGCCACGTCCGTCCTGCTCGCGGGCACCACCCTCGCCTGCGTCGTGGGCGTCCCGGGCGGCGCGCTCCTCGGCCAGCTGTGGGGCTGGCGGTCGGCGTTCTGGGCCGTCGCGCTCGTCTCGGTCCCGGCCATCCTGGCGATCCTGCGTGCCGTACCGGACGACGCCGGCGGGCCCGTCCCGAACCCGCGCGAGGAGTTCGGGGCGCTGCGCGAGCCGCGCCTCCTGGTGACGCTGCTCCTGGGCGCCCTGGTGAACGGGGCGACGTTCTGCGCGTTCACGTACTTCACGCCCGTGTTCACCGAGGTCGCCGGCCTCGGTGAGGCGTGGGTGCCGGCGCTGCTGGCGCTCTTCGGGCTCGGATCGTTCCTCGGCGTCTCGGCGGCGGGGCGCGTCGCGGACGTACGGCCCGTGCCTCTCCTGGTCGCGGGCGGCGCGGCCCTGCTGGCCGGCTGGGCGGCGTTCGCGCTGCTCGCCGCGCAGCCCGCGGTGACGATCGCGCTCGTGCTCGTCCAGGGCACCCTGTCGTTCGCGGTCGGCTCCACGCTGATCGCGCAGGCCCTGTACGCGGCGGCGGGCGCCCCGGCGCTCGCCGGCGGGTTCGCCACGGCCGCGTTCAACGTGGGCGCCGCCGTGGGGCCGTGGGCGGGCGGCGCCGCCATCGCCGCGGGCCTGGGGCACCGCTCGCCGCTGTGGGTCAGCACCGGCCTGATCGCGCTCGCCCTACTGGCTGCCGGGACCGTCCGGATGAAAACGGGACCGATCCGGCTTGACCTTGTCACCGGCGTCAAGGAATAGCGTCGCGGACGGATCAGGGAGGGGCGATGCGGATCGGGGAACTGGCCGAGCGGGCCGGGGTGAGCACGCGGGCGCTGCGCTACTACGAGGAGCACGGGCTGATCTCCGCGCGGCGCGAGTCCAATGGCTACCGGCGGTACGCCGAGTCGGACGTCCGCCTCGTCCAGCAGATCCGCTCGCTGCTGGCGGCGGGCTTCACCCTGGAGGACACCCGCCCGTTCGTGGAGTGCCTGCGCGCGGGCCGCGAGGTCGGCGAGGCCTGCCCGGAACCGGTGGCCGTCTACCGGCGCAAGCTGGCCGAGATCGACGCGGAGATCCGCACCCTGATCGCGCAACGGGCCGAAGTGGCCGAGCAGCTGGCGCGCGCCTGCCCCGGCTGCGTCCTGTCCCGGGAGGGAAGAAATGATCACACTGACCACGGAGAACTTCGACGAGCGGGTGCTCCGCGGCGACAGGCCGGTACTCGTCGACTTCTGGGCCGAGTGGTGCCCGCCGTGCAAGATGATCGCGCCGGTCCTTGAGCGGCTGGAGTCCGAACTCGGCGACCGCCTCACCATCGGCAAGCTCAACGGCGACGACCACCCGGAGATCGTCGCCCGGTACGGCGTGATGGGCTTCCCGACCCTCAACCTCTACAAGGACGGCCAGGTCGTCCAGCAGATCATCGGCGCGAAGCCCAAGCGCCTCCTGCTGGCCGACCTGGAGCCCCACGTCTGATCCCGCGGGGCGGGGCGCCGGCCGCGGCGTCCCGCCTGCGAGGATCGTCGCCATGAAGCTGGACGTGGACGTCCCCGCCGACGGCCGCCGCCACCAGTACTGCTGGGGCTGCCGCGCCGAGACCGTCGCCCCGCACCACGGCGCCGCCGGATTCACCTGCGCGACCTGCGGCCGGGAGTACGGCCGCTCGCTGGTCGTCGACCCGGCGCTGGACTGGTGGACCGACCCGTCCGGCGAGTACTGGCACCGCACCGCGGGCGTCTTCGTCCGCCGCGCCGACGGCCGCTACCTCTTCTTCGAGCGCGTCTTCTTCCCGCTGGAATGGACGGTCCCCGCCGGCCACATCGACACGGGCGAGGACCCTGCGCACGCCGCGTCCCGCGAACTCCGCGAGGAGGTCGGCCTGTCCGCGCCCCCGTCCGACCTCGTCCCCCTGGACGTCACCGACATCCCGGGCGACTCCTGCTGGCGCGGCTCCGACGCCCACCGATGGCACCCTTACCTGCTGAACGTCCCCCTGGAGACGACCGCCGAGGTCCTCGAAGAGGGCCGCGACCCGCGCTGGCTGACCCCGTCCGAGGCCCTGTCGCGCCCCCTGACGTTCCCCGTACGAACCCTCCTGGAACGCCACGCCACCACGACCCTGACCTGAGGACCTGAACAGCCCGTGCACCCTGCCGCTAGGGGAGGTCGAGCGCCCCTGCCTTGATCCGGCGGACGAACTCGCTCCACGCCCGCGCACCGAACGCGAGCACCGGCCCGTCCGGATCCTTGGAATCCCGTGCGAGGCACGTCCGGTCGAACGCGGCCATCTCGACGCAGCTCCCGGCCTCGTTGCTCCGGCGGCTCTTCCGCCACCCCACATCCGGCCGCCCGGCAACGGTGATGACACGAGGTTCGTGTGACAGATTCATGTGCATTCCTGGACCTTCCGAATGATCAAGGTGCGGGATTGCTCCGGGTCGAGGGCCTTTGCCCGTAGATGGTCGAAGACGTCATTGTAACGAGTGACCTGGTCGCGTTCCTCTAGGTAGAGGGCGCTGGTCGGCGATTCGAGGTAGGCCACGTCAAGATCGAGCGATTCGGGGAAACCGAGGATCTCGAACGGCCCGTCCATCGCCGGGTGGAGGCCCGCGGAGAAGGGGAGGACCTGCACGGTGACCGCGGGCAGTTCCATTCGCTCGACGATGTGGGTGAGTTGGGCCTTCATCAGGGCGGTGCTGCCGGGCGGGCGCATCAGTACCGCCTCGTTCATGATTGCCCAGTAGGTGGTGGCGTTCGGCCCCTCGAGCCGCTGTTGCCGCTGCTCGCGGAGTGTCGTCATCCGGTCGATCGTCTCAGCGGACCGCACGGCCGGTGACGTACGAAGAAGCCCTTGGTGGTAGTCCTGCGTCTGCAGGAGGCCCGGGACGAGTTCGGGCTGGTACGTGCGGATGCTGGTCGCCTCCGTCTCCAGGCCGAGGAACGGCTCGAACCATTCGGGGACGGCGTCGCCGTACGTGTGCCACCAGCCCTTCCGGCGGGCGTCCCGGGCGAGTTGGAGGACCGCGTCCGTCTCCTGCTGGTGCTCGGGGCCGACCAGGCCGTAGTGCACCAGGAGGGCCCTGACGTCCGGGATGCGGACCGGGATGTTGCCCCGTTCCATCTTGATCTGTTTGGACTCCGACCAGTCCATCGCCTGTGCCACCTCGGCCTGGGTGAAGCCCGCGTCCTCGCGCAGCCGGCGCAACTTCTGGACGAGCAGGCGGTGCCGGACGGTCGCCGGGGTGGCAGCAGCCATGGGGGGTTCGTTCCTCTCTGGAGGTGAATGGGCGAAAGGCCGTAGCTTCCTCGGAGAATTTTCCAGGTGGAAGGCCTTGTGATTACCATGTGCTTATAGGAAGCTACATTCTGTTGCTCAACTCCGCGTTGAACGATAGCTGGAACCGCCACGGAGAACCGCGTGGTCGGTGCACGTTCCCCCCGGTGCATCGGCCGCGCGGGGCCGTTCCGCCGCGGAGCCGCGCGACGGGTCGGTCAGAGCGGCAGGAGAGGGTGAGGCGGATGTGGGGTTCGGCCGTAGGGCAACAGAAGAACGCGGGAACTCTTCCGTGGGCGGTGCAGGTGTGGCGGCTCTCGCCGCGGCGGGCCGAGCGCCGGGCGCGGGACATCGTCCGTGAACTGCTCGTGCGGGCGGGCATCGGCGCCGAGGCGGTGGCGGACATGGAGCTGGTGATCGCCGAGCTGGCCACGAACGGGGTGCGGCACTCGCGGCCCCCGTACGAGCTGCGCGTCCTCTTCGCCGGTGCCGAGCGCCGTCCGATCTGGTGCGAACTCGCCGACGCCGATCCCTGCCTGGGCCGCGTCCCCGACCTGCTCCGCGAGCCGAGTCAGCCGCCGCCGGGGGACGACCTCGACGCCGTCATCGACTCCCTCGGCCTGGGCGGGCGCGGCCTCTCCCTCGTACGTGGCCTGACCGCGGGCCATTGTACGACGTACACCACCCCCACGTGCAGCCGTCCGGGGCTGGGCAAGGCGATCGGGTTCGCCCTTCCCTGCGCCTGAGGCGAGGAGGACGCGGGAACCCGCCGGCCGTGCGGCGACCGGCCGGCGGGCGGCGGGCGGGTGGCCTCGGCCGTTCACCCCGTCGCGGTCTCGGCGGGTGGTTCGAGCCAGGCGTCGGCGACGCGGTCGGCGATGGTGATCATCGCGCCGGGTTCCCACAGGTCGGCGACCTGGGGCGGGAGGGCGTTGGCGAAGAGGTCCAGGCGGTGGTCGCGGGTGAGGTCGATGAGTTCGGCTCGGGCGCGCTCGGCCTCGTCCGATCCGAGTCCGAGGACGTTCCGGGTGTGCTCGCCGGGCCACGGGGCGCCGTCGGCCTCCTGGAACGTCGCCAGGACCAGGGCGGCGGCGGCTTCGCCGATGCCGACGCGTTCGGCCAGGCGGGTGGCCGCCGCCGGGTCCCAGGGGACGGGGCCGCGTTCGGTGATCAGGCCGGCGAGTGCGCGCAGGCGGTTCGCCTCGCTCCAGCCGCAGGCCAGGTCGGTTCTCTGGATGACGTTCCGGCCGTCCAGCGGGCTGCCGTCGCCGGTTCGCAGCTCTAGGAAGTGATTCTCGTCGCGGGTCTTGTAGAGGACCATCACGGCGGTGCCGTGCTCGTTCTGGACGACGCGCTCCTGCGTCGCCGCGACACTCGCGCGCAGCCGGGCCGCCGGGTCGGCGAACGGGGTCCGCGACCACACGTCCAGGAGGAGCAGGAGCCGCCGGCGGTGGATCTCCGGAGTGCAGGACGACGCCGCGCGCAGTGCCACGGCGCCCATCCGCCCGGTGAGCCGGTACAGGCCCGTGAGGAAGTTCTCGATCCGTACGGGCAGGGTGGGGTCGCGGAGCAGCGCCGCGATCACCTCGATGCGGTACAGGTCGCCCCGGACCGGCGACCAGGGCGGGTTGGTCTCATGCAGTCCCGCCAGTGAGGCGGTGACGTGGCGGTCGTCGAGCGGATGGGGGACGGGGCCGTCCGGGCCGGCGGGGAGCGGGAGGTGCGGGCGCAGCGCGGGGACCGTCCACACCCCGGGCATGCGGCTGTGGTCGAGATTGGCGGTCGCCGCCGCGCGCAGCAGGGGCCCGAAGGACGGGTCGGCCGCCGTGGCGGGGAGGTCCTCCTCGTCGCCGCGCCACATGAGCCAGTGGTCCAGGGCCAGGCCCGCGTGCGGGCCTGGAGGGGCGACGGGGACTCCGCCGGCCAGGCACGCCTCCAGGATCCGGAGGTCGATCCCGTACGACCCGTCGGTTCCGTGCAGGTGGACGGGAACGCCGTCCGCGACGAGCCTGGCGCTCATGCGCGGGATTAGTGCGAGCAGTTCCGGCGGCAGGGGCCGGAGGACGCGGTCCCTGCGCCGCCGGGTCGTGTCGTTCAGGCGGGGGTGCTGGACGGTGCGCGACAGCCAGGCCGCGGCGGCGCCCGCAGGCCGCGCCTCCGGTACGGCCGTACTGCACACGGCCTCCAGCGCGCCGCACTCGTCCAGGAAGTCCAGCCACCAGCCGTCGATGTGGTCGGCGTAGGGGAAGAGGTCGAGCAGTCGCTCCTGGAAGCGCGGTGAGTCCCGCGCGACGCGCACCAGCGTGGGGCGCCATGTCTTCCAGAGGCCGAGGGGGAACTGCCGGACCGCGGGCTCCGGCAGGCGCTCGAACAGGCGGCGGTGCTCGGCGAGTTCATCGCGGGCGGCGGCCTTGGCCAGCGCCGACATCTGGCGGGGAAGCCGCGGCCAGGGGGACCGGCCCGCGTCCGCGCGGCGGGCCGCCACCTCGGCGAGGCAGTCGAGCGCCTGGTCCGGCGGGAACGACTCGCTCAGCCGCGCCGCGAAGGGGGCGATGTCCTTGGCGCCCAGTTCCACGGCTCCGGCGGCCAGCTCGCCGGCGGCCTGCTCGAAGAACACCGGCAGATGCGGGGACGGCAGGCCGCGCGCCGCCGCCTGGTAGATCGGCACCGCGTCGTGCGGTTCCGCGCCGGAGGCCGCGGCGCAGGCGCCGGACGCGGCGAGGGCCGCCTCGGCGTCGCCGGGGTGATGGACCAGCGCCCAGGCCGGATAGGCGCGCGTCTCCAGCACCTGCGGCGGTATCGGGGCGACGGGCCGTCCCTGCCGGTCGCGGCATTCCAGTACACCCTCGGCCAGGCGCAGTTCGTGGTCGCCGGTGGCCGGGACCCAGCGCGTCTCCCGCGGCATGCAGTCCACCCGTTCCCGAAGCCGGAATGATCAGTTGGTGACCATATAGCGCGAGTCGGACACGCGGGAGCCGTTCGAGCGGGCCGCCGGGTCAGTCCTCGCGCCAGGAGAGCTTGATCAGGCGGTTCTTGGCGTCCTCCGCGACCTCGGGGTCGGCGACGACGTCGTAGCTGGCGGCGACGATCTGGCTGCGGGACGCGAAGTCGCGGGTGCCGCCGGTCATGGAGTGGGCGATGAAGCCGAAGACGCCGCCGAAGACCGCGCCGAAGACGATGCCGCCGATCAGCAGCGGGATGACGGCGGAGTGGTTGACCGTGAAGAACGTCAGCAGCAGGCCGACGAGGAGGCCGAACCAGGCGCCGCTGCCCGCGCCCGCGAGGGCGGCCTTGCCCCTGGTCACGCGGCCGAGGACGGTCTCGACCATGCGCAGGTCGGAACCGATGATGGCCGTGTGCTCGACCGGGAAGTGTTCGTCGGAGAGGAAGTCGACGGCGCGCTGCGCGCCGGCGTAGGTGCGGTACGAACCCACGATCGGGCGGTCGGTTATGGGCGGGATGGCGTGCATTGACATTGGGTCCCCCTTTATGGCGCTGGTGCCGTTACCGCTCTGATTACCCGTGGTTTCCGGAGACGCACCTGTACCGGGAAGGATGATCCCGTCGATTCGCCGCTCCTTGATCGTTTCGCCACGTAACGTACGTTCCGGGCGGTCGTGCTGGGGAGGGTGTGGGCGATGGGCGTGCTGCGCAGGATCTTGATCGGGACCGGCGGGCGGCAGGAGACCGGGCCGTTCGAGCGGATGACGCCGAGGGCGCTGACCAAGGGCGCCAAGGAGGCGATGGCGGACCTGCGGGCACGGCTGGACGCGGGGGTGCCCGACGGGCCGGCGAGGGCGCAGGCCGTCACGTGCCTGGAGACGGCCGACACGGTCCTGCGGGAGTTCGTTCACCGGGGGAAGAACGTCTACTACGGCGGATGGGGCGAGTACTTCCTGGTGATCGTGCTGTGCCGGACGGGGCGGACGGCGCTGGAGACCGGCGTCCCCGTGGACGGGACGGCGCCGTACTGCTGGCACGACCCCCTGCACGGGCAGGCCGCCGGAAGCCTGGAACTGGAGATGGACGGGGAGGCGAGGCCCCGGCCGCTGTGCGGGGACTGCCTGGAGGAGGCGCGGGCGGAGAAGGCGCCTCGGGAGCGCGTGCTGCGGCTGCCCTACATCAACGGCGGCTGGACCACGTACCTGGGATCCACGTACTTCGACGAGCGGCGCGGCCTCGACCATCTGCTGCGCCGCGTGGAGGAGCGCAGGCGAGCGCGCTGAGGGGGACGGCACGGCTACGATGGCCGGGCGACGGCGGGCGAGGAATCCGGTGCGAATCCGGAGCTGTCCCGCAACTGTGACCGGGCCGAGGGCCCGGGAGTCAGGAACTCCGCGCCGCCGCTGACCTCATTCCCGAGCCGGGGCGTGGAGACCCCGGGGGAGGTTCCGCCGATGCGTGCTCTTCTGCTGTCCACGGCCGATACCGAACTCCTCGCCGCGCGCGCGGCCGAGGCCGGTTACGTGACCGCCAATCCGGTACGGATCGGATCGGACGAGCTCGACTCCCTGATAGAGGACGTCGATGCCGTCGTCGTCCGGCTCCTCGGTGGCCGGAAGACCTGGCCGGAGGGGATCGAACGGCTCAGGGAAACAGGGCTGCCTCTCGTGCTATTGGGCGGAGAGGCCGATCCGGACGCGGAGTTGATGGCGCTGTCGACCGTTCCGGGCGGGGTGGCGGCGGAGGCGCTGGATTACCTGCGCGAGGGCGGCGTCGGAAACCTTCGGGAACTGGCGCGCTTTCTGAGCGACACCGTTCTTCTGACGGGGGAGGGGTTCGCTCCGCCTGCACGGATGCCTTCGTACGGGGTCCATGGGGAGTGGGCGCATGAAAGCGGCAAGCCCACGGTGGGAGTCGTGTTCTACCGGGCCCATGAACTGTCGGGGAACACCGCGTTCGTCGATGTGCTGTGCGAGCGGATCGAAGCGGCCGGAGCGAACGCCCTGCCGGTCTTCTGCGGCTCGCTGCGGGGCGCCGAGGAGGGGCTGCTGGAGATCCTCGGGCGGGCGGACGCGCTGGTCGCGACCGTGCTGGCCGGGGGCGAGGCCGGGGAGGACTCCTGGGACGCCGGCGCGCTCGCGGGCCTCGACGTCCCCGTCATCCAGGGAATGTGCCTGACCTCGGCGCGGAGCGTCTGGGACGGGTCGGACGGCGCGCTGAGCCCGATGGACGCCGCCATGCAGGTCGCGATTCCGGAATTCGACGGGCGCCTCATCTCGGTGCCGTTCTCGTTCAAGGAGGAGGGCCCGGACGGGATCCCCGTCTACGTCGCCGACCCGGAACGCGCCGCGCGGGTCGCCGGGATCGCCGTACGGCATGCGCTGCTCCGCCACAAGCCGAACGCGGAGAAGAAGATAGCGCTCGTTCTCTCGTCCTATCCGACCAAGCATTCCCGGGTCGGGAACGCGGTCGGGCTCGACACCCCCGTCTCGGCCGTACGGCTGCTGCGCCGGATGGCCGAGGCCGGATACGCGCTCGGGGACGACCGGGAACTCTGGGACGACCCGGAGAACGGCGACCCGCTCATCCACGCCCTCATCGCCGCCGGCGGCCACGACGTTGAATGGCTGACCGAGGAGCAGTTGCGGCAGGCGCCGGCGCGGGTACGGCTCGACCATTACCGGGAATGGTTCGAGGCCCTTCCGGAGGCGTTGCGGGAAGGCGTCCGGGAGCACTGGGGCGAGCCGCCCGGCGAACTCTACGTGGACGGCGACGACATCGTGCTCGCCTCGCTGCGCTTCGGGAACGTGATCCTGATGATCCAGCCGCCGCGCGGCTTCGGCGAGAACCCGGTGGCGATCTACCACGATCCGGACCTGCCGCCCTCGCACCACTACCTGGCCGCGTACCGGTGGCTGGACCGGGAGTTCGGCGCGGACGCGGTCGTCCACCTGGGCAAGCACGGGACGATGGAGTGGCTGCCGGGCAAGGGCCTCGGGCTCTCGGCGGGGTGCGCCCCGGACGCCGTGCTCGGCGACCTCCCGCTGGTCTACCCGTTCATCGTGAACGACCCGGGCGAGGGGACGCAGGCCAAGCGGCGCGGCCACGCCACCGTCGTCGATCACCTCGTGCCGCCGATGGCGCGCGCCGAATCGTACGGCGACCTGGCCAAACTCGAACAGCTCCTGGACGAGTACGCGACCGTCGCCGACCTGGACCCGGGCAAGCTCCCGGCCGTACGCGCGCAGATCTGGACGCTCGTGCAGGCCGCCCAGCTGCACCACGACCTGCACCAGGAGGAGATGCCGGGAGAGTCGGAGTTCGATGACTTCATCCTGCACATCGACGGCTACCTCTGCGAGATCAAGGACGTGCAGATCCGGGACGGGCTGCACATCCTCGGGCAGCGGCCGGAGGGCGAGGCGCGCGTCAACCTCGTCCTGGCCGTCCTCCGCGCGGCGCAGGTGTGGGGCGGGGTGGCCGGGGCGATGCCGGGGCTGCGGGCCGCCATCGCCGCCGAGTACGACCTGGACGAGAAGGAGCTGCTCGCCGACCCCGGCCGCCAGGCCGGCGACGTGAGCGCGCTGGCCGAGCTGGCGGACGGCCCGTCCCGTACGGCCTCGGACGTGGTGGACCTGCTGGAGGCGGTCGCGCGGCGGCTCGTCGAGGGCATGGACCGCGGCGGCTGGCGCGACCCGAAGGGCGTCTGCGCCGGCGTGCTGGGCCGCGAGGTCCCGGACGTGGTGCGGCTCCTGGAGTTCGCGGCGACGGAGGTCGTGCCGCGGCTGGACGCCACCGCGGACGAGATCGGCGCCGTCCTGCACGCCCTCGACGGCGGGTACGTGCCCGCCGGGCCGTCCGGCTCGCCGACGCGCGGCCTCGTCAACGTGCTGCCGACCGGCCGCAACTTCTACTCCGTCGACCCGAAGGCGATCCCGTCCCGCAACTCGTGGGACGTGGGCGTCGCGCTCGCCGACTCGCTGATCGCGCGGCACCTGGACGACACCGGCGAGTACCCGTCCAGCGTCGGCCTGACCGTCTGGGGCACCTCGGCCATGCGGACGCAGGGCGACGACATCGCCGAGGTCCTCGCGCTGATCGGCTGCCGGCCGGTGTGGGACGACGCGTCCCGCCGGGTGACCGGCTTCGAGATCGTTCCGCCGGAGGAGCTGGGCCGGCCGCGCATCGACGTCACGCTGCGGATCTCCGGCTTCTTCCGCGACGCGTTCCCGCACGTCATCGCTCTGATCGACGACGCGATCACCGCGGTCGCGGAGCTGGACGAGCCCGCCGACCGCAACTACCTGCGGCGGCACGCGGCGGAGGACCACGCCCGGCACGGCGACTGGCGGCGCGCCACGTCCCGGATCTTCGGCTCCAAGCCCGGCGCGTACGGGGCCGGCCTGCTGCCGCTGATCGACGCCCGCAACTGGCGCGACGACTCCGACCTCGCCGAGGTGTACGCGGTGTGGGGCGGCTACGCGTACGGGCGCGGCCTGGACGGGCGCGAGGCCCGCTCCGACATGGAGGCGTCGTTCCGGCGGATCGCGGTCGCCGCCAAGAACCAGGACACCCGCGAGCACGACATCGTCGACTCCGACGACTACTTCCAGTACCACGGCGGCATGGTCGCGATGGTCCGCTCCCTCACCGGGAGCAGCCCCGCCGCGTACGTCGGCGACTCCGCGCTGCCCGACCAGGTGAGGACGCGCACCCTCGCCGAGGAGACGCACCGCGTCTTCCGCGCCCGCGTCGTGAACCCGCGCTGGATCGCGGCGATGCGGCGGCACGGCTACAAGGGCGCGTTCGAGCTGGCCGCCACCGTCGACTACCTCTTCGGGTACGACGCGACGGCCGGCGTCGTCGACGACTGGATGTACCAGAGCCTGGCCGAGGAGTACGTCTTCGACGCCGAGACGCGCGCGTTCATGGAGCAGTCCAACCCGTGGGCCCTGCGCGGCATCACCGAACGCCTCCTGGAGGCCGCCGAACGGCGCCTGTGGGCCGAGCCCGATCCGGGCGTGCTGCGCCGCCTCCGCGAGACGTACCTGGAGCTGGAGGGCGACCTGGAAGCCGAATGATCGCGACCGGGAGAGCGTGAGGTCGTCGGACGGCACCTCGGTGCCGCGGCGTCACCGGCGTTCGATCAGGTCCGTCCCGGTCACCGGCGGGGTCCGGCCGAGGCGTTTCCGGAGCGGGTAGACCGCCGCGACGATCGCCAGGCTGGCCAGCGAGGCGAGCAGCTGGGAGCGCAGCTCGGGCATGAACAGCATCGAGACCAGGACGGCCAGCAGCGCGACGACGACGAGCCAGGTGAGGTACGGGTGGCCCCACATCTTGTACGTGAGGCTGCCCGGGTCCTCGCGCTGGAGCCGGGACCGCAGCCGGAGCTGGGAGAACGCGATCGACAGGTAGACGAAGGCGAGGATGACGCCGATCGAGTTCATCAGGAACTTGAACACCGCGTCCGGCGAGACGTACGACGCCACGACCGCCGCCCAGGCGGCCACGGTGCCGAGCAGGATCGCGCGGACCGGGACGCCGCGGCGGTTCAGCCTGACCAGGCCCTTGGGGGCGTCGCCGTCGCGGGTGAGGACGTACAGCATCCGGGACGAGACGTAGATCGCCGAGTTCAGCACCGACAGGACCGCGGTGAGGATGACCGCCTGCATGATCGTCCCGGCCGCCGGGACGCCCAGCTCCTCCAGCGCGCCCACGAACGGGCTGGAGAGGATCTCCGCGTCGTTCCACGGCAGGATCGCCACCACCAGGAAGATCGACAGTACGTAGAAGAGCGCGACCCGCCAGAGGACGTTGCCGGTCGCGCGGGCGACCTCGCGGCCCGGCTCCCTGCTCTCGGCCGCCGCGATCGTGACGATCTCGGTGCCGCCGAACGCGAACATCACCGCGACGATCGCCGAGAAGATGGCGGCGACGCCGTTCGGGGCGAAGCCGCCGTGCCCGGTGACGTTGCCGAGGCCGCCGGGCGCGTCCGGCCACAGGCCCAGGACGTACAGCAGGCCGAGGACCAGGAAGACCACGATCGCGGCCACCTTGATCGAGGCGAACCAGAACTCGAACTCGCCGAACGACCGTACCGAGACCAGGTTCACCGCGGTCATCACGACCAGCAGCGCGGCGGCCAGCGACCACTGGGGCAGGTCGATCCACTCGGCCAGGATCGCGGCGCCGGCGACGGCCTCGGCGCCGACGAGGATCACGTACAGGTACCAGTAGAGCCAGCCGATCGTGAAGCCCGCGGCGGGGCCGAGCGCGATCCGCGCGTACTCGGCCAGCGAGCCCGCGACCGGGCGGGCGACCACCATCTCGCCGAGCGCCCGCAGCACGAGCAGCACCAGCAGGCCGGCCGCGGCGTACGAGAGGATCGCGGCCGGCCCGGCGGTGTTGATCACCGCACCGCTGCCGACGAAGAGGCCGGCCCCCACCGCGCCGCCGATGGCGAGCATGGTCATGTGGCGGCGGCGCAGCCCCGCCCGCAGGCCCTCCTGCGGAGGAGCTGCCGTACTTTCGGACATTCCTGGCTTTCCGGTCGCAGCTCTCCGGCGAATCCGACCCGCCGGAATTGACCCGACCACTCTAGGTCGCCGCCCCCTACTGCCCGGTACCGCCCCCGCTACCCCCGGACCTGCACAAGATCACGTTTTGGGTCGCTTCTCCCTACAATGATCGAACTGGAGGGGACCCCGGTTCCCCTCGGCGGTCGACGCAGGGAGGAACCGATGGACGGGATCGACTCCACCGTCCCGCATTCGGCGCGGATCTGGGACTACTGGCTCGGCGGCAAGGACCACTTCGCCGCCGACCGGGAGGCCGGGGAGACGGTCAAGGGGCTGCTGCCCGACATCGCCCTCTCCGCGCGGCATGACAGGGCGTTCCTCGGCCGGGCGGTGCGGCACCTCGCCGGCGACGTGGGCATCCGGCAGTTCCTGGACATCGGGACGGGCCTCCCGACCGCCGGCAACACCCACGAGATCGCCCAGCGGGTCGCGCCCGACTCGCGGGTCGTGTACGTCGACAACGACCCGCTCGTCCTCGTGCACGCCCGCGCGCTGCTCACCAGCCAGACCCCCGAGGGCGTCACGGACTACGTGGACGCCGACATCCGCGACACCGCCGCCGTCCTGGAGGCCGCCGCCCGCACGCTCGACTTCTCGCGGCCGGTCGCGCTCATGCTCCTCGGCGTCCTGAACCACATCCTGGACGACGCCGAGGCGCTGGACATCGTGCACCGGCTGCTGGACGCGGTGCCGCCGGGCAGCCACCTGGCGATCAGCCACACCACCGACGAGATCGACGGCGCGGCGATGCACGAGTCCACCCGCGCGGTGAACGAGTCGGGCGGCACCCCGATCGTGGCCCGCAGCGCCCGCCAGGTCGCCGGCTTCTTCGACCGCGTCGAGCTGCTGGAGCCCGGCGTGGTGTCCTGCTCGCGCTGGCGCCCCGAGCCGGCCGAGATCGGGACGCCGCCCGAGGTGTACCACTTCTGCGGCGTGGGCGTGAAGCGGTAGCCGGTCAGCCCATCGCCCGGACGATCTCCTCGGGCGCGACGTCCCGCAGGTGCGTCAGGAACACCCACACGTGTCCGAACGGGTCGCGCAGCATGATCTGGCGGGCGCCGTACGGCATGTCCGCGGGGGCCATCAGCGAGGTCGCGCCTTCCTTCAGCGCCCGCTCGTGGAGCGCGTCCACGTCCGCGATGTAGACATGCAGGGCGACGGTCGTGGAGCCCGTGCGCGACGGCGCGGCGAAGACGTCGCCGGCGTCCCCCAGCATGAGGACGGATCCCTCGATGCTGATCTCGGCATGCATGATCGTCCCGTCCGGGCCGGGCAGCCGGAAGACCTCCTCCGCCCCGAACGCCCGCTCGTAGAACGCGATCGCCTCCGCCGCGCCCTCGATCATCAGGTGCGGGACGGCGCTGTACCTGTAGTGCTCGGGAACGCGGCTCGTGGTCACCGTGGTCATCATGGTCTCCGTTCGTGCAGGTCGCCTGGATGTGCACGACCCTAGGAACGGCCCGACCGGCCACGCATCTGTCACCCGACCGGTGGCGTTCCTCCCGCCGCCCTGGAGCTGAAGGCACTGCGGCGGGTCAGCGGCGGCGCTTGAGGGTCTTGGCGCGCTGGTGCGCCCAGCCGGCCAGGGGGACGCCGATGACCACGGCGGCGATGTAGACGGTCAGGGTGGCGGGGGCGCCGCCGGGCAGGCCGCTCAGGATCCCGGCGTCGTCCCGGTCGACGAGCTGGCGGATGGCGCCCTGGGCACCGAGGACGAGCAGGGCCACGCCGACGATCTGGGCGACGTCGAACCTCATGGGACCACACCTCTCTGGCGTGCGAAGTAAGGGAGCACCCGCGAAGGGCGAGTCCTTCGCGGGTTACAATGCACTCGCATTGTAAAGAGTTCTGGGGGCGGGATGCAATGCGCGTGCATGGTGAAAAGTCCGGGAGGATGGGTGCGTGCCTAAGGTCGTGGACGCGGAGGAACGTCGGAGGCGGCTCGTCGAGGCGGTGTGGCGGCTCACGGTCCGCACCGGCCTGGAAGGCGTGACGCTGCGCAAGGTCGCGGCGGAGGCGGGCGTTTCCATGGGGCAGGTGCAGCACTACTACGCCTCGCGCGAGGAGCTGGTGGCGGACGCCGTCGCGCGGGCGGTGGCGGCCCTCAACGCGCGCATCGAGGCGTCGATCCGGGCCGCCGGCGGCGAGCAGGACGCGGAGACGATCCTGCGCACGTGCCTGACGGCCGTCCTCGGGCGGGACGAGGAGGGGATGCGCCTCCTGCGGCTCTCCGTCGCCGTGCTCGGGCAGGCCGTATCCGATCCCGCGATGGCGAAGGTGCTGGCGCCGGCGGACGGGGAGCTGGTGGCGTTCACCGCGGCGCTCATCGCCGCGGCGCGCGCCGACCGCGGGGTCCCGCCGCTGGAGGACGGCGGTGTGGCGGCCGACATCTGCTGGACCCTGGCCACCGGGCTAGGGGTCGAGGTGGCGCTCGGGCAGCGTTCGGCGGAGGCGGCGGAACGGGTCCTGGAGCATCACATCGCCGCCGTGCTGAGGTAGCGCGTCAGGACGGGTGGAGGTGCGAGCGGCGGCCCTCGCCGTCGAAGATCGCGATGATCTCGGCGGGGCCGTCGTGGGCGCCGAGGGCGTGCGGGACCATCGTGGAGAACTCGGCGGCCTGCCCGGCCTCGACGAGGATCGTCCGGTCCCCCAGGAGGAGCACGACGGTCCCCGACAGGACGGTGAACCAGTCCCTGCCCGGGTGGACGCCCATCTCCTCGCCGCCGAGCGGGGGCGGCGGCTTGGTGATGCGCATCTTGGCCACGGACGTCCCGTTCGGGCCGGAGTCCCGGCTCAGCATCCAGGCGGTCACGCCGCGCGCCTCGTCGCGCTGCGGCCTGATCACCACGTCCTCGTCGGACGCGGACTCGACGAGCTGGTCGAGCGTCGTCCCCAGGGCGCGGGCGATCGACACGAGCTGGTCCAGGCCGATGCGGCGGTGGCCGGTCTCGATCCGGCTCAGCGTCGAGGGGCTCAGGTAGCAGCGGCTCGCCAGGTCGTCGAGCGACCAGCCGCGGGCCGCGCGCAGGCCGCGGATCCGGCGGCGGACGAGAGCGTCCACTTCTTGCTTCATACGCAAGATGGTATGTCGTTGGCGCAAGGTGCGCCTAGTGTGGAGGCATGGGCGACCACCATCATCACCACCATGACCAGCACGGTTCCGGTTCCGCGGGCCTGGCGGAGATCCTGGATCTCGACGCCGAGGTCCTGCGCTCCCATCTGAGCGAGGTGACCGAATGGATCGCGAAGGCGGCCGGCCGGCCGCCGCGCCGGATCCTCGACCTGGGCAGCGGTACGGGAGCCGGGACGTTCGCGCTGCTGCGGCGGTTCGGCGACGCCGAGGCGATCGCGCTGGACCAGTCCGGGGAACTGCTGCACCACCTGAACGGCAAAGCGCGCGACCTCGGCCTGGACGGGCGGATCCGTACGGTCCAGGCCGACCTGGACGCCGAGTGGCCCGAGCTCGATCCCGCCGACCTGGTGTGGGCCTCGGCGTCCCTGCACCACATGGCGGACCCCGACCGGGTGCTGGCCGGGATCCACGCGCTGCTCCGGCCGGGCGGCCTGCTGGTCGCGGCGGAGCTGGCGGGCCTCCCGCGCTTCCTGCCCGACGACCTGGGCTTCGGACGGCCCGGCCTGGAGGAGCGCTGCCACGAGATCCTCGACGCGGAACGGGCCGTCGACGTCCCGCACATGGGCTCCGACTGGGGTCCGCGGCTGGCCGCGGCGGGCTTCGCCATCGAGGCGGAACGGGTCTTCGAGATCGACATGCGGCCGCCGCTCCCGGCCGCCGCCGCCCGCTACGCCGAGGCGGTCCTGCGCCGCATGCGGCACGGCCTGGAAGGGCGGCTCGGCGCGGACGACCTCGCGGCGCTCGACGCCCTCCTCGACCGAGAGCGTCCCGGGAGCGTCCTGCGGCGGGACGACCTGTCCGTCCGCACCGAGCGGACGGTGTGGATCGGCCGGCGCTAGCCCAGGATCTCGCTGAGCTCGAAGTCGTCGAACTCGGCGCGGAACGCGGCGCCGCCGATCTCCTGGGCGACCACCAGCCCGACGTTGCCCTTGGGGAGCGGCCGGTCGGAGTCGGTGACGTCGGCGACCGGCTCGCCGTTCACCCAGAGGCGCAGCCGGACCGCGTCGCCGTCCTGCTCGCACGCGATCTGCACCCGGTTGCCGTTCTTCTTGAACCCGTCGATCCCGCCCGTGCGGACCAGCTCCTTGCCGCCGCGGTCGGTGGTGGCACGGCGGACGACGGCGCCCTGGCCGTCGTGCCGGACGAGGAAGCGGTAGGCACTGGCGCCGTCGCTGCCGTACTGCTCCCGGCAGATCAGCCCGAACATCCCGTGGCCCGGTCCCTCGGTCACCGTCACCTTGACGGCGGCCGTGACCGAGTCGACCGCCCGCTCCTTCGCGACGCCGGACAGCCTGAAGTGCAGGGGCCGCGTGCCCTCGGCGTCCAGCCCGTACGCCTGGCCCTTGTAGCCGTAGCCGAGGATCGGGACGTACGTGCCGCCGGTCCAGCCGGAGGCGTGGTCGGAGAAGTCGTCGGCGAAGATGCTGCGGGTGTTCTCGGGCGGGCCGTCCGCGCCGGTGAGGGCGTAGACGGCGGTGCCGCCGAGGACGACCGCGAGGACGGCGGCCCCGGCGGCCAGCAGTAGCGGCCGCCGAGGGACGCGGCGTTTCCGCACGTCGTGGCGGGTGGGATCGATGGCGGGCAGGGTGGGCGGCGCGCCCGGCGCCGCGGCCGTCGGCCGTTCGCCGCTGCCGGTGAGGCGGGCCAGCAGCTCCTCGGCGGTGGGACGGCGTTCCGGGTCCTTGTCCAGCGCGGCGGTCACCAGGTCCCGCAGCGCCGGGTCGAGCCCGTCCAGGACGGGTTCCGCGGACATGACGCGGTGCATGACGGCCGGGACCGTGCTGTCGCTGAACGGCGGCCGCCCCGTGCCCGCGAAGGCGATCACGCAGCCCCACGCGAAGACGTCGGCGGCCGGCGTGAGCTCCCGGCCGCGGAAGATCTCGGGCGCCATGTACGCCGGCGTCCCGACGAACTGCCCGGTACGGGTGGGGCCGTCGGTGGCGTCCAGCGCGCGGGCGATCCCGAAGTCGATCACGCGCGGGCCGGTCGCGGACAGCAGCACGTTGGCGGGCTTGAGGTCGCGGTGCACGATCCCGGCGCCGTGGATGGCGCCGAGCGCGGTCGCGGTGCCGACGGCCAGCCCTTCGAGGGAGCCGCCGTGCATCGGGCCGCGCTCCCGGACGGCCTCGTCGAGGGTGGGCCCGTCGACGTACTCGGTGACCACGTACAGCGGTTCGCCGTCCAGCCGGGCGTCCAGGACGGGCGCGGTGCAGAACCGGCGGACCCGGCGGGCGGCGGTGACCTCGCGTCGGAAGCGCTCGTGGAACGCGGGGTCGTCGGACAGGTCGGCGTTGATGACCTTGACCGCGACGGAGCGCCCGGAGGCGTCCTCGCCCATGTAGACGGTGCCCATGCCGCCGCGGCCGAGCCGGCCGACGATGCGGTAGGACCCGAGCTGCCGGGGATCGGTCTCGCGCAGGGGAGTGGGCATCGAGGCGGCTCCTGGAAGGGGGTCCCCAGGTTTCCAGCCGTGCGCCGCCGGTTCAACCGCCTTACGGGGAGTCGGGGCGCTATAGGTTGGTCGGCGGTGGAACGGGAGGGTCCATGGACGTGACGACCGACGTGCTCGGGGCCGGGTACGAGGCCATCGAGCTGCCGCTGGGACAGGACGCCGAGGGCGAGGTCGTGGCCACGCTCGTACGGCGGCGCGGGAGCGAGCGCGGGCGCCGCGCGGTGCTGTACGTGCACGGCTTCATCGACTACTTCTTCCAGAAGCACCTGGCCGACTTCTACGTCGAGCGCGGGTACGACTTCTACGCGCTGGACCTGCGCAAGTACGGCCGCTCGCTGCGGCCGTACCAGACGCCCAACTTCGTGCGGAGCCTGACCGACTACTTCCCGGAGATCGACGAGGCGGTACGGATCGTCCGCGAGGAGGACGGGCACGACGTCCTCCTGCTGAACGGCCACTCGACGGGCGGCCTGGTCGCGGCCCTGTGGGCGGACCGGGTGAAGGGGAAGGGGCTGGTGGACGGGCTCTTCCTCAACAGCCCGTTCCTCGACATCAACGAGCCGCTGGTGATGCGGAAGGCGGGCGCCGGGCTGGCCCGGCTGCTGGGGCGGCGGTTCCCGACGGCGAAGCTGCCCGCCGGGGTGTCCGACCTCTACCCGCGCAGCATCCACCGCGACCACGAGGGGGAGTGGGACTTCGACCTGGAGTGGAAGCCGCTGCTCGGGTTCCCCGTACGGGCCGGGTGGCTGGCGGCCGTGCGGCGCGGCCAGCTGCGGGCGCACGCCGGGCTCGGCATCGACGTGCCCGTGCTGGTGATGGCGTCCGAGCGCAGCGTCAGGCCCAAGCCTGGGGTGGCCGACTTGTCGAGCGCCGACGCCGTCCTGGACGTGGAGCACATGGCGCGCTGGGCGCCCCGGCTCGGCCGGCACGTGACGCTCGTGCGGATCCCGGGCGGCCTGCACGACCTGGTGCTGTCGGCCAAGCCGGCCAGGGAGCAGGTCTTCGCCGAGCTGGACCGCTGGATGACCGGCTACCTCCGCTAGCGGGCCGGCGGGCGGGGGCCGGGGCGGCCGGCCGGGCTAGTCGCGGATCTGCGAGAGGTCGAAGTCGTCGAAGTCGGCGATGATCGGCTGGGCCGCGTTGCCGCCGCGCTCGACGATGAGCCCCGCCCAGCCGTGCCCGACGGGCTGGGCGTCGTCGGTGTGGTCGAGGACCTGCTCGCCGTTCACCCAGAGCCGCAGCCGGACCTCCTTGTTCCCGTCCTGCGGCTCGCAGGCGATCTGCACCTTGTTGGGGTCCTTGTCGTCGAAGCCGGGAACGCTGTCGACGTTGGCGAGCTCCTTGGTGCCCTGCGCGCCCGCGGCCTTGCGGAGCAGCGCGCCCTTGCCGTCCTTGCGGATGAGGAACGCGTACTGCGTCTCGCCGTCGTTGTTGGCCCGGCAGCTCAGGCCGAACCGGCTGTCGTCGGCGCCCTGCGCGACGGTGACGGTGGCGGTGACGAGCATGCGCTCGGGGATGTCGGTGGCCTTCTCCTTGGGGACCCACCGGTCGCGCATCTCGTCGACGCTGGTGGTCTCCAGGCGGTACTTGCCGTCCTTGTAGCCGTACTGGCCGGTGAAGGTGCTGCCGCCGCCCCAGCCGGAGCCGGTGCTGGAGAAGTCGTCGGCGAACGAGGTCGCCAGCTTCTCCGGCGGCCCGCTGGAGCCGAACGCGGCGAACAGCAGGACCACGACGAGCGCCGCGGCGCCGGCCGCGCCGCCGCCGATGCCCAGCCTCTTCTTCGACAGGTGCGGCGGCTTCGGCAGCCCGCGGCCGTCCGGGCGGGGGGCGTCGTCGCGGGTGACGCCGCCGGCCGGCGGAGGCGGCTGGGGCGGCGGGACGGGCGCCTGGTAGGTCGGCGGGGGCGGCGTGGCCGGAGTGTGCCAGCTCGACTCGACGGTCTCGGCGATCCGGGCCGGGTCCGGCCGCGAGTGGCCGACCAGCCGGCCCAGCAGCTCCTGGACGGACGGGCGCCTGGCCGGGTCCTTGTCGAGCGCGGCGGCGATGATGTCGCGCAGCCCCGGGTCGAGGCCGTCGAGGGCGGGCTCGTCGTGCGCCACCCGGTAGAAGATCTCCGGGACGGTGTTGCCCGCGAACGGGGCGCGCCCGGTCCCGGCGTACGCCATCACGCAGCCCCACGAGAACACGTCGGAGGCGGGCGTGACCTGCTCGCCGCGCAGCAGCTCGGGCGGCAGGTAGTTGGGGGTGCCGACGAACTGCCCGGTACGGGTGGGGCCGTCGGTGGCGTCCAGCGCGCGGGCGATCCCGAAGTCGATCACGCGCGGGCCGGTCGCGGACAGCAGACG
>NZ_JBEZWH010000064.1:36863-44436 GCF_040703975.1 Spirillospora sp. NPDC029432
GCACGTTGGCGGGCTTGAGGTCGCGGTGCACGATCCCGGCGCCGTGGATGGCGGCCAGCGCGGTGGCCATCCCGACCGCCAGGCCCTCCAGGTCGGAGCCGGACAGCGGGCCGCGCTCGGCGACCGCGCGTTCCAGGCTGGGGCCCTCGATGTACTCGGTGACGACGTACAGCGGCTCGTCGTCGATCTCGGCGTCCAGGACCGGCGCGGTGCAGAAGCGGCGGACCTGGCGGGCCGCGGTCACCTCGCCGCGGAAGCGGGCCCGGAACGTCTCCTCGCTGGCCAGCTCCCTGTTGATCACCTTGACCGCGACCGGGTCGCCGGCGGTGTTCTCGCCCAGGAAGACCGTCCCCATCCCGCCCCGGCCGAGCCGGGCGAGCAGCCGGTAGCTGCCGAGTTCCCGGGGGTCTTCGGGCCGGAGGGATTCGGCGTTCTCTCCTACGCGCATGGTCATGCTGTTCCTGGGGTCGAGGGGGAGCCGTCCTGACCAGAAACCTTAGCGGCACTCGGGTATATACGTGTTCACTCCGGGCTGCCGGACCCGCGCGGAGGCCCGGACCCGCCCGGCCGGTCACACCCAGCCGGGGAGGCCCTCCCGGGCCAGCGCCATCGTGCTCTCGACCCGGGCCGCCATCGCGGCGGGGTCCCAGACGCCGTGCCGGGCGCAGTCCTCGAACGCCACCCGGATCGCGGCGGTGTGGAACGCGACGATCAGGTGCGGCCTGATGTCCTCGGCGGGATCGACGCCCTGCCGCCGCGCGATCATCGCGGCCAGCTCGTGCTCCATCGCCGCCACCCGCGTCAGGTGCGCCGCCGTCAGCGCCGGGTTGGACTCGATCACCTGCCGCACCGCCCGGAACCGGGCGCTGTCGGCGGGCTCGCTCTCGGCGATCATGCGCAGTACGGCGCGTACCGACTCGAACAGCGCGGTGAGCGGCCGCTCCTCGGCCGGCCGGCCCTCCAGCGCCCGCACCATGGCCTGGTCCTTCTCCTGCTGGAGCCCGATGACCAGGTCTTCCTTGGTGGCGAAGTAGCGGAAGAAGGTGCGCTGGGAGACCGGTACGGCGGCCACGATCTCGTCGATCGTCGTGGCCTCGTAGCCCTTGGTGCGGAAGAGCTCCAGCGCGGCGTCGATGAGCGCCGTGCGGGTCTGCCGCTTCTTGCGCTCGCGCCGCCCGCAGCCGCCGGCGGGACCCGGGACGTCGCGGCCGGCGGGGGCGGCCGCGGTCATCGGCGGACTCCCGCGGGGTGGGGGCGGGCCGCCCGCGTCAACGCGGTGACAGGCACATCATCGAAGTGTACGCGGAGTGAACGCGTAAGGGTGTAGTAACTCTGTGTAACGAAGGATTGCGGAGAGTCAGGGAAGGAAGACCTCACCTACCTTCCCGGATAACCCCGAGGTGATCACTTGTCACGGGCCATGCTGGTCGGAGGTCACCGGTCGTCGCCGTCCGAGCGCCGCTCGCCACGGGACGACCGGGATCTCAACCACCAGAGGCGGATGATCGTGTCAGTTGTCGATGCGCAGGAGTTCGCCGAGGTCCGGCGCCACCATCTCGCGGCGCTCGCGTACGAGGCCGAGGCGCGCGGGCTGCGGTGGCGGCTGGCCGGTCCGGAGGAGTCGGTGCTGGCGGTCCTGGGGCCCCGTTCCCGCCGCCAGATCATGGTCGTCGCGACCCCGGCCCGGGGCGGCTGGAGCTATCTGTGGCCCGGCGGCGGGATCGCCGACGTGGCCGAGGTCGCGGGCGTCGCCGACCGGCTGGTACGGCTGCTCGTCTAAGCCTGACCTGCGCTTTCCCGCCCCTCGATCCCGAGCCCGCCCCGCCTTGCCTCCCGGGTCCCGGCTTCCCTAGACTCGGTAACGAACACATGTTCGAACGGGCCGCATGCCTTCTTCCCCCGTGCGGTGATCGAGAGACACAAAGGGCGGGGGAGGCAGATGACGCGCGTGTTCGGCGACCCGGTGGACGTCTGGGTGACCGACGGGCGCCCGGTCCGGTTCGTCTGGCGGGAGCGGCTCTACACCGTACGGCGGGTCCTGGAGCACTGGGTCACGACCCGCGACTGGTGGCGGGAGCAGCAGCCCGAGTCCGACGTGACCGGGGAGCGCGAGTTCTGGCGGGTGGAGGCCACCCCCGAGCGGGAGATCGGCGTCTACGAGCTGCGCTACGACGCGGCCACCGACGTCTGGACGCTCTCCCGCGTGTGGGATTGAGGCCGCCGTGCACCTGCATGTCGCGTCCTCGTACTCGCTGCGCCACGGCGTCGCGCCCCCGCGCGCGCTCGCCGAGCGGGCGGCCGGCCTCGGCATGGAGACGCTCGCCCTGACCGACCGCGACGGCCTGTACGGCGCGGTGAAGCACGTCCAGGCCTGCACGGCGGCCGGCGTCCGCCCGGTCGTCGGCGTCGACCTGACCATGGCCGGCCCCGTGCCCGAGCCCGCGCGCGGAACGGCCGGCGCCTCGGCCGGTGCCCGCTCGGGCGGTGGCCGGTCCGGGCGGGCGGCGGGGGCCGCCCGCGACGCGGGGGAGCCCGCCGGGCAGGAGCGGGCCGTGGTGCTGGCCACCGGGAAGGCAGGGTGGGGATCGCTGTGCCGGCTGGTCACGGCGGCGCACGCGGCGGGCGAGCGCGGCCGGCCGGTGGCCGGCCGGGAACTGGTCGGGGCGCACGCCGAGGGCCTGGTCGTGCTGCTCGGCCCGCGTTCGGACGTCGGGCGCGCGATCGCCGGGCGGCGGCCCGACCTGGCGGCGGCGCGGCTGGCGGCCTGGCGGGAGACGGCCGAGGTCGCCATCGAGATCGTCGACCACCAGGCCAGGGGCGACGGGCACCGCGCGGCGCGGATGCTCGCGCTGGCCCGCGCCGCCGGCGTCCCGGCGGTGCTGGGGAACGCGGTCCGCTACCTCGATCCGGCCGACCATCCGGTGGCGCAGGTGCTGGACGTCGCGCGCCGGCTCGTGCCGCTGCACCGGCGGCACCTGGAGGACCAGACCGGCCAGGCGTACCTCAAGCCGGTCGCGGAGATGCGCCGGGTCGCCGAGCTGAGCTGCGGGCGCGAGGAGGCCGCGGAGCTGCTGGCCGAGACGCGGCGGCTGTCCGAGCGCTGCGCCCTCGACCCCGGCGCCGACCTCGGCATGGACCGGGTGCACCTGCCGGACGCGGGCGACGACCCGTACGGGCGGCTCGCGGCCAGGTGCGAGGAGGGGCTCGTCCGGCGCGGGCTGGACCGGTCGGCGGAGGCCGCGCGGCGGCTGGCGCACGAGCTCGGCATCATCGCCCGCAAGGGGCTCGCCCCGTACTTCCTCACCGTCGCCGACGCCGCCGCGCTGATCCGCTCGCTCGGCATCCGCTGCTCGATCCGCGGCTCGGGCGCGGGCAGCCTGGTCAACCATCTGATCGGGATCGGCGACGTGGACCCGCTCCGGCACGACCTGGTGATGGAGCGCTTCCTGGCCGACAGCCGACCCGGGCTGCCGGACATCGACCTGGACGTGGAGTCCGCGCGGCGGCTGGACGCCTACCGCGCCCTCTTCGACCGGTACGGCTCGGACAGCGTCGCCTGCGTCTCGATGATGGAGACCTACCGCGCCCGCAGCGCCATCCGCGACGTCGGCGGGGCGGTGGGGCTGCCGCCGTCCGAGATCGACGCGATCGCCAAGGCGTTCCCGCACGTGCGGGCCCGGCAGATCCGCACCGCCCTGCACGAGCTGCCCGAGCTGCGGCAGAGCAACCTGGCGCGGGGGCAGCTGGACGTGCTGTTCCGCATCGCCGAGCGGCTGGACGGCCTGCCCCGGCACATCGCGATGCACCCGTGCGGCGTGCTGCTGTCCAACCCCACGCTCCGCGACCGCACGCCGGTGGAGCCGAGCCTGCTCGACTTCCCGATGAGCCAGTACGACAAGGAGGACGTCGAGGCGATGGGCCTGCTCAAGCTGGACGTCCTGGGCGTGCGGATGCAGTCGGCGATGGCCCACGCGGTCGCGGAGATCGACCGTACCGTGGGGGAGCGGGTCGACCTGGAGGCGGTGCCGCACGACGACGAGCCGACGTTCGAGCTGATCCGCACGTCCCGGACGCTCGGCTGCTTCCAGATCGAGTCGCCGGGCCAGCGGGAGCTGATCGGCAAGCTCCAGCCGCGCACCTTCGCCGACCTGGTCATCGACATCTCGCTGTTCCGCCCGGGGCCGGTGAACTCCGACATGGTCACCCCGTTCCTGGAGTCCCGGCACGGCCGCCGCGCGCCCGCGTACCCGCACCCCGACCTCGAACCGGCCCTGCGCGAGAGCCTCGGCGTGGTCGTCTTCCACGAGCAGGTGCTGCGGGTCGTCGACGCGATGACCGGCTGCGGGCTGTCCGACGCCGAGGCGGCCCGGCGGGCGCTGTCGTCGGAGGAGGGGCAGGCGCAGGTCGGTGAATGGTTCCGCGAGCGGGCCCTCGCCCGCGGGTACGAGGAGGCCACGGTCGCCTCGGTGTGGCGGATGCTGACCGCGTTCGGGGCGTTCGGGTTCTGCAAGGCGCACGCGGCGTCGTTCGCGCTGCCGACGTACCAGTCGGCCTGGCTGAAGCGGCACCATCCCGCCGCCTTCTACGCGGGCGTGCTCACCCACGATCCCGGCATGTACCCCAAGCGCGTCATCCTCGACGACGCCCGCCATTCCGGCGTGCCGGTCCTGCCGCTGGACGTCAACCGCTCGGCCGCCGACTGGCGGGTGGAGGACGGCGGCATCCGGGTGGCGCTGGACGAGGTGCGCGGCATCACCGCCGCCGAGACGGAGCGGATCGTCGCCGGCCGCCCCTACACGTCCCTGACCGACTTCTGGAACCGCGCCCGCGTCTCCCGCCCCACCGCCGAGCGCCTCGCCCTGGCCGGCGCCTTCGACTCCCTGTACGACCCCGGGACGTCCCGCCGCGACCTGCTCTGCCGGGTGGGCGCCCTGGACCGGGCGGCGGCGCGCCCGCCCGCCGAGGGCCAGCTGCCCCTCGGCGACCTGGTCGAGGAGATCCCGGCCGGCGAGCTGCCGCCGATGACGCCGGGCGAGATGGTCGAGGCGGAGCTGGACATCCTCGGCATGGACGTCAGCCGCCACGTCCTGACGTTCTACACCGAGCTGCTCGACCACCTGGGCGCGGTCCGCGCCGCCGACCTCCCCGATCACCGGCACGGCGAGGAGATCCTGGTCGCCGGGGTCAAGGTCGCCACCCAGACCCCGGCCGTACGGTCCGGGCAGCGCGTCATCTTCGCCACCCTGGACGACTCGACGGGCCCGGTCGACCTGGCGTTCTTCGAGTCCGTCCAGGACCGCTGCGCCGCCACCCTCTTCGGCTCCTGGCTGCTGCTCGTCCGGGGGAGGCTCCGCCGCCCGGGCGCCCGCGCCGTGTCGCTGACCGGCATCGACTGCTGGGACCTGGCCGTCCTGGACGAGGCGTGGCGGCGGGACGGCCCCGAGGGGCTGCGCCGGGCGATGGCCGCGCGCGGCCCGGCCGGGTGGTCCCCGCGCCGGCCGACCCGCCATGTCACCTACGCCAGCGGCTTCGCGATGTCGCCGTACTCCGACATCGGCCACGCGGGCGAGTCGGTCAAGCGTCCCCCGGCCGGGCTCTGGCACAGCAGCCAGGGCAGCTCCGGCCCCACCCGGCCGTGACTCAGCGCTGCTCCCTGGTGATCTCGAAGACCGTGGCCATGCAGAGGGCGGCGGCGAGGGCCTGGCAGGCGGTGGCGGCCACGCCCACATGGACGGCGAAGCGCGCCTCGGCGAGCGTGTGCACGCTGCTGAGCGTGAAGACCTTGGCGAGGCCGACGCCGAGCACGGCGCAGGTCCACCAGCCGGTGACGATCATCGCGGCGGCGTGCCGCTGGGGCGCGCGGAAGCGGCCGCTGGTGACCCAGACGTCGTACACGATCCGGGGCGGGACCCACAGGTTGACCAGCGGGCAGAACCAGCCGAGCAGCACCCACGCGCGGTGGTGGCGGTGCGGGCCGGGGGACTGGCCGTACGCGCGCCACAGCCAGGCGAGGTAGAGCAGGCCGGTCACCCCGGCCATGACCGCGCAGATCACGAACACGTCGGTGTACGGGGCCAGCGCCTCGGCGGTGCGGGCCGGGTCGTAGGTGTCGTGCGTGGCGCGGTGCAGCGGGCGGATCAGCCGGATCAGGCTGATGCCGGAGCCGAGGGCGATGAACGCGTTGAAGCCGAGGAGCATGAAGACGGCCACGCCGACGGCGCGGAAGTCGCGGCGGCGGGCCCAGGCGCCGCAGGCCGGGCAGCGCGTCACCTCGGTCGGGATGATGTCGCCGCACGTTGCACACGGCATGATCCACCTCCGCGGGACGGCTCGGCCGATGTCCGGATCCTACGGACGTTTGACCGATGCCGCCGCGCGGGGGTTCGGCGCGCGTTCAGATTCCCGGCATCCAGCGGGTGGCGAGGAGCGCGAGGGCGGCGGCCGCGGCGGCCCAGGCCGCGAGCCGGGGGAGCGTGCCGGTGGCCAGGAGGCGGCCGGGGCGGAGGCCGGTGACCAGGATGAGCGCCCACCATTCGGCGGCGAGCGCGATCGTGCCGTGCAGCGACCCGAAGCCGGTCACCGCGCAGAAGAGGACCACGCCGGGCCCGGTCATCAGATGCGCCAGCAGGGCCGTCCGGCGCGCGAAGCCGGCCGGGGCCCGGGCCAGGCCGAGCGTGACCGCCAGCCAGCCCGTGACCGCCAGCAGCCACAGGGCCAGCAGCGGCACGGGGATGCCGTTCAGCGACTCGGGTAGCAGCGCCGATCCTCTCGTCCGGTCACGGGTCAGCGCATCAGGCCGGTTTCCCAGGCCCAGGCGGCGATCTCGACGCGGTTGCGGGCGTCCAGCTTGCGGAAGACGCTGCCCAGATGCGTCTTCACCGTGGAGAGCGACACGAACAGCTCCCCGGCGATCTCGTCGTTGGTCCGGCCCCGCGCGATGAGCCGGACGACGTCGAGCTCGCGTTCGGTGAGCGTCTCGCGGGGCGGGGCGGACCCCGCGCCGGCCGGGGCGGCCAGCCGCTCCAGGAGGCGGACGGTGACCGTCGGGGAGACCAGCGACCCGCCGCTGGCCGCCGCCCGCACGGCCTCCACGAGCAGCGCGGGGCCGCCGTCCTTGAGCAGGAAGCCGGCGGCGCCGCCGCGCAGCGCGCCGTAGACGTACTCGTCCATGTCGAACGTGGTGACGATCACGATCCGGAGCGGGTCGGGCACCGCCGGGCCCGCCAGCACCCGGGTGGCCTCCAGGCCGTCCATCCCGGGCATCCGGATGTCGAACAGGCACACGTCCGGGCGCAGCTCGCGGGCCAGCGCGACCGCCCGGACGCCGTCGGGGGCCTCCCCGACCACCTCCATGTCCGGCTGCGAGTCGATGATCATCCGGAATCCGGTCCGGACCATCTCCTGGTCGTCGGCGATGAGTACGCGGATGGTCACGCGGGCGATTCTCTCAGGTACCCGGAATGACCGCGACGACCTCCCAGCCGCCCTCGGGCCGCGGCCCGGCGGTCAGCCGCCCGCCGATCGCCTCGACCCGCTCGCCCAGCCCGGCCAGCCCGAACCCGCCGGACGGCAG
>NZ_JBEZWH010000065.1:0-44242 GCF_040703975.1 Spirillospora sp. NPDC029432
CTCCCCCGCGCGGGGGAGGCGGCCGGGCCGCGCGGGCGAGGCCCGCGGGTCCGGCGTTCTGCCAGGATCGGGGTGTGAGCCGCAGAACCCGAGCCGTCCTCCCGCGCCCGATCCGGCCCCTGTTCGGCCGGACGCTCTGGCGGCGCTGGTCCTACCTGGTCGGCGGCGGCGCGCTGCTGATGCCGTACTGGTTCCTCGGCATGGGCGTCGTGCCCGCCCTCATCCAGCCGGCCGGCCCGATCGTCCAGGGTGTGGTGATCCTGCTGGTGCTCCCGGTCGGCGGCGCGTTCGTCACCGGGTTCGTCCCGGCCGTACGGCTGCTGGAGGGCGCGGCGGCCAGGGAACTGCTCGGCGGGCCGCTCGCCGGGCTGCCGGTGGGCTCGGCCCGTACGTGGCGGAACCGGGTCCGCTCGGGCATCTGGTTCGCCGTGCACCTGCACGCCGGGGTGGTGATCAGCGCGCTGAGCCTGGCGGTCCCGCCGTTCGCCGTCGTCCTGATCATGGCGCCGTTCGTGCGGTGGGACGAGGGGTTCACCGCGCTGTGGGGGCCGCCGAGCTCCTGGCCGGAGTGGCCGCTGCCGTTCGCCGGGGCGGCGATGCTGGCGGCCGTGCTCGGGCTGATCGCGGCCACCGGCGCGCTGCTGGCCCGGCTGGCACCGCTTCTGCTGGGTCCCTCGCCCGCCGAGAAGCTGGCCGCCGCGGAGGCGACGGCGCTGCGGCTGGCCGAGCGGAACCGGCTGGCCCGCGAGCTGCACGACTCGGTCGGGCACGCGCTGAGCGTCGTCACCCTCCAGGCGGCCGCGGCCGGGCGGGTGCTCGACAGCGACCCGGCGTTCGCCCGGGAGGCGCTCGGCGCGATCGAGGAGTCGGCCCGGTCGGCGCTGGAGGACCTCGACTACGTGCTCGGGCTGCTGCGCGAGGACGCCTCCCGTACCGCGCCGCAGCTCACGCTGAAGGACCTGGACCGGCTGCTGGAGCAGTCCAGGATCGCGGGCGTCGAGCTGGACGCCGCCGTGGGGGAGGGGCTGGACCGTGTGCCCGCCGCGGTGTCGCGGGAGGCGTACCGGATCGTCCAGGAAGGGCTGACGAACGCGCTGCGGCACGCCGGCAAGGTCCCGGTACGGCTCCGGATCGGCGTGCGCGGCGAACAGCTGGAGGTGGAGATGAGCAATCCGCTGGGTGCGCGTCCCGCCGGGCACCACGGCGGCGGCCGCGGGCTCGGCGGTGTCCGCGAGCGCGTCATCGTGCTGGGCGGCGCCATGACCGCGGGCCCCGACGGCGACGCGCACTGGCGTCTGGACGTGTCGCTGCCGCTTAGGGTCGCCTCATGACGATCGGTGTGCTTCTGGTGGACGACGAGCGGCTCATCCGGGCCGGGCTGGCGGCGATCATCGACGCCGAGCCCGACCTGACCGTGGTCGGCGAGGCGGGCGACGGCGCCGAGGTGCCGGGGCAGGTGTCCCGGCTGCGCCCGGACGTGGTGCTCATGGACGTGCGGATGCCCAAGCTGGACGGCATCCAGGCCACCCGGCACCTGCTGGAGAGCAGCGCCGCCCCGCCCAAGATCATCGTGGTGACCACGTTCGAGAACGACGAGTACGTCTACGACGCGCTCAAGGCGGGCGCGCACGGGTTCCTGCTCAAGCGGACCCGGCCGGAGGACATCCTGCAGGCGATCCGGATGGTCGTGCACGGCGACACCCTGCTGTTCCCGGCGGCGATCCGGGCGCTGGCGGCCGAGCACCGCGGCGCCGGGGAGCCGCCGCGCGGGGCGCGCTGGCACGACCGGCTCACCGAGCGGGAGGGGGACGTGCTGCGGCTGATGGCGCGCGGGCACTCCAACGCCGAGATCGCCGCCGAGCTGTTCGTGAGCCCGCAGACGGTGAAGACGCACGTCGGGAACGTGCTCGCCAAGCTCCAGGCCCGCGACCGCACGCAGGCCGTGATCTTCGCGTACGAGACGGGTTACATCAGCCCGTCATGAGGCCCTTCCGGTTCGGGTTCGACGTTCGCGCCGGTGGCCGGGCGGCTCGGCCGGCGGAGGCGGCCAGCCGGAGGACGCGGTCGCGCTCCTCGGCGCCGCCCATGGGGCTCAGCAGCAGGTCCGTCGCTCCGGCGGAGGCGTAGCGCCGGATCGCGGCCTCCACCGCGCGCTCGTCCCCGGCGATGATCGTCTCGTGCACGCCGGACAGGCCCTGCCGGTCCAGCACGGCGCGGTAGGCCGGGAGGTCGCCGGCGAAGCCCAGCTGCCCGGCCAGCGCGGCGCGGGCGCCGTCCGGGTCGTCGGTGAGCGCGACCATCGTGAACGCCACGATCCGGGGCGCGGGCCGCCCGGCCTCGGCGGCGGCCCTGCCGATCGCCGGCGCGACCTGCTCGGCGATCGCCTCGGGGCGCATCCAGTTGGTGATCGTGCCGTCGGCCAGCTCGCCGGCCAGCCGCAGCATCCGCGGGCCGAGCGCGGACAGCAGGACGGGCGGGGGCGCGGCGCCGGGCACCGCCGTCCGGCCGGCGGCGGTGAGGGTCTCGCCCCGGTACTCGACCTCCTCGCCGCGCAGGAGGGGGCGCAGGGCCTCCAGGTACTCGCGTACGTGCCGTACCGGGCGGTCGTAGGAGTAGCCGAGCCGGTCCTGCATGATCTGCGCGTGGCTGGGCCCGATGCCCAGCGTGAACCGGCCGCCGGTCAGGGCCGCGGCCGTCAGCGCCTGGCCCGCCATCACCACCGGGTGCCGCGGGTAGGTCGGCACGATCCCGGTGGCGACCTCGATCCCGGGGACCTCGCGGCCGGCGGCGCCGGCCAGCGTGATCGCGTCCCAGTCGTCGAGCTGGGGGAAGAACACGCTGTCCAGCCCCGCCGCCGCGGCGCCCCGCACCTCCCCGACGACGTCCTCGAACTCCAGCCGCGTGCCGACGACGGCCGTCCCGATCCGCATGGTTGCCTCCCACAAGATGAAGCGGAAATTCCGCTTCCGCAAGATACACTAACCGGAAGATGGAATTCCGGTACGACCGGTACGCCGAGGTCAGGGAGCGGGGGGTATGCGCGCCGACGCACGACGCAACCGCGAGCGCATCGTCGAGGCCGCGCTCCGGACGTTCGCCGAACGCGGCCCGGCCGCCTCGATGGAGGAGATCGCCCAGGTCGCGGGGGTGGGCGTGGGCACCCTCTACCGGCACTTCCCCGACCGCCGCGCCCTCCTGGAGGAGATCGCCTCCGAGGCCCTGGAACGGCTGATCGCCTTCGCTCGCACCCTGGCCCCGCCACCCGCCGCGCATGATTCCGGCGCCCCGGGCGACGGCGGCGGCACGCCGGGCTGGGACGCGCTGCTGCGGCTGGTCGACTACTCGGTGGCGCAGCCGTACGCCCTGCTCAAGACGGTCGGCGAGGAGGCGGCCGCGGTGCCGCCCGACCGGCTGCGGGAGGCGGACGCGCTGATCGCGGGGATCGCCGAGCGGGCCCAGAAGGAGGGTACGCTCCGCTCCGACGTCACCCCCGCCGAGGTGGTGGCGATCTTCGGTACGGCGGTGTGCCGCCCGGGGGCGCGGGCGGACGATCCGCTCATCCGGGTGATGCTCGACGGCCTGCGGGTGTGACGGTGCCCACGTGCCCCCAAGGCCGATCCGCACGCTTCCCTTACGCGCGATTTACCGGCGATTCGTTACAAATAAGGCAGTAACGACCGTCTCTTCGATCGGGGGATCATGGACGCCGTCACCCTGTCAGAACTGCGCAAGCCGCGCGCCTACCCGGCCGTCTCGGTGCTCATGCCGACCGGCCGCCGCGCCCCGGAGAACCGCCAGGATCCGATCCGCCTGCGCAACCTGCTGGCCGAGGTGCGGCACCGCCTCCGCGAGGACAGCCGGGTGGCGCCCGACACCGCCGACGACGTCGTCCGCGGGCTGGAGCGGGCCGCGGACGGGCTCGACCCCCGGCACGCCGCCGACGGGCTGGTGCTGTTCGCCGCCCCGGGCGGCGAGAACCACGCTTTCACGATCGACCAGCCGGTGGACGAGCGCGTGATCGTCGACACCGGCTTCGCCACCCGCGACCTGGTGGCCGCGTACAGCCGCACGCCGCGCTACTGGCTGCTGGTGCTCTCGGACCAGCAGACCCGGCTCTGGGACGGCGTGGGCGGCGAGCTCACCGAGGTCGTCCGGGACGGCTTCCCGATCGTCCCCGAGGAGTACGAGGAGGAGGGCGAGGGCCGGCTGTCGCGCCGCGGCCAGCACGCCGACGAGCGCCGGCCGCGGCTGATGCGGGACGTGCAGGCCCGCCTCGACCGCGTCCTCGCGCGCGACCGGCGGCCGGTGGTCGTCGCGGGCGTCACCCGGCTCCAGGCGTGCTTCGACGAGCTGGCCGGGGCGCGGGTCACCGTCGCGGGCCGTATCGACGGCAGCTACGAGCGCGCGTCCGCGAGCGCCCTTGCCGAGCTGGCGCGGCCGGTCCTGCAGGCGTACGACGACCTGCGCGAGGTGGCGGTGCTGGCCGAGCTGGAGGCGGCGCGCGGCTTCCAGCGCTACGCCGCCGGCCTCCAGGAGGTCGCGCGGCTGGTGGACGGCGGCCGCGGCGAGCACCTGGTCGTCGAGCGCGGCTACTACTCGCCGGGGGTGAAGAGCGGGGGCGAGAGCATCCCGGTCGCGGGCCGGATCGGCAGCCTCAAGGGCCACGGCGTGGTGGACGACCTGGTCGACGACGTCATCGAGACCGCGCTGGAGTACGGCGGCGAGGTCACCTTCGTCTCCGACGGCTTCCTCATCGACCACGACCGGATCGCCCTGGTCACCCGCTACTAGCCGGGGGAGTCAGCCGCGGGTCAGCCAGTTGGTGGTGATGTCGCCCAGCACCGAGCGGATGGTCAGGATCGCGACGCCGAGCGTCAGCAGCGGCGTGACGACCCAGCGCTCGACCTTGCCGTCGGTACGGGGGATCAGCGGGACGTCGATCCGCCACTTCATCGGCCAGAAGACCGGGCAGCCGCGCGGGGTCAGGCAGTCGCCCACCACGTGCGCGATACAGCCCAGCGCCACGGCGAACCCGGCGAAGCTCATGTCGAGGTCGTGCATCAGGTAGACGGCGAACGCGGCGACCGCGCAGTCGGCCAGCGCGGACTGCGGCTCCTTGCCCTCGAAGTCCAGGCCGATGCCGCGCAGCCCGAAGCCGACGATGACGAACAGGGCGGCCCACCAGCCGTACACGAAGTGGGTGGCCAGGGCGTCCATCGCCAGGCCCATCAGGACCGCGAACAGCAGCGAGTGGGTGGCCTGGCGGTGGCCGCCGGACGCCTTGCCCACCCACTTGCACAGCTTCTTGGTGATGGGGCCGAAGGTGTTGGCGATGCGGCCGTTGTGGTGGTCGATGTCGGGCAGCAGCGCCGCGCCCGCGCAGACCACGGCGCCGGCGAGCAGCTGGGCCGGGGACAGGGAGATCGCGTGGTCGCCGAGCAGCCGTTCCTGGCTGAGGATCGGCACCGCGCCCAGCCACACCAGCGCGCCGCTGAGGGCGTGCGTCTGCCCCATCATCCGACGGTCCCCCCGCTCTTCACGTGTCCCGGCCGCGACCGACTGTAATCCCTGAAAGATCGTTTTCAGGGGCGGCGCGCCGATGGTGCGTTGTGTCCCTTTGATGGCGAGTGCGGTGTTCCGGTTCCCGGCCGCGGCCCGCCGAGGGGGCTACCGGCAGCGGGACAGGCAGCAGGACGGGCAGGCGTCGCGGCCGGGGAGCGCCACCCACAGGCAGCAGGTGCGGCGGCGCGGCGACCCGTTCTCCATCTCCATCAGCCCGGCGAGCGGCTTCCCGAGGCCGGCCATCAGCCCGTCGACGGCCGCCGCGGCGCCCGGCAGCTCCGAGCCGTGGCCGTACAGCGGCGCGGACAGCGCCTCGGCCGCCGTGCCCCACAGCCCGCGCGCGCCGGCGCGGGTGGTGGCGCGCAGCGACTCGATCAGCGGCTCGAAGTGGCCGCCGACCAGGGTCTCGCGGACGAGGGCGAGCAGCGCCCCCTCGTCCGGGACGACGACCGTGCCCGGCGTTCCGGCGCACGGGTCGGACGCGGTGACGGCGAACCGCACGTCCCGCAGCCCCACCGACACGAACGGCGACTCCGCCAGCGGCCGCACCAGCGCGTCGCGCGCCGCGATCAGCGGGACGCGGCGGTTCAGCGTCCAGCCGAGCGTGACCGGGAGCGAGACCCAGTACGCGTAGCCCTTCCACGCCAGCGCCGCCGCGATGTGGGCGGGAGCGTCGTACCGCTCGCGGGTGTCGGCGACGAGCGCCTCCCACAGCCGCGGGTCGTCGGCGGTGAGGTAGCCCGCCCGGTCGTCGGGCGCGCCCAGGCCGGGCAGGAGCGCCAGCGGGTACGCGTCGTGCGCCGCCCGCAGCAGGTCGGCGAGCGGCCGTGCCGCCTCGGCCGTCTCGGTCGTCGTGTCCGTCCGCTCGCCGCCTGCCACAGTGGTCATCTCGATCAGGCCGTCCTCGCCGCGTCGACTTCGAAGAACTTCGCCAGGTCGTCCAGTACGAGGTGGGCGCCCTGCAGGCCCACCGCCAGCATCCAGGTCTCGTCGGAGACCTCCCGCTTGGTGCCGGCCAGCCGGCCCCACAGCGGGTTGTTCTTGAACTTGGTTTGGACCTGGGAGGACTTGCCGGACTCGTCCGCGTACCGGGCGAGGAAGATCTCGTCGGCGTCCAGGTCCTTGATCCGCTCCTCGCTCAGATCGACCGCGATCTTGTCGCTGGTCGGCTGGCCCTCCGGCCGCGGGAAGCCGGCGTCCTTGAGGATGATCCCGACGTAGCTGTTCTCGGTGTAGAGCCGGACGGTGGGCTCGTCGGTGAATCGCACCACCGACACCGCCGGCATCTTCCCGCCGTTCTTCTTCTCCACCGCGTCGCCGATCGTGCGGGCGCGGGTCTCGAACTCCTTGATCCGCTGCTCGGCGAGCTGCTCCTTGCCCAGCGCCTTGGCGGTCAGGCGGAGGTTCTCCTTCCATGTCGCGCCGGTGGTCTCGCTGAAGACCGTCGGCGCGATCTGGGAGAGCTTGCCGTAGAGCGCCTCGTGCCGGATCTTGGCCGACAGGATCAGGTCGGGCTTGAGCGCACTGATCTTCTCCAGGCTGGGCTCGCTGAGCGTCCCCACCGTCTGCGCCTTCGCGGTGTGCTTGCCGCCCGCCGCCTGGCTCAGGTAGCCGGGGAGCTTCTGCTCGTTCGCGGTGAAGGTGGTGAAGCCGAGGACGTCGGTGTCCAGCGTGACCGCGGTGTCGACGAACGTCTGGTCGAGCGCGACGATCCGCTTCGGCTCCTTGAAGATCTTCGTGCTGCCCAGCGCGTGCTGCACGGTGCGGATCGGTGTCCCGCTCCCGCCGCCATCGGAGGAGCCGCAGGCCGCCAGGCCGAGGGTGGTGAGCGTGGCGACGGCGATACCGGCGGCCGCGCGCCGGATCGACGACTTCCTCATCTACTATTCCTTCGCGTGATTCAGGTAGGTTTGCCTTCTTTAGGCAAGGCTTACCTAAGCATATTCTGACCAGCGACGGAAGAGGCCCCCTGCAGTGATCGGAACGGTCCATCGGGGGGCGCCGCATGCCGCGCGCGCGGGCGGACCAATGGCCGCGCTGCGCCGGCACCGCCCGGCCGTCCTCCTCGGGCTGGCGCTGCTGGTCCTGCTCGCCGCGCTGGCCAGCGTCATGATCGGCGCCAGGACGGTGCCCCCGGCCGGCGTCTGGAGCGCGCTGCTCGCGCCCTCAGGCGGCGAGGAGGACATCGTCGTCCGGTCGCTGCGGCTGCCGCGCACCGCGTTCGGCCTGCTCGCCGGCACCGCGCTCGGCGTGGCGGGCGCGCTCGCCCAGGGCCACACCCGCAACCCGCTCGCCGACCCCGGGCTGCTCGGCGTCACGCAGGGCGCGGCGTTCGCGATGGTGCTCGGCATCTTCACCTTCGGCGTCACCGGCATGGGGACCTACATCTGGTTCGGGTTCGCCGGCGCGCTGGTGGCCAGCGTGCTGGTCTTCGTGCTGGGCGGCGCGGGCCGCGGCGGCGCCACCCCGCTCACCCTCGCGCTCGCCGGCGCCGCGGTGACCGCCGGCCTGCACGGTCTGGTCGCCGGGCTCGTCCTGCTCGACCGGCAGGCCATGGACACCTACCGGTTCTGGCAGGCGGGCGCCCTCGCCGGCCGCGACGCCGGGCTGCTGGCCGGCCTGCTGCCGTTCGTGCTGCTCGGCCTGGTGCTGGCGATGCTGAACGCCCCCGGCCTGAACGCGCTGGCGCTCGGCGAGGACGTGGCCCGCTCGCTCGGCCACCGGATCTGGCTGACCCGCGCGGTCGGGATCGCCGCGATCACGCTGCTGACCGGGGCGGCGGTGGCGGCCTGCGGCGCGCTGGCGTTCCTCGGGCTGATCGTCCCGCATCTGGCCCGGGCGCTGTCCGGGCCCGACCACCGCTGGCTGCTGCCGTTCTCCGCGCTGCTGGGCGCGGCGCTGCTGCTCGCCGCGGACGTGACCGGGCGGCTGGTGGCCCGCCCCGGCGAGCTGGAGGTGGGCATCATGCTGGCCCTGATCGGCGGGCCGTTCTTCATCGCGCTGGTGCGGCGCCGGAAGCCGGTGCGGCTGTGAGCGCGCTGACCGAGCCCCGCGCGCTGCGCGCCGGCCGGGTGTCGTTCCGGGTACGGCTCCGCCCCGCCCTCGTCGTCCCCGCCGGGCTGGCCGTGCTCGCGCTGCTGATGGCGCTCAGCATCGGCCGCGGCGACTTCCCGATCGGTGTCGGCGAGGTCTTCCGAACGTTCCTCGGCGACGGGCAGCACCGCTTCGTCGTGATGGAGCTGCGGCTGCCGCGCGCCCTCACCGGCGCGCTCGTCGGCGCGGCCCTCGGGCTGGCCGGCGCGCTCACCCAGTCCATCACCCGCAACCCGCTGGCCAGCCCCGATGTGCTCGGCGTCAGCCACGCCGCCAGCGTCGCCGTGGTCGCGCTGACCATCGCCGCCGGCAGCGCCGCCGGCGGCGCGGGCGGACTGCTGGCCTCGGTCGGCATCCCGGCCGCCGCGCTCGCGGGCGGGCTCGCCGGCGGCGCGCTGGTCTACGTGCTGGCCTGGCGGCAGGGCCTGGACGGCTACCGGCTCGTCCTGATCGGCATCGGCTTCGCGGGCGTCGCCGCCAACGTCAAGTGGTGGCTGCTCGCCCTCGGCGACGTCAACGACGCGGGCCGCGCGATGGCCTGGATCACCGGCAGCCTCAACGCGCGCGGCTGGGAGCACGTCCGCCCGCTGGCGCTCGTGCTCGCCGTGCTCGTCCCGCTGGTCCTGATCGGCGCGTTCGCGCTCGGCGCGCTGGGGCTCGGCGACGAGCCCGCCCGCGGCCTCGGCCTGCGGGTGAACCTCGACCGCTCGCTGCTGATCCTGGCGGCCATCGTGCTCGCCTCGGTCGCCACCGCCGCGGCCGGCCCCGTCGAGTTCGTCGCGCTCGCCGCACCGCAGATCGCGCTGCGGCTGGCCGGGACGGGCCAGCCCCCGCTGGTCGGCGCGACCGTCGTCGGCGCGGTCCTCACCGTCGGCGCCGACCTCGTCGCGCGGACCGCGTTCGGCGGCTTCGAACTCCCGGTCGGCGTGGTCACCGCCGTGCTCGGCGCGCCCGTCCTGCTCTACCTGCTCGTACGGTCCCGGCGAAAGGCCACCCTGTGAAAGACGCGGCGACGACCCTGGAAGCGCGCGGGCTGCGGCTCGGGTACGGCGACCGGCTGATCGTGGACGGCCTGACCCTCGACCTGGGCGGCGCCGGCGTCACCGCGATCATCGGACCCAACGGCTGCGGCAAGTCCACGCTGCTGCGCGGCCTCGGCCGGCTGCTGCGCCCGCGCGGCGGCGAGATCGTCCTGGACGGCGCCGACATCGCCAGGCTGTCCACCAAGGAGGTCGCCCGCCGGATGGCGGTGCTGCCGCAGGCCCCGCAGGCCCCCGAGGGCCTCACCGTCGCCGACCTGGTCGCCCGCGGCCGCCACCCCCACCAGGCCTGGTACCGGCAGTGGTCGGCCGGCGACGAGGACGTCGTGAACGCGGCGCTCGACCGGACCGGCATCCGCGACCTGGCCGACCGCCCGCTGGACGAGCTGTCGGGCGGCCAGCGCCAGCGCGCCTGGATCTCCATGGCGCTCGCCCAGGACACCGGCCTGCTCCTCCTCGACGAGCCCACCACCTACCTCGACCTGGCCCACCAGGTCGAGGTGCTGGAGCTGGTGCGGCGGCTGCACGACGCCGACGGCCGCACGATCGTCATGGTGCTGCACGACCTCAACCTCGCGGCCCGCTACGCCGACCGCCTCGTCGCGATGCGCGGCGGCGCGGTCGTCGCCGCGGGCCCGCCCGCCGACGTCCTCACCGAGACGCTGCTGGACGAGGTCTTCGCCCTCCCCGCCCGCGTCATCGAGGACCCGGTCACCGGCGCGCCGCTGGTCATCCCGCTCGGCTCGTACGCCGGGGCGGGCGGTCAGACCGGGACGTGACGCCAGGCGCCGGAGCGCCTCCCCGGCTCGTACGGTGAGTCGAGCCGCTTGGCGAGGACGCCGGGCAGCCCTTGGGCGCGGGCCGCGTCGCGGACGGCGTCCGCCTCGCCCGGATACCACGGCGACGTCTGCCAGCGGGCCGAGTTCAGCTCCAGCCCGTCCAGGCGCTCGCGGCGCTCCTCGTACGGCGCGTCCAGCAGCGACCGGCCGTCCAGGTACAGCAGGTCGGACAGCAGGTACGTCTCGCGCCCCTCGACCTCGGCCAACTCGCCGTCCAGGACGGCGGGCCGGGCGCCCAGCGCCGCGCCGAGCCGGGACCCCAGCCCGGCCGGGCCGCCGACCGCGCGGCCGCGGGCGTCGGTGAAGCGGGTGCGGCCGCCCTCGACGTACGCCAGCAGCCGCCGGCCGCCCCACGCGAACTCGTACGCGTGCCCCGCCCGGTCGCGCGGCAGCCGGTCGCGCTCCTCGGCCAGCATCGGCCGGACGCTCTCGGGCACCGGCTCGGCGTCCGGGTCGGCCGGCGGGTCCATCCGGTGGATCATCCAGTTCTTCCCGCCGGTACGGAACAGGACGTACCGCCCGGACACCCGCGTGCCGTGCAGGACCACCTTCACCTCACGGTCCGACCATTTCTCCGTCTCGTACGTGCCGCGGTCCCAGATCGTCATTTGGCCGGCGCCGTACTCGCCCTTGGGGATGTCGCCCTCGAAGGAGGCGTACTCCAGCGGATGGTCCTCGGTGTGCACCGCGAGGTGGTTGGTCTTCGGATCGGCCGGGATCCCTTTGGGCACCGCCCAGGAGACCAGGACGCCGCCGCGTTCGAGGCGCAGGTCCCAGTGCAGGCTGCGCGCGTGGTGCTCCTGGACGACGAACGTGTCGTCGTCCCCCTCTGGCAAGGGGCCTTCGGAGGGGACGGGTTCGGGGGTCTTGGACGCGGCGCGCTTACCGCGGTACTCGGCGAGCCTGTCGGTGTCCTCGCCCGCCGGGCCCTTCCGGGCCACGCCCTTCTTGGCTGCCACACCCGTCCTTTACCCGGACTCAGCGGATGAAGACGGCGTACTCGCCCAGTTCGGTGGTCAGCGTGGGCGGCAGGCCCGCCAGCGCCGCCAACTCCTCGGCGGACATGAAGCCGCCGGTCTCGTTCCGGACCCGCTCGATCTTGATCGCCAGCTCCGGCGTGACGCCCGGCAGCATCGTCAGCACCTCCGCCGGCGCGTGGTTGACGTCGACCAGGCCGCCGTCGTTGTACTGGCGGGGCAGGTCGGGCCGGCCGATGCCGAGCTCCCGGGCCAGGCCCGGATCGCGCGCGGCGAGCTCCCGGGCCCGCGCCCGCAGCGTCCGCTGCCGCCGGACCCGCTCGATCGCCGCCTCGTTGTCGACCCCCGACAGCCCGTCCGGGTCGAACACCTTCCGGCGGATCAGGAACGCGTGCCCGCAGCCCACGATGGACAGCAGGAACGTCAGCACGCCCACGGCGCTGCTCGTGCCGCCCTGCTCCTTGTCGATGTCCGGCAGCAGGGTGAGCAGCAGGACGAAGATCCCGATATAGGCCAGGGAGGCCACCGCGAGATGCGCGCTGCGCCGCCACAGCGCCGCCGCCGCGAACGTGAACGGGGTCGCGTACCCGAGGGTCAGGAAGGGCAGCGCGGCCCATGTCACGCTCACGGCCGCGCGTCCCGGCGGCATGCTGTCCGACGGGACACGGGGTTCGTACGGCACTGGGGCTCTCATGAGCATCGCTCTCCCGAGCCGGTCTGGGCGATGTTCTGGCTCTAGATCCTTTTTGTACCCGCGAGCATGGTCATCGGTACGTCAGGGAAGGGTCAGGATCTCGTGGCCGTCGTCGGTCACCAGGAGCGTGTGCTCGAACTGGGCGGTCCGCCGGCGGTCCTTGGTGACGACCGTCCAGCCGTCGTCCCACATGTCGTAGTCGTACGAACCCAGCGTCAGCATCGGCTCGATCGTGAACGTCATCCCCGGCTCGATGAGCGTGGTCGCCGCCGGGTCGTCGTAGTGCGGCACCACCAGCCCGGAGTGGAACGTCGTCCCGATCCCGTGGCCGGTGAAGTCGCGGACCACGCCGTAGCCGAACCGCTTGGCGTACGACTCGATGACCCGCCCGATGACGTTCAGCGCCCGCCCCGGCTTCACCGCGCGGATCCCGCGCATCATCGCCTCATGGGTGCGCTCGACCAGCAGCCGCGACTCCTCGTCGACGTCCCCGCACAGGAACGTGGCGTCGGTGTCGCCGTGCACCCCGCCGATGAACGCGGTGATGTCGATGTTGATGATGTCGCCGTCGCGCACCACCGTGTCGTCCGGGATGCCGTGGCAGATCACCTCGTTGATCGAGGTGCACAGCGACTTGGGGAAGCCGCGGTAGCCGAGCGTGGACGGGTACGCGCCGTGGTCGAGCAGGAACTCGTGCCCGATCACGTCGAGCTCGTCGGTGGTGACGCCCGGCCGGATGTGCTTGCCGACCTCCTCCAGCGCCTGGCCGGCGATCTTCCCCGCGACGCGCATCTTCTCGATGATCTCGGGCGTCTTGACGTCGGGCTCGCCCGTTCTGGGACGCTTCTTTCCCACGTACTCCGGGCGCGGGATGTGCGCGGGAACCTTGCGCATGGGAGAGACGCGGCCGGGCCGGAGTAGTTGGGTCGTCATAGTGAGCGAGTGTAGTCAGCCCCGCCTGGGCACGAATCCTGAGGCGGGCGGCTGGATCAAGGGAGGGCCGGGATGAAGGACGACGGCGACTGGTGGTTCTGCCTCAGGCACATGAAGGTCGAGCACGGCGCGGGCTGCCCCAACAAGGACCGGATGGGACCGTACGAGTCGCAGACCGCCGCGGCCGGGGCGCTGGAGCTGGCCCGCAAGCGCAACGAGGCGTGGCGGGCGCAGGACGAGGACGACTAGACCGGCCCTCCCGGGCGCGGGTCGCGGCTAGCCCAGGCCGCGCTCGTCGACCGTCGGGCCGCTGACGGCGTCCAGCAGCCGGGCCAGCCGGTCCCGGAGGCCGCGGGGGCCGCGGGCCCGCCCGCCCCGCCCCTCGGGGGCCCCGGCCGCCGCGCTGACCAGGTGCTGGGCGCCGTCGAAGCTGACCAGGGCTTCCTCGGCCGGCACGGTCAGCGACTCGTGCGCCAGCCCGCGCAGCTCCCGGTCGCCGCCCTCCAGCGCCAGCACCACCGCCCCGGTGCGGCGGGCGTCGTCGACCCGTTCCAGCAGCGGTACGGGGGCGGCCTCCTCGGCGACCACGAACAGCGTCTCGCCGCGCCGCGCCGCCTCCAGCCGGTCCAGCCCGACCGCCAGGTGGGCGGGCGCGCCCGGCGGCGGCGACCAGCGCACCAGCGTGGGCGCCAGGCCGGGCAGCGCCGCCAGCCGGCTCTCGTCGTCCAGATGGGCGGCCAGATGCCAGGGGTCCTCGGCGGGGGTGCCCACCAGGAGCAGCCCGCCCGGGGTGCGCGCGCTCGTCCGCAGCGCCCGGCCGAACTCCCCGGTGCGCTCCAGCCACCCGGTCGCGGCCAGCACCTCGCGCAGCATCGTGATCTGCTCGGCGTCCACGCCTCCATGGTGCCGTAACCGGCCGTGCGCGAAGGGGCGTTTTCCGTGATGCGCCAGGCCGGTACGGAGCGGCGGCCGGGCCACCTGGCAGACTCGCAATCATGACTGAGCAGAAGACCCCGTACGACCTCCCCGACGTGTCCGGCCTGACGATCGGGATCCTGGGCGGGACCGGCGACCAGGGCAAGGGGCTGGCGCGGCGGTTCGCGCTGGCCGGGCACCAGGTCGTCATCGGCTCCCGCAAGGCCGCGCGGGCCCAGGAGGCGGCCGACGACCTGGGCTCCGACCTGCCGGTGCGCGGCGCCGAGAACCCCGTCGCGGCCGGGGAGTCCGACGTGGTGGTCGTGGCGGTCCCGTGGGAGGGCCACAAGGCCACGCTGGAGTCGCTGCGCGACGAGCTGGCCGGGAAGATCGTCGTGGACTGCGTGAACCCGCTGGGCTTCGACAAGCGCGGCGCGTTCCCGCTGGAGGTCGAGGAGGGCAGCGCCGCGCAGCAGGCCGCCGCCGTGCTGGACGGCAGCCGGGTGGTGGCCGCGTTCCACCACGTGTCGGCGAAGCTGCTGCTGGACCCCGAGGTCGGCGAGATGGAGCTGGACGTCCTGGTGCTCGGCGACGACCGCGAGGCGACCGACCTCGTCCAGGCGCTCGCCGGCCGCATCCCCGGCATGCGCGGCGTGTACGGCGGCCGGCTCCGCAACGCCGGCCAGGTCGAGGCGTTCACCGCCAACCTCATCTCGATGAACCGCCGCTACAAGGCGCACGCCGGGCTGCGGATCACCGACGTCTGATCGGCGGCGGGCAGTACCGTTCTGAACGTGGAGGGCGACAGGGGAGGCGCGGACCGGCCGCGGGTGCTGCTGCCCGCGGCACGTACCGGGCCGGTGGCGGCGGTCCTGAAGCGCGTCGGGATCGCGCTGCTGCTGCTGTTCGCGGTGGTCGCGGTGGTCTACGCCGACCGGGACGGCTACCGCGACAACGCCGGCGGCACGCTGTCGCTGCTCGACTGCTTCTACTACGCCACGGTCACCGTGTCGACGACCGGCTACGGCGACATCACGCCGGTCGGCTCGGGGGCGCGGCTGGTCAACATCGTCTTCGTCACGCCGGTGCGGGTGCTGTTCCTGATCGTCCTCGTGGGCACGACCCTTGAGGTGCTGGCGGAGCGCACCCGCGCCGACTGGCGGCTGAACCGCTGGAGGGCCCGGGTGCGCGACCACATCGTGGTGGCGGGGTACGGCACGAAGGGCCGTAGCGCCGTCAAGACGCTGCTCACCACCGGGGTGCGCCGCGAGGACATCGTCGTGGTGGACCCCGATCCGCGGATCGTGGCGGAGGCCGCCGAGGCCGGGCTGGCCGGGATCGTCGGCGACGCCACCCGCAGCTCGGTGCTGCGGCAGGCGGCCGTCGACCGGGCCCGGGTGGTGATCGTGGCCAGCGCCCGCGACGACACGTCCGTCCTGGTCACGCTGACGGCGCGGCAGCTCAACCCGGGCGCGAAGATCCAGGCCGCGGTCCGGGAGTCGGAGAACGTCCCGCTGCTGCGGCAGAGCGGCGCCGACCACGTCATCACCTCCTCGGAGGCGGCGGGCCGGCTGCTGGGCGTGTCCACCAGCCAGCCGTTCGTCAGCCAGGTCATCGAGGACCTGCTGGAGCAGGGCGCGGGCCTCGACCTGGTCGAGCGCGACATCCGCGAGCGGGAGATCGGCGGTCCCATCGGCGCGGTCGGCGAGCCCGCCATCGCGATCGTGCGGGACGGGCGGGCGCTGCCGTACGACGACGCCGCCTGCGCCCGGCTGGAGCCCGGCGACCGCCTGATCGTCGCCCGCTCCTCGCACCGCACCCGGCACTCGCCGGACGGCGCCGACGGCGACGCGGATCCGTCCTGAGCGGAGAACGGCGGAGCGGCGGGCGGCCCCCGTGCGTCCAAATGGCGACATAGGGGTATACGCCGCTACGAGCGGGCGATGCGCCGTAGGATCGGAATGTCACAGGGCAGGTGAAGATGAGGCAGATCCGGTCGGCAGATCCCTGGAGCACGTTCCTCACGACCTCCGGAAGGGGCGGCGGCATCACGGCCGCGCGTGCCGGCGGCCCGTCCCACGCGCCGCCGTCCGGGCATCCCGACCCGGGCGACGCCCCGGACGCCGCCGGGCTGACCGGCGCCTGCCGGCGCGTCCTGGCACGGCTGGGGGACCGCGGCCCGCAGACCCTGGAGCAGCTGCGCCACGCGACCGGGCTGGGCCTGCTGGAGGTCGCCGACGCCGTCGAGCGGCTGGCCGGGCTGGGCCTGGTGGCCGTGGAGCGCGAGGTCGACGAGCTGGTCCGGCTCGCTGAATGATCGGCTACCTGGTCGCGGTCTCGCTGAGCTGCCTGGTCGGGATCGCCGAGCTGATCAGCCGCTACCGGGACCGGCCGACGACGCTGATCCGGGTGCCCAGCACCTGGGCGTACGTGCTGATCAACGGCGCGGCGGGCGCGGGCTCGCTGCTCCTGCTGCACACCTTCGGCTGGAAGTTCGGGGTGAAGTCGCCGGACGTGGCCGCGGCCACGCAGGTGCTGGCGGCCAGCCTCGGCTCCATGATGATCTTCCGCAGCGCGGTGTTCACCGTCCGGGTGGGGGACGAGGACGTGGCGGTCGGCCCGAGCACGCTGCTGACCTCGCTGCTGGCCGCCGCCGACCGCGGGGTGGACCGCATGCAGGCCAAGACCCGGGCGCAGGAGGCCGGCGACATCATGCGCGGGGTCTCGTTCGCCAAGTCCAGGCTGGCGCTCCCCACGTACTGCCTGGGCCTGCTCCAGAACGTCTCCGCCGAGGACCAGGCCGACCTGCGCACGGCGGTCGACGCCCTGGCGGGCAGCGAGATGACCGACGCCCAGATGGCGCTCAACCTCGGCCTGCTGCTGATGAACGTCGCGGGCCCCGACGTCCTCAGCGCCGCCGTGGACACGCTCCGCGACGAGATCACGGTCGAACCGCTCCCCGCCGCCGCGCCCGGCCGGCTCTCCACGATCTCGCCCGACTGACCTCCGCGAACGCGACGGCGCGAGGCCGCGCCGCGGGGGCACGGCCTCGCGCCGGGGCGGGCACTAGTGGTAGGCGTGCTCCGGGGCCGGGAAGACGCCGCCGGCGACCTCGTCGGCGTACGTACGGGCCGCGTCGCCCAGGATCGTGGCGAGGTCGGCGTACTTCTTGACGAACTTGGCGGTGCGCGGCGACAGCCCCGCCATGTCCTGCCAGACCAGCACCTGCGCGTCGGTGGCGCTCCCGCCGCCGATGCCGATCGTCGGGATCGACAGCGAGGCGGTGACCTTGGCGGCCAGGTCCTCGGGGACGCACTCCAGCACGACCGCGAACGCGCCGGCCGCCTCCAGCCCCTTGGCGTCGGCCATCAGCTCGTCGCCGGCCTGGCCGCGGCCCTGCACCCGGTAGCCGCCGAAGGCGTTGACCGACTGCGGGGTGAGGCCGAGGTGCCCCATCACCGGGATGCCGGCGGCGACCATCGCCTCGGCCTGCGGCAGGACGCGGCGGCCGCCCTCCAGCTTGACGGCGTGCGCGCCCGTCTCCTTGAGGAAGCGGGTCGCGGTGGCCAGCCCCTCGGCCACCCCGGTCTGGTACGAGCCGAACGGCAGGTCGGCGACCACCATGGCGCGCTTGGAGCCGCGTACGACGGCGGCGGTGAGGGGGATGAGGTCGTCGACGGTGACGGGAATCGTCGAGTCGTACCCGTAGACGACCATCGCGGCGGAGTCGCCGACGAGCAGCACCGGAATGCCGGCCTCGTCGAAGACGCGCGCGGTGAGGGCGTCGTACGCGGTGAGCATCGGCCACTTCTCGCGGCGCTCCTTGGCGGCCGCGATGTCGCGCACGGTGACCCGGCGCTCGCCCTTGCCGCCGTAGAGGGCGTTCGGCTGGGCGTTCTGCTGCGAGGGGGCAGCGGAAGAAGACACGGTGTACCTCCAGTCTCGAGGCGCCACGGTGGCGTACCCGGACGGGTTCGATGATCCCACTGACCCAACGATTCGCATACCCCCCAGATTCCCGTGCGGCCGAGCCCACTCCGGCCCGCGACCGTCTTACGAAACGATACGGTTGCGTATCGTTCGGGGTGGTCGTACGCTCGGGGGAGTCGAATACGAAACGCCGCCGTATCGCCGGAGCAGGGAGTGCCCGTGGACACCGAGACCATCAGGCGCAGGCGCTGGTACATCCTCGGTGTGCTGACGTTCAGCCTGCTCGTCGTCGTGCTCGACAACACGATCCTGAACGTCGCGCTCAAGACGATCGCCGACCCGGACGCCGGGCTCGGCGCGACGCAGAGCCAGCTGGAATGGGCGATCAACTCGTACACGCTGGTCTTCGCCGGGCTGCTGTTCACCTTCGGGGTGGTCGGCGACCGGCTCGGCCGCAAGCGGGTGATGGTCGCCGGGATGGCGGTGTTCGCGCTCGCCTCGCTGCTGTCGGCGTACGCGCGGACCCCTGACCAGCTGATCTGGGCGCGGGCGCTGATGGGGCTGGGCGGCGCGGCGATCATGCCGCAGACGCTGTCGATCATCACCAACGTGTTCGAGCCGCACGAGCGCGCCCGCGCGATCGGCATCTGGAGCGGCGCGGTCGGGCTGGCGATCGCGATCGGCCCGGTGACCGGCGGGCTCCTGCTGGAGTACTTCTGGTGGGGCTCGGTCTTCCTGATCAACGTGCCGGTCATCGTGCTCGGCACGGTGCTGATGGTCTTCCTGGTGCCCGAGTCCCGCAACCCCGACCCGGGGCGGCTCGACCCGGCGGGCGTGCTGCTGTCGATCGTGGGGCTGGTCGCGCTCTCGTACGGGATCATCCAGGGCGGCGAGCGCGGCGCCTGGCTGGAGCCCGGCGTGCTCGGCCCGATCGGGGCGGGCCTGGCGGTGCTGGGGCTGTTCGCCTGGCACGAGGCGCGCACCGACCATCCCGCGCTGGACGTGCGGCTGTTCCGCGACCCGCGGCTGTCGGCGGCGGTGGCCGCGATCGCGCTGGTCTTCTTCGCCGCGTCCGGGATGATCTTCTTCATCGGCTTCTACCTGCAGTCGGTGCGCGGCATGAGCGCGCTGGAGTCGGGCGCGATGCTGCTGCCGTTCGCCGCGGCGCAGCTGATCTTCTCGCCGCGCAGCGCCGCGCTGGTCCGCAGGTTCGGGGCGAAGGCGGTGTGCGCGGGCGGGCTGCTGCTGGTGTCGGGCGCGCTGGCCTCGTACTGGGCGATGGGGATCGACGGCGAGACGCCGCTGTGGCTGCTGGGGACCGTCTTCTTCGTCCAGGGCGCCGGGATGGCCAACGTCATGCCGCCCGCCACCGAGTCGGTGATGTCCGCGCTGCCGCGCGAGAAGGCGGGCGCCGGGTCGGCGCTCAACAACACCGCCCGGCAGGTCGCGGTCGCGATGGGCGTCGCCGTGCTCGGCTCGCTGGTCGCGTCGGTCTACCGCGACGGGCTCGGCGGCCGGCTGGACGCGCTGCCGCATCCGGCGCGCGAGGCGGCCGGCCAGTCGATCGAGGGCGCGCACGGGGTCGCCGAGGCGCTCGGCGTGCCCGGCCTGGTCGCCGCCGCGGACGGCGCTTTCGTGCACGGCATGCAGATCGCCGGCGGCGCGGGCGCGGGGATCGCGCTCCTGGGCGCGCTGGTCGTGCTGAAATGGCTGCCCGGCCGCGACCGCGCCGGCGTCCCCGCCGGAGAGGCGGAACGGCGGGAGGCCGCCCGCGTGTGACGCGGGCCGCGCGAGGGGTCGAGAATGGTGCCGACATGACCGAGCGACTGACTGAGCCGGCGGGCCGCCCCGGCCGGCCGCGCAGCGAGCGCGCCGAGAAGGCGATCATCGAGGCCACGCTCGACCTGCTGGGCGAGGAGTCCGGCGTGGCGGGCGTGTCGATCGAGGCGGTGGCCGCCCGGGCGGGGGTGGGCAAGACCACCATCTACCGGCGCTGGCCCAACAAGGAGGCGCTGATCGTCGGCGCGCTGGCCGCGGTCAAGACGCCGCTGAGCGAGCCCGCCGGGGTGTCGGTACGCGACGACCTGCTGATGATCGCGAAGGCGATGGGGGCCGAACGCGACCACCGGCACGCGCGCTGCTTCTGGAACGTGGTCGGCAGCGCCGAGAAGCATCCGGAGCTGTTCGCGCGCTACCGGCACGACGTGCTGCTGCCGCGCCGGGAGGTGCTGCGCCGCGTGCTCCTCAGGGGTGTGGAGAGCGGAGAGCTCCGCCGCGATCTCGACGTCGAGGTGGCGATCGCCCTCCTGGTCGGCTCGCTGGCCCACAAGACCCCGCGGGACCGCGTGCCGGAGGGCTTCCCGGAGTCGGTCGTCGACACTCTTCTCAGGGGCATTGCGACTGGGACAGACGGCGCATAAAGGCCGAAAGTGGTCGTCTATCGGGCTTCCTGGACGCCCGATCGGCCACAAGCATGGTCCTCATAGTTAGAAGTTCTGCACCATTTCGCCCAGTGCGCTGTGATCTTCTCCCTGGATCGTGCCTCATGCCTCATACTGTCGCTGGGAGTGATAGGACGACCGGTTGTCTGGAGCGCGTCTGGTGAGATCCGTCATGGCGTCGCGCGGCGACGCGCCCACCGCCGATTCCGCGTCCCGCACCCTGGTCCTGGCGATCGACGGGACGCGGCGCATCGTCCAGTGCGGGCCCAACGCGCCGGCCGTCCTCGGGCACGCGCCCGGCGACCTGATCGGCCGCACTCCCGGCGAGCTCGTCGACGACGAGGCCAAGGCCGACATGGAGGCGCTGCTGGAGGCCATCGCCGCCGGCCAGGAGCGCACCGCCGTGCTCCCGGTCCGCCGCGGCGGCCAGGGCATCGCCGCCAACGGCGGCGCCCCGTCGGCCGACGCCGTCATCACCGCGCAGCCCATGGTCGGCGGCGAGGCGCCGATGGGGCTGCTGCACGTGCGGGTGCCGCTGCCGCCCAGCGAGCGCTACCAGGACCCGGCCCTCATGCGGCGCGCCCTGATGGACGATCCGCTCACCCGGTTCGGCGCCTCGCTCGACCTCGACCAGTCCGCCAAGGGCCTGGTCGACGTCATCGTCCCGCACTACTGCACCACGGCCTCGGTCCTGGTGCTGGAGAGCCTGGTGGCGGCCGACGAGGTGCACAGCGAGTCGGGCGCGGCGGTGCTGCGCCGCATCGCGGTCACCTCCGACGACGGCAACCCCATGTGGACGGCCACGTTCCCGGTCGGCGAGGTGCTCGTCTACCCCGAGGGCACCCCGTACCGCGAGGTCCTGGAGTCCGCGCAGCCCGTCCACCTGCCGCACGTCGACGCGGCCGTGGCCGGCGACATCGCCGCACGCTGGCGCCGCAACCCGGCGGGCGAGCTGCTCACCGGCGTCTCGATGGTGCTGCTGCCGCTGATCGCCCGCGACACCCTGCTCGGCTTCATCGCCTGCACCCGGGTGCCCGGCTTCCGCCGCTTCGACGCCTACGACGTCGAGATCGGCATGGAGTTCGCGGCCCGCGCCGCCATCGTCATCGACAACGCCCGGCTGTTCAGCCGGGAACGCGCCACCGCCCTCGCGCTGCAGCGCAGCCTGCTGCCGCACCGGCTGTCGGCGCCCTCCTCGGTCGAGGTGCGGCACCGCTACCTGCCCGGCAGCAAGCTGGTCGAGGTCGGCGGCGACTGGTACGAGTCGATCGCGCTGCCCGGCGCCCGGGTCGCGCTGATCGTCGGCGACGTCGCCGGGCACGGCGTGCGCGCCGCCGTCACCATGGGCCGGCTGCGCACCGCGCTGCACACGCTGGCCAACCTCGAACTGCCGCCCGCCGACGCGCTGCACGTCATGCACGAGCTGATGATCGAGCTCGGCGAGCAGGAGCCGCACTTCGCCACCTGCGTGTACGCCGTGTACGACGCCACCTCCGGCACCCTGGAGGTCGCCTCGGCCGGCCACCTGCCGCCGCTGCTGGTGGGCCCCGGTGGCGACAACGAGTACCTGCGGATACCGCCCGCCCCGCCGCTGGGCGTCGCCGGCACCGCCACCATCGAGAGCCGCGAGTTCGCGGTCGAGGACGGCAGCGTCTTCGTCATCTACACCGACGGCCTGGTCGAAAACCGCGGCCGCGACATCGACGACGGGCTGGCCCGGCTCCGCGGCATCTTCGGCCCCGGCACCGCCGAGCGCTCCATGGAGGACCTCGCCAAGGCCACCCTCGCCGGCGTGTACGCCGACCACCACCGCGACGACATCGCCGTCCTGCTGGCCCGGCTGCGCCGCCTGCCCGACGACAAGTGGACGTCCTGGACCCTGCCGTCCGACCCGGCCGCCGTCCGCCGCGCCCGCGGCCTGGTCCGCGCGCAGCTGGAGGAGTGGGACCTGGAGGAGCTGGTCTACACGACCGAGCTGATCGTCTCCGAGCTGATCACCAACGCGTTCCGGTACGCCCCGGAGAAGCCGATCGAGCTGCGCCTCCTCCTGGAGCGCACCCTGGTCTGCGAGGTCCGCGACCACTCGGCCGCCCTGCCCCGCCTCCGGCACGCCGCGGATGACGACGAGAACGGCCGCGGCCTCCTGGTCGTCAGCCAGCTCGCCCACCGCTGGGGCACCCGCCGCACCTCCACCGGCAAGGTCGTCTGGTGCGAGCAGACCGTCCCCGGCGTGGACCCCGACCCGTACGAGCCGGAGACCACCTGGCCGGGTCAGAACCACCACCGAGCGTGACGCGGCGCGCCCTGGCGGGTCGCGCTAGCCGCGGGCGGGCTCCCGCCAGCGGTTGGTGATGGGCAGGCGCCGGTCGCGGCCGAAGTTCTTGGCGGTGATCTTGGGGCCCGGCGGGTACTGGCGGCGCTTGTACTCGGCGAGGTCGACCAGGCGGATGACGCGGTCCACGAGGGCGGGGTCGTGGCCGGCCGCGACCAGGGAGTCGCGGCCCATGTCGCGCTCGACGTAGTCGACCAGGAGGGGGTCGAGGACGTCGTACGGCGGGAGCGTGTCGCGGTCCTTCTGGTCGGGGCGCAGCTCGGCCGAGGGCTCCTTGACGATGATGGCCTCGGGGATGGGCTCCTCCTCGAAGGGGTGGAGGAAGGGCAGGTCCGAGCCGACCTGGGTGTTGCGCCAGCGGGCGAGGGCCCAGACCATCGTCTTGGTCAGGTCCTTGATGGGGCCGAAGCCGCCGGCGGAGTCGCCGTACAGGGTGGAGTAGCCGGTGGCCAGCTCGCTCTTGTTGCCGCCGGTCAGGACGAGGTGGCCGTGCTCGTTCGACAGGCCCATCCAGACGTTGGCGCGGATGCGGGCCTGGAGGTTCTCGGCGGCCAGGCCGTGCAGGTCGAGCTCGGCCTCGAACGCGTCCACCATGCCGCGGATCGGGACGATCCGGGAGTGCAGCCCCTGGCGCTTGACCAGGTCCTCGGCGTCGGTGACCGAGCCTTCGGTGGAGTAGCGGCTGGGCAGCAGGACGACGTGCACGTCCTGGGGGCCGATCGCGTCGGCGGCGATGGTCGCGACCAGGGCGGAGTCGATGCCGCCGGACAGGCCGAGCAGGACCGAGCGGAAGCCGTTCTTGCGGACGTAGTCGCGGGTGCCGAGGACGAGCGCGCCGTAGACCTCGGCCAGGTCGGGGAGGGGCTCGGTGGCGGCGGGCGGGACCGGCTCGTACGCGGGCAGGACCTCCTCGTCCACCACCCGGTGGTCGATGGTGATCATGGTGCCGTCGCCCGCGTTGACGGTGCCGGTGACCGGCTCCAGGGACGCGGCGGGCAGGTCGAGGTCGGCGAGCAGCAGGTGCTCGACGAACTGCGGGGCGCGCGCGAGCAGCGCGCCGTCCGCGCCGACGATGAGGGAGTCGCCGTCGAAGACCAGCTCGTCCTGGCCGCCGACCATGTTGACGTACGCGAGCGCGCAGCCGGCCTCGCGGGCGCGGTCGGCGCACAGTTCGAGGCGGAAGTCGTCCTTGTTGCGCTCGTACGGGGAGGCGTTGACGGCCAGCAGCAGTCCGGCGTCGGCGGTGGAGGTGACGCTGACGGGGCCGCCGTCCTGCCAGAGGTCCTCGCAGATGACGGTGGCGACGTCCACGCCGTTCACCCGGACGACGGGCAGCGTGTCGCCGCGGACGAAGATGCGGTACTCGTCGAAGACGCCGTAGTTGGGCAGGTGGTGCTTGGCGGAGCGGACGAGGACCTCGCCCTGGTGCAGCCAGGCGGCGGCGTCGAGCGGGGAGCCGGCGGGCATGCCGGCGCGCAGCAGGCTGAGCGGGCGGCGGTCGAGGTAGCCGGTGACGACGGGGACATGGCCGAGCCCCTCGCCGGCGAGCCGGCGGGCGACGTCCTCCAGGGCGCGCTGGGACGCCTCGACGAAGGAGGAGCGCAGGGCCAGGTCCTCGACGGGGTACCCGGTCAGCGCCATCTCGGGGAAGGCGACCAGGTGCGCGCCGGCGTCGGCGGCGCGCCGCGTCCATTCCACGATGAGGCCGGCGTTGCCCTCCAAATCGCCGACCGTCGGGTTCACCTGTGCGAGAGCGATCCGAAGCTGTGCCACGTCAACCAGCCTAAAGCAGACGAATGAGTATCGTCATTATGACGAGAAGTGCCGTTCCGTGCCAGTCCCGCCCCGCGGTCAGCGGAGCGAGGCCAGCGCGTCCAGACGATGCCCGTTCGATCCCGAGGTATACCGGCCCGACTCGGCCAGCCAGTCGATGTGCGCCCGCGGCGCCCCCAGCAGGACGCGGACGACCTGGCGGGCGGCGCCGCTCTCGGCCGGGCCGAGCCGCAGCCTGTCGATCACGCCGACCATCGCCCGCGCCCGGGCCAGCACCCCGTCGGAGCGGGCCGCTATGAGCTCGGCGACCCGGGCGCCGGCCCGGGCGGGATCGACGCCGTACGTGGCCGACAGCACGATCACCAGGTTGTGCGCGTCGCCGAGGACCGACTCGCGGCCGTACGAGGCGACGTCGTTCGACCAGGTGAGCACGTCGGCGGTGCCCTGGAGCAGGTCCTGGAACGCCGGCAGCCCGAGCAGCCGCTCCGGCAGCTCCACCCCGAGGACGGCCTCCACCAGGTCGTACAGGTACGGGGCGGCGCCGCGGCGGCGCAGCGCCGCGTACTCGCCCGGCGCGGGCAGCCGCCGGATCCGGCGGTGCACGGCCTGCTCGGCGCAGCCCGCGCGGTGCTCGTCCAGATGGGCCAGGAAGCGGCGGCGCCACTCGCGGCTCATCAGCCGGGCGGTGGCCTGCCACAGCTCCACGACCGTGGTCTCCAGCGGGCGCGCCCCCGGGCTGGCGTGGCCGCGGCGCAGCGCCCTCGTGAGGTCCTCGAACACCGCGTCGACGCTGGTGGCGCTGCCCGCGACCGAGGTCTCGTCGAGCGTGTCGTCCAGCGCGAACGTCCAGGTCAGCCAGCGGGCGAACAGCTCGACACGGGCGGGTTCGGCGGTGGGGAAGAGGCGGGCGGCGAGGCGTTCGCAGCGGGCCCGGCCGAGCGGCGAGGTGTCCGGGTCGCCCAGCACCAGGCCGCGGCCGCGGGCCCAGGCGTCGACCCGCTCGCCGAGCTTCCAGGCGTCGGCGCGCATGACCGACGGGGCGGCCAGCGAGGCGGCGCGGTCGGTGAGCGAGAGAAGCAGTGAGGCGTCCACGACGGGAACCACGTTATTGATCATTCCGAGACCGGACCGATGATCGCCACGTCAAATTTCGGGAAATGGAAGGGGGAGGCGGGCCGCCCCGCCGGCGCGCCGCGCGGTAGGGTCCGGCGGTCTGCATAAAATCAGGAGGAATCGTGTCCGTACCAACCCCCCGGCGCCTCGCGCTGGGAACGGCGGCGGTCGCCCTCACGCTCGCGGCCGCGACGGCCTGCGGCGGCGACGAGGGCGCCACGGTGCAGGGCGTCAAGCTCATCAAGAAGGGGTCGCTGACCTCGTGCACCCACCTGCCCTACCCGCCCTTCCAGGAGGAGAAGGGCGGCAAGGTGGTCGGGTTCGACGTGGACATGATCGACCTGGTGGCCAAGAAGCTGGGCGTCACCCACAAGATCGTGGACACCCCGTTCGAGACCATGAAGACCGGCTCGGCGCTGAACGCCGGCAAGTGCGACATCGTCATGGGCGGCATGACGATCACGCCGGACCGGACCAAGTTCATGGACGTGTCCAAGCCCTACTTCGACGCCACCCAGGCGCTGCTGGCCAAGAAGGACAGCGGGATCACCTCGCTGGACGACGTCAAGACCAAGAAGCTCAAGCTCGGCTCCCAGGCGTCCACCACCGGCGAGGACTTCGTCAAGGGCAAGGGCTTCGACCCCCGCTCCTTCGACAACTCGACGGCCGAGCTGGACGGGCTGCGCACCGGCCAGGTCGACGTGATCGTGCAGGACGACCCGGTCGTGCGGGTCTGGCTGAAGGACCCCGCCACCGCCGCCAAGTACTCGATCGTGGCCAACCTGGAGACCGGTGAGCAGTACGGGTTCTGGATCCGCAAGGGCCACAACCCCAAGCTCGTCGAGCTGACCAACCAGGTCATCGCCGAGACGAAGGCGAACGGCACGTACAAGCAGATGTACGAGAAGTGGCTCGGCCCGATGCCCAAGACCGACGGATCGGGCGGCGGTACGCCGTGACGGCCGAGCCCGTGAAGACCGCGGCGCCGTCGGGCATGTCCCGGCGGCGCCGCCGCCGGCTCAGCCTGGGCGGCCAGTACACGCTGTTCTTCGCGGTGGTGCTGGTGATCGTGCTGCTGGCCGACTGGCCGCAGCTGCGGGCCAACTTCGCCAACCTGGACGTGGCGAAGGAGCTGTTCCCGGAGATCATCACGGTCGGGCTGCTCAACACGGCCGTCTACACCGGGCTCGGTTTCGTGCTCGGCCTGGTGGCGGGGCTCGTGGTGGCCCTGATGCGGCTGTCGTCGGTGGCCCCGTACCGCTGGTTCGCCACCGTCTACATCGAGATCTTCCGCGGGCTGCCGCTGCTGCTGATCTTCATCTTCGTCGGTGTCGGCGTGCCGCTGGCCTTCCCCGGGGCGAACGTCCCCGGCGGCGTCGCCGGGCAGGCGGGCCTGGCGCTCGGCCTGACCGCGACCGCGTACATGGCCGAGACGATCCGGGCCGGCATCGAGGCGGTGCCGCGCGGCCAGCTGGAGGCCGCCCGCTCGCTGGGCATGTCGCACGGCCGGGCGATGGTCTCGATCATCATCCCGCAGGCGTTCCGGATCATCATCCCGCCGCTGACGAACCAGCTGGTGCTGCTGTGCAAGGACTCCTCGCTGGTGCTCTTCCTGGGCGTCACGCTGGAGCAGCGCGAGCTGACGAAGTTCGGCCGCGACCTGGCGGGCCAGCAGGGCAACACCACGCCGATCATCGTGGCCGGCATCTGCTACCTGCTGCTCACGATCCCGCTGAGCCTGCTGGCGCGGCGGCTGGAGGCCCGGCAGCGGAGGGGGACCCGATGAGCGAGCCGGAGAACACGGCCGCGGCGCCCGGCGAGCGGGGCGCGATCGAGATCAGGGATCTGCACAAGTCGTTCGGGGCCAACGAGGTGCTGCGCGGCATCGACTTCCACGTCGAGCCGGGCGAGGTGGTCTGCGTGATCGGCCCGTCCGGGTCGGGCAAGTCCACCCTGCTGCGCTGCGTGAACCTGCTGGAGGAGCCGACGAAGGGGACGGTGCGGGTCGCCGGCGCCGAGGTCACCGACCCGGAGGTCGACATCGACGCCGTCCGCCGCCGGATCGGCATGGTGTTCCAGTCGTTCAACCTCTTCCCGCACCTCACCGCGCTCGGGAACGTCACCATCGCGCAGCGGAAGGTGCTCAAGCGCGGCAAGGCGGAGGCCGAGAAGACCGCGCGGGAGGTGCTGGAACGGGTCGGGCTGGCCGACAAGTTCGGGGCGTACCCGGCGCAGCTGTCGGGCGGCCAGCAGCAGCGCGTGGCGATCGCCCGCGCGCTGGCCATGGGCCCGGAGGTGATGCTCTTCGACGAGCCGACCTCCGCGCTGGACCCCGAGCTGGTCGGGGACGTGCTGGGCGTCATGCGGGAGCTGGCCGAGGAGGGGATGACCATGCTGGTCGTCACCCACGAGATGAGCTTCGCCCGCGAGGTGGCCGACCGGGTGGTGTTCATGGACGGCGGCGTCGTGGTCGAGGAGGGCCCGCCCGCCCAGGTGATCTCCGACCCGCGGCACGAGCGCACCCGGACGTTCCTGTCCCGCGTCCTGGACCCGGCCGCCGCCCGCGTCGGGGACGCCCGCGAGGCCGGCGGGGACGCCGGCTGAACCGCGCCGGGATGCCCCGCCCGCGCGCGGTGCGGGGCATCCCGGGATGTATGGCAGAGTTTGGAACGGTGTTATGGGTGGTTTCGCTCCAGGCCGAAGCGGCGATCGTCGTACGTAACGTCGCGGTAACAGCCGCCGGGCATACTGCAAGCTAGCCAGACCTGTCAGCACCTGCGGAAACGCCGGCCCTCGCGCACCGGGAAGACCACCGGGAACGGGCCGGACGCGGGCACGGCGTCGTCAGAGGAGAGGGCCTTGGACCGTCAGCAGGAGTTCGTGCTCCGCACGCTGGAGGAGCGCGACATCCGCTTCATCCGGCTGTGGTTCACCGACGTGCTCGGGTTCCTGAAGTCGGTGGCGGTGGCGCCCGCCGAGCTGGAGGGGGCGTTCGCCGAGGGCATCGGCTTCGACGGCTCGGCCATCGAGGGCTTCGCCCGGGTGTACGAGGCCGACATGATCGCCAAGCCGGACCCGTCCACGTTCCAGGTGCTGCCCTGGCGCAGCGAGGCGCCCGGCGTGGCGCGGATGTTCTGCGACATCCTGATGCCGGACGGCACGCCCAGCTTCGCCGACCCGCGGTACGTGCTCAAGCGCGCCCTGGCCCGGGCCGCCGATCTCGGCTTCACCTTCTACACCCATCCCGAGGTCGAGTTCTACCTGTTCAGGGACAAGCCGGAGGACGGCGGCGAGCCCGAGCCGGTGGACGCCGGCGGCTACTTCGACCACACCCCGCACAGCGCGGCGCACGACTTCCGGCGCAACGCGATCACGATGCTGGAGGCGATGGGCATCTCGGTGGAGTTCAGCCACCACGAGGGCGGCCCCGGCCAGCAGGAGATCGACCTGCGGTACGCCGACGCGCTCACCACCGCCGACAACATCATGACGTTCCGGCTGGTCATGAAGGAGGTCGCCCTGGAGCAGGGGGTGAACGCCTCGTTCATGCCGAAGCCGTTCACCGAGCACCCGGGCTCGGGCATGCACACCCACATGTCGCTGTTCGAGGGCGACCGCAACGCCTTCTACGAGCCGGGCGCCGAGTTCCAGCTCTCCAAGGTCGGCCGGGCGTTCATCGCGGGCGTGCTGCGGCACTCGGCGGAGCTCACCGCGGTGTGCAACCAGTTCGTCAACTCGTACAAGCGGCTGTGGGGCGGCGTCGGCTCCACGGCGGGCGCCGGCGGCGAGGCCCCCTCGTACATCTGCTGGGGGCACAACAACCGGTCCGCGCTGGTCCGCGTCCCGATGTACAAGCCGCAGAAGGGCCACGCGACGCGGATCGAGTTCCGGTCGCTGGACACCGCCGCGAACCCGTACCTGGCGTTCGCCGCCATCCTGGGCGCGGGCCTCAAGGGCATCGAGGAGGGGTACGAGCTGCCCGCCGGCGCCGAGGACGACGTGTGGGCGCTGACCTCGGCCGAGCGCCGCGCGATGGGCATCGAGCCGCTCCCGCAGAGCCTGGACGAGGCGATCCACGCGATGGAGCGCAGCGAGCTGATGGCGGACGTGCTGGGCGAGCACGTCTTCGACTTCTTCCTGCGCAACAAGCGCGCGGAGTGGGAGGAGTACCGCCGCCAGGTCACCGAGTTCGAGCGCCGGCGGCTGCTCGCCGTCCTGTAGCCGGCCCGGCCCCTCCCGGCCGCCACCGGCCAGCGGCGTAACGCCTGGTCGGGGGCGATGGTGAGGGTAACGCAGCGAAATCGCAACCTTTCCGGGGGCCCGATCGCGCTCGGCGGCGGGCCGTACCGGATTACGGTTGAGGCCGTGAGCGAGCCGTGGACATCCGACCGCCGTCCCTCCCTGACCGGCCGGCTGGCCCGGCTCGGGTTCACCGACGCAGGCCGCGCCGAGCGCGCGCTGCTGGAGGCCGCCCGCGCGGGCACCGCCCTCGACGACGACGCGCTGGACGCCCTCGGCGGTACGGCGGACCCCGACCTGGCGCTGGACGGCCTGCTGCGGCTCCTGGCGGCGGCCGACGCGGCGGGGGAGGGCGGCGAGCTGCGCGCGGCGCTCGGCAAGGACGGCACCGTCCGCGAGCGGCTGCCCGCCGTCCTCGGCGTGAGCGCGGCCCTCGGCGACCACCTCGTCCGGCATCCGGGCCACTGGCGGGCGCTGGACGAGGCTGGAGCGCTCCAGCCCGCCCCCGGCGCCGCCGGGCTCCGCGCGGCGCTGCTGGCGGCCGTGGGCGCCGATCCGGACGCCGCCGAGCCGGTCGCCGCGGAGGCGGGCACCGCGGTGCTGGTGGCGCTGCGGGCGGAGTACCGGTGGCACCTGCTGGCCCTGGCCGGCCGCGACCTGGCCGGCGTCGCGGACGTCGCGGCGGTGGCGGCCGAGCTGGCCGACCTGGCCGCGGCGGCGCTGGAGGCCGGGCTCGCCGTCGCCCGCGCCGAGGTGCCCGGGCACGCGTCCTGCCGGCTCGCGGTGATCGGCATGGGCAAGTGCGGCGGCCGCGAGCTCAACTACGTCAGCGACGTCGACGTGATCTTCGTGGCGGAGGCCCGCGACGGCGAGGGCACGGGCGAGGACGCCGCGCTGCGGACCGCGACCCGGCTCGCCTCGGCGCTCATGCGCGCCTGCTCCACCAGCACCCCCGAGGGCGCCCTCTGGGAGGTGGACGCCGGACTGCGCCCCGAGGGCAAGGCCGGGCCGCTGGTGCGCACCCTGGCCAGCCACCGCGCCTACTACGAGCGCTGGGCCAAGACCTGGGAGTTCCAGGCCCTGCTCAAGGCCCGCCCGGTGGCCGGCGACGCGGAGCTGGGCGAGCGCTACCTGGCGGCGATCACCCCGCTGATCTGGAAGGCCGCGGCGGGGGAGGGCTTCGTCGAGGACGTCCAGGGCATGCGCCGCCGGGTCGAGGCCCACCTCAACGAGCGCGACCCCGAGGCCGACCGGCAGCTCAAGCTCGGCCCCGGCGGGCTGCGGGACGTCGAGTTCGCCGTCCAGCTGCTCCAGCTCGTGCACGGCCGCGCCGACGAGACGCTGCGCGGCGCCGGCACGCTGGGCGCGCTCACCGCGCTGTCGGCGGGCGGGTACGTGGGGCGCGACGACGCCGCGGCCCTCACCTCGGCGTACCGGTTCCTGCGCCGCGTCGAGCATCTCGTCCAGCTGCACCGGCTGCGCCGCACCCACACGGTGCCGGACGACCCCGCCGACCTGCGCCGCCTAGGCCGCGCCCTCGGCCTGCGCACCGAGCCGGTCGGCGAGTTCACCGCGCTGTGGCGGCGGCACGCCCGCGAGGTCCGCCGCATCCACGAGAAGCTCTTCTACCGGCCGCTGCTGCGCGCCGTCGCGCGGCTCCCCGGGCAGGAGGCCCGGCTCACCCCCGAGGCCGCCCGGACCCGGCTCGTCGCGCTCGGCTACAACGACCCGGCCGGGGCGCTGCGGCACATCGAGGCGCTCACCGCGGGCGTCTCGCGCCGCGCCGCGATCCAGCGGACCCTGCTGCCGGTGATGCTCGGCTGGTTCGCCGACGCGCCCGACCCCGACGCGGGCCTGCTCGGGTTCCGGCAGGTGAGCGACGCCCTCGGCACCACCCCCTGGTACCTGCGGCTGCTCCGCGACGAGGTGACCGTCGCCGAGCGGATGGCGTGGGTGCTCGGCTCCAGCCGGTACGCCACCGACCTGCTGCTGCGCGCCCCCGAGGCGGTGACGATGCTCGGCGACTCCGCCGAGCTGGCACCCCGCCCGTACGAGGCGCTGCGCACCGAGGCGCTGGCCGCCGTCCGCCGCCGTACCGAGCCGGGCGCGTCCGCCGAAGGGGGCGCCAGGGCCTCCGCCGAGGACGCCGTCGCCGTCGTGCGCGGGCTGCGCCGCCGCGAGCTGTTCCGGGTGGCGGTCGCCGACCTGCTCGACCTCACCGGCGTACGGGAGGTCGGCGAGGCGCTCACCGACATCGCCGCCGTGACCGTCGAGGCCGCCCTCCGGGCCGCCATCGACGAGATGGAGGCCGAGCGCCGCGAGCCGCTGCCGACGCGGATGGCGGTCGTCGCGATGGGCCGGTTCGGCGGCCACGAGCTGGGCTACGGCAGCGACGCCGACGTGATGTTCGTGCACGACCCGCTGCCGGGCGCCGACGAGCGGGAGGCGGGCCGCGCCGCGCACGCGGTGGCCGAGGAGCTGCGCCGGCTGCTCGCGCTGCCCGCCCCCGACCCGCCGCTGGAGATCGACCCCAACCTGCGGCCCGAGGGCCGGCAGGGGCCGCTGGTGCGCACGCTCGCCTCGTACGCCGCGTACTACGCCCGCTGGTCGGCCCCCTGGGAGAGCCAGGCGCTGCTGCGCGCCGACGCGATCATCGGCGACCCGGAGCTGTGCGAGCGGTTCCGCGCCCTGATCGACCCGGTCCGCTTCCCCGAGGACGGCATCGATGACGACGCCGTACGGCAGATCCGGCGGCTGAAGGCCCGGATGGAGTCCGAGCGGCTCCCGCGCGGCGTCGACCGCAGGCTGCACACCAAGCTCGGGCCGGGCGGGCTGTCGGACGTCGAATGGGTCGTCCAGCTGCTCCAGCTCCGGCACGGCCACGACGTCCCCGCCCTGCGCACCACCCGTACGCTGGCGGCCCTGGACGCGGCGGCCGCCGCCCGCCTCCTCGACGCCGAGGACGCCACCGTCCTGGCGGAGGCGTGGCGGCTGGCGACCCGCATCCGCGGCACCGTGATGCTCGTCCGGGGCCGCGCCTCCGACCTGCTGCCGACCGACCACCACAAGGAGCGCAGCGCCGCCGCCCGCGTCCTCGGCTACCCCGGGACGGGCGACCTGCTGGAGGACTACCGCAGGCACGCCCGCCGGGCCAGGGCCGTCGTCGACCGCGTCTTCTACGGCGTCACCTGATCACGGGCCGCCCGGTCACGGGCCGCCTGCTTCGGGACGTCCGCGGCCCTGCCCGGCCGGGCCCCGGAGACGCCCCCGACGGTCTCCGGGGCCGGCGCGGGAGCCTTCGCGCGCGGCGGCACGATCAGCAGGAACGCGGCGTGCCGCAGCACCGGGGCCGCCGCCCGCGCCCCCAGCCGCCTCAGCTGCGCCGGGTAGCGGTGGTACAGCAGCCACGACACCGCCAGCGCGCCGGCGATCAGCGCGATCCCGGCGACCGCGTCCAGCAGGTAGTGGTTGGCCGTGGCGAGGATGACCGCGACCGTGGTCAGCGGGTACAGCACGCCCAGCGCCTTCAGCCAGCGCCGGGTGGCCAGCCGCACCAGCGCGAACCCGCACCACAGCGCCCAGCCGGCGTGCATCGACGGCATCGCCGCGTACTGGTTGGTGAACGACCCCGAGGCGTCGCCCGAGTACAGGCCCAGCGAGTTCAGCGCGGTGACCGGGTCGACGAAGCCCTCGTCCCCCAGGAAGCGCGGCGGCGCGAGCGGGAACAGCCAGAAGCCGATCAGCGCCAGCCCGGTGGCGGCCATCAGCCCCGTGCGCAGCCAGCGGTAGTCGTGCGGCCGGCTCCGGTAGATCCACACCACCACCGCGAGCGTCACCGCGAAGTGCGCGGTGGCGTAGAAGACGTTGGCGGTGCGCGCCAGCCAGGACACCGACAGCAGCGTCTGGTTCATCGCCAGCTCGATGTCGATCCCGATGGCGCGTTCGAACCCGAGGATCCGGTCGGCGTTCGCGAACGCCTGCGCGGGCCCGTCCTGGACCAGGACGATGCGCGTCAGCGAGTAGGCGGCGTAGAAGAGGGCGATCAGCAGCAGCTCCCGCCACAGCGGCGGCGCGGTGAGCGCCCGCGGGAGCGGCGGCCGTGCGGTCCGCGGCGGGGTGGCCTCGCGGACCTGGTCGGTGCGGCCGCCGGGGGGCGGCGGGGCGATTTGCGCCATGCTCGCAACTCTGCCGCGCGGCCGTCCTTTTGAGATCACCGGCGCGGACGGTCTTGCTCTCAGACCTGAGTAGTACGACCCTGGCGCGGGATCCGGACTTTCGGGTGAGGCGTCTCGGGGTCGCGGAGTAGACCGAGGTCAGGGGTCCGCACGCATCGTTCTCCAGGACGATGGGTAGGCCAGCAGCGTCCCCCCGTGATCGGAACGGAGGGGTGATGGGACGCACGGGCGCGGCCTCCGCGGCCCTGTCGGCCCTCGTCCTGTGCGCGCTGCCGGCCTGCTCGGGCGGCGGCGGCGAGCCCCCGGACCCGGGCCCCGAGGACCGGCTGCCGGCCGCGATCACCGGGCAGCGCCCGTCCTGGGGGCCGTGCCGCGACCTGCGGGCGCGCACCGGCTCCCCGTCCCGCTCGCCGGCGCCCGCGCCCGCCCCCGAATGCGCGACCGTCACCGTCCCGCTGGACTATTCCGAGCCGGACGGCGACACCATCAGCCTCGCCCTCATCCGCGCCCGCGCGACCGGCCCGGGGGAGCGGATCGGGTCGCTGGTCTTCAACTTCGGCGGCCCGGGCGGCTCCGGCGTCGACGCGCTCGCCGAGTCCCTCGACCGGTACGAGCGCCTCCGCACCCGGTACGACCTGGTGGGCCTCGACCCGCGCGGGGTGGGCCGCAGCGCCCCCGTCACCTGCGTCGACGACCGGCGGATGGACGAGCTCACCGCCATGGACGACTCGCCCGACAACGCCGCCGAGGAGCGCGCCTTCCTCGACGCGCGGCTGTCCTACGACAAGGGCTGCCAGGCCCGCGCCGGCCGCGTCCTGCCGTACGTCGGGACGCCCTCCGCCGCCCGCGACCTGGACGTGGTCCGCACCGTCCTGGGCGACGCGCGGCTGCACTACTTCGGGATCTCGTACGGGACGTGGCTCGGCGGCAGCTACGCCCACCAGAAGCCGCGCACGGTCGGGCGGGCCGTCCTGGACGGCGCCGTGGACACCAGGATCGGCGACGTGGAGCTGGACCTCCAGCAGACCGCCGCGTTCCAGCGCGCGCTCGGCGCGTTCGCCGCGTCCTGCGCGGGCCAGGGCACGACCGCCTGCCCGCTCGGCCGCGACGGGGAACAGGTGCTCGCGAAGGTGGGCGGTATCCTCGGCGGGCTGGACGCCCGGCCGCTGCCCACCGGCGACCCGGCGGGCCGGACCCTCACCCAGAGCCTCGGCGTCACCGGCGTCATGGCCGCGCTCTACTCCGCCGACCTGTGGCCGGTGCTGCGCGAGGGCCTCACCGAGGCCGCCGACGCGGAGGACGGGAGCAAGCTGCTCGCCCTCGCCGACCTCCAGCTCGGCCGCCGCCCGGACGGCCGCTACACCAACTCCGTCGCCGCCAACACCGCCATCACCTGCGCCGACACCGCCGAACGCCACACCCTCGACCAGGTGCGGCGGCTGGTCCCGCGCTTCACGAAGGCGTCACCGGTCTTCGGGCCCTCGATGGCCTGGGGCCTCCTCCAGTGCACCGGATGGCCGGTCAAGGGCGACCGCGACGCCGGCGAGGTGAGCGCCCCGGGCGCCGCGCCCATCCTCGTCGTCGGCAACACCGGCGACCCCGCCACCCCGTACGCCTGGGCGCCCGCCCTCACCCGCGAACTCGGCGGGAAGGCCGCCCTCCTCAGCCTCAAGGGCGAGGGGCACGGCGCGTACGGCACCGGGAACGCCTGCGTCCGCAAGGCCGTCGACCGCTACCTCCTGGAAGGCGACGTCCCCCGGAACGGCACCACCTGCGGCTAGGGCAGGATCTGCTCCACCTTCATCGGCTCCTTGAGCGCGTTGCCGACGGTGCAGTAGCGCTCGTTGACCCGCTTGGCCACGGCCCTGAAGACCTCGTCCGCCTTCGCGGTGCCCTCGGGACCGTCGGGCAGCTCCACGTCGTACTCGATCCGGATCGTGCCCAGCGTGCTGGTGGCGATCTTGTCGGCCGACACCGTCGCGGCCAGCCGCACCAGCCGGTGCCCGCGCTTGGCCGTCAGCGGCTCCACCGTCACGATCTCGCACCCGCCCAGCGCCGCCAGCAGCAGCTCCACGGGCGTGAACACGCCCTCCTCGTCGCCGGACCCGATCGCGACCCGCGCCCCGCGGTCGTTGGTCGCCTCGAACCCGTCGTCGGTCCGCTTCACGTTCACGGCGGTCATCAGGAGCTCCCTCGCTCGCCCGGTGATGGTTCGCGCTGATCGTCCGCGCTCCCCGATCATCGCAAACCAGGACCGCCCCCGCGTTCTTCCCGCAAGCCGGAGCCCCCGCCGCCCGGAAGGACGGCGGGGGCTCCGGCGGGCCGGCCACGCGGCCTAGATGTCGTAGTAGAGCTCGAACTCGTGGGGGTGGGGGCGGAGGCGGATCGGGTCGATCTCGAACTCGCGCTTCATCGCGATGTACGTCTCGACCAGGTCCGGCGTGAAGACGCCGCCCTCCAGCAGGTAGTCGTGGTCGGCCTCCAGCGAGTCCAGGACGCCCTCCAGCGAGCCGGGCACCTGCGGGATCGCGCGGGCCTCCTCCGGCGGCAGCTCGTAGAGGTCCTTGTCGACCGGCTCGGCGGGCTCGATCTTGTTCTTGATGCCGTCCAGGCCGGCCATCAGCATCGCCGAGAACGCCAGGTACGGGTTGCAGGACGGGTCGGGCACCCGGAACTCGATCCGCTTGGCCTTCGGGTTGGAGCCGGTGATCGGCACCCGGATGCAGGCCGACCGGTTCCGCTGCGAGTAGACCAGGTTGACCGGGGCCTCGAAGCCGGGGACGAGGCGGTGGTACGAGTTGACCGTCGGGTTCGTGAACGCCAGCAGCGACGGCGCGTGCTTGAGCAGGCCGCCGATGTAGTAGCGCGCGTTGTCCGACAGGCCCGCGTAGCCGACCTCGTCGTAGAACAGCGGCGAGCCGTCCTTCCACAGCGACTGGTGGCAGTGCATGCCCGAGCCGTTGTCACCGAAGATCGGCTTGGGCATGAACGTCACGGTCTTGCCGGCGGCGCGCGCGACGTTCTTCACGATGTACTTGTAGAGCAGCAGGTTGTCGGCCGTCTTCAGCAGCGTGTCGAAGCGGAAGTCGATCTCGGCCTGGCCGGCGGTGCCGACCTCGTGGTGCTGCATCTCGACCTGGATGCCCGAGGCGATCAGCTGGGCGACCATCTCCGAGCGCAGGTCGGTGTAGTGGTCCATCGGCGGGACCGGGAAGTAGCCGCCCTTGTACGGGGGCTTGGCGCCCAGGTTGCCGCCGGGCTCCTCGCGGCCGGTGTTCCAGGCGCCCTCGATCGAGTCGAGGAAGTAGTAGCCCGCGTTCTCCTTGGTCTCGAAGCGGACGTCGTCGAAGATGTAGAACTCCGCCTCGGGGCCGAAGTAGCAGGTGTCGGCGATCCCGGTGCCGCGCAGGTAGTCCTGGGCCTTCTTGGCGACGTTGCGCGGGTCCCGGCTGTAGGCCTCGCCGGTCAGCGGGTCGTGCACGAAGAAGTTCAGGATCAGCGTCTTGTGCTGCCGGAACGGGTCGAGCACCGCGGTGCCCGGGTCGGGCAGCAGGAGCATGTCGGACTCGTGGATCTCCTGGAACCCGCGGACCGACGACCCGTCGAACATCAGCCCCTCGGTGAAGACGCTCTCGCCGAAGCTCTCCACGGGGAACGTGAAGTGCTGCATCTTGCCCGGCAGGTCCACGAACCGGCAGTCGACGAAACGCACGTCCTCGTTCCTGATGAAGCTCAGGACCTCATCGGCGCTGCTGAACATCCAGCCTCCTTGGGGCGCTTTACGGCTCCCGGCAGCCTAGGAACCGGCCGTTTCCCGGCCGTGTCCCGTATGTTTCGGCTGTGTTACGCATCACTCTGTGGTTTGCGTCACGTCCCCACGGGGTCCTGCCCGGGGCCGGGTAAGAGCCCGGCCAGGTAGCGGATACCGTATGGTCATGAGCACCGGTAAGGAGCGCCCGGCCGCGGGGACGCGGTGGACGCAGACGTGGCTGGGAGGCGCCCGCTCGGCCGGGGCCGACCTCGGTACGCCGGGGACGCGGCTGGGCCTGCCGGAGAAGGGCAGCGGCGCCGTCGCCGGCTACGGCCGCCGGCTGGTGGCCCTCTTCGTCGACTGGGGCGTGTCCCTGCTGATCGCCACCTTCCTGACCCGGGCGTTCGACTGGGAGCCTGCGCAGCGCAGCATGTGGACGCTCGTCGTGTTCGGCGTCATGGTCTGGCTGCTGACCGGGCTGCTCGGCACCACCATCGGCAAGCGGCTGGCCGGCATCCGGGTCGTCCGCCTCGACGGCCGCCCGGTCGGGCCGCTCTGGTCGCTGGCGCGGACGTTCCTGCTCCTGCTGGTCGTGCCCGCGCTGGTCTGGGACCGCGACTACCGCGGCCTGCACGACCGCGCCGCCAACACGGTCGTCGTCAACTTCTAGCCGCACGCACGAAAAAAGCGCCCCTCGGGGCGCTTTCCTCGTTCCGGGCCGGACGCCTCAGCGGGTCTTGGGCTTGGGGCCCTTCGGCATCCGGGCGCCCTTGGGGATGGGGCCCTTGGGCATCTGCATGTTGCGGGGGAGGGCCTGCAGCCGGTCGTTCAGCTCGGCGACCTGGCCCTTGGTGAGGTTGCGGGGCAGCTTCATCAGGTGGCGCTGGAGCTTGCCGACCGGGATCTGGCCCTCCTCCTCACCGACCTGCACGTCGTAGATCGGGACCTGCTGGGCCGCGCGGGAGATGCGCTTCTTCTCCGCGCCCAGCAGCGGGCCCACCCGGTTGCGCGGGCCCTCGGACACCAGGATCACGCCGGGGCGGCCGACCGCGCGGTGCACCATGTCCAGGTTGCGGTTGCCGCTCACCGCCTCGGTGACCGTCCAGCCGCCGCGCATGTTCTTCAGGATCGCGGCGGCCGCCCCCGGCTGCCCGGCGATCACCTTGTACTGCGCGCGCTGCGCCAGCTGGCCGAACACGATCATGCCCACGGCGACCGCGGCCAGGACCCCCAGCGGGATGAAGAACCACAGCTGGCCGAAGATCAGCCCGATCAGGATGACGACGACCAGGGTCCCGATCGCCGACGCGAACACGATCGGCAGGGCCTTCGGGTCGGCCTGCCGGAGGACCTGGGCGACCATGCGGATCTGCTTGAGGCGGCCCGGACGCTCCTGGCCTCCGTCCGTGGGCTTTTTCGACATGCCTACAAGGATAGTCCGGTCTGGACCTTGTCCGGGTTCCGGGGAACGCCGCCGGACGCGCCGCTCAGCTGCTGCGCGCCTCGATCGCCTGCTTGTAGAGGCGGCCCGCGCGGTAGCTGGAGCGCACGAGCGGCCCCGACATCACGCCCGCGTACCCGATCTCCTCGGCCTCCGCGTTCAGCTCCACGAACTCCTCGGGCTTGACCCAGCGCTCCACCGGGTGGTGCCGCGGGGTCGGCCGCAGGTACTGCGTGATGGTGATCAGCTCGCAGCCGGCCTCGTACAGGTCGCGCAGCGCCTCGGAGATCTCCTCGCGGGTCTCGCCCATGCCCAGGATGAGGTTGGACTTGGTGACCAGCCCGGCCTCGCGGGCGCGGGTGATGACCTCCAGCGAGCGCTCGTACCGGAAGCCGGGACGGATCCGCTTGAAGATCCGCGGCACCGTCTCGACGTTGTGCGCCAGCACCTCCGGGCGGGAGGAGAAGACCTCGGCCAGCTGCTCGGGACGGGCGTTGAAGTCGGGGATCAGCAGCTCGACGCCGCAGCCGGGGACGGCCGCGTGGATCTGCCGGACGGTCTCGGCGTACAGCCAGGCGCCGCCGTCCTCCAGGTCGTCGCGCGCGACGCCCGTGACGGTGGCGTACCGGAGCTCCATGGTCCGCACCGACTCGGCCACCCGCCGCGGCTCGTCGCGGTCCAGCGCCGCCGGCCTGCCGGTGTCGATGTTGCAGAAGTCGCAGCGCCGGGTGCACTGGTCGCCGCCGATGAGGAACGTGGCCTCGCGGTCCTCCCAGCACTCGAAGATGTTGGGGCAGGCCGCCTCCTGGCAGACCGTGTGCAGGCCCTCGGACTTCACCAGGCCGATGAGCTCCCGGTACTGAGGCCCCATCTTCAGCCGGGTCTTGATCCATTCGGGCTTGCGCTCGATCGGGGTCTGGCTGTTGCGGGCTTCAATGCGCAGGAGCTTGCGCCCCTCGGGTGTCACCGTCGTCACTCCTTCAGGGTACGTCCCGATGCCCGGTGCCCCCACATCCGCAATGAAGATCACACTTCGCAACCAGGCCGATATCAGGGTTTCTCCCATGGACACCACCTGATCTCCTAAGGTGACTCCCTGTCGCCAAGCAGAGACGTCAGCAGGAGGATCCACCGTGGGCCTGGCCATGTCGTACCTCAGGGTGCCGCCCGTGCTGGAAGGGGAGCGGGATCCGGGCGCGATCGCCCGCCTGATCTTCGGTGCCTCCGACTGGCGGCGCAGGCAGCCCGCCCCCTGCGTCCTGGACCTGGGCGGCGGCTGGCAGGCGCTGCACTACCTGATCACCGGCGACCCGTGGGACGGGCGCCCGCCGGAGGCCGACGTGGTCTGCGGCGGCCGGCTGCTGACCGAGGACGGGACGGGCGAGCTGGGCGCCGACGTCATCTACCTGGCGCCCGACCGGGTGAAGCCCGCCGCCGACCAGCTGGCGGCCACACCGTACGCGGAGCTCGCCGGCCGGTACGACCCGGCCGCCATGGCCGCCGCCGGCGTGCAGGACGCCGCCGCCCTCGGGCCCGACCCGGCGACGCTGGAGCCGGCGTACGGCGGCCTGGCCCGGTTCTTCCGGGCGGCGGCCGACGACGGCCAGGCCGTCTACAAGGTGATGGCCGAGCGCGGCTAGCCGCCGCCCGCCGGGGCCGTCAGAGCTGCGCGATGGTGCGGTGGACGTAGCCCTCCGCGCCCAGCACCTTCGCCAGGTGCCGCTCGGCCAGCGGGGTCACCTCGGCCACGCCGACCTCGCGGCCCAGCTCGGCGCTGAGCGAGGTGGACCCCGCGTCGCGGATGCCGCACGGGACGATCCGGTCGAACCAGCCGAGGTCGTTGTCGCAGTTGAGCATGAACCCGTGCATCGCCACGCCGCGCGACACCCGGATCCCGATGGAGCCGATCTTGCGGTCGGGCGTCCCGGGCACCCACAGCCCGCTGCGGCCCTCGACGGTGACCGTCTCCAGGCCGAACTCGGCGCAGACGTCCATCATCATCCGCTCCAGCAGCCGGACGTAGGCGACGACGTCCACCGGGTCGGGCAGCTTCACGATCGGGTACCCGGTGAGCTGCCCGGGGCCGTGCCAGGTGATCTTGCCGCCGCGGTCCACGTCCACCACCGGGGCGCCGGGGTCGCCGAACGGGCGGTCCAGCGCCTCGGTGCGCTTGCCCGCCGTGTAGACCGGGCGGTGCTCCAGCAGCAGCACGGTGTCGGGGATCTCGTCGTTCACCCGGCGCTCGTGGGTGCGCCGCTGCAGGTCCCAGCCGTCCTCGTAGGGCACCGCCGCCGCCCCGAAGCCCACATGCACGATGACCAGTTCGCGCGCCGTCGCGCGTACGTCTACCTCGCTCACGCCCCTCAGCTTATGCCTCAGAGGTCGGCGAGCAGCCGCGGGTCGATCCGGCTCTCCTTGGCGGTGCCGGGCCCGTCCGGCTCCACGCGGTAGGCGCCGGCGCCCCGGACGTACGAGACGGCCTGCACGAACTCGGTGCCCACGTAGTGCAGCGCGACGCCCTCGTCGGCCGCGTACCCGCCGGGCAGCGTGCCCTCCCCGACGAGCTGCTGCAGCAGCGGGCGCCGCTGCTCGTCGCTGTCGTAGTGGACGCCGCAGGAGTACGGCAGCAGGCCCAGCCCGCCGGTCACCGCCCGCAGCCGCGGCCCGTAGGAGTCGGTGGTGCCGCCCGCGTGCCAGCACAGCGCGCCCGCGCTCTGCCCGGCCAGCACGACGCCCGACTCCCAGGCCGCGCGCATGATCTCGTCGAGGCCGTGCGCCCGCCAGACCGCCAGCAGGTTGACCACGCTGCCGCCGAACACGTACACGAGGTCCTGGGCGAGCAGGTGCGCGCGCATGCCGGGCACGTTCGGCATCGGGAACAGGGCCAGATGGCTCACCTCGGCGTCCAGCCGGCTGAACGCGGCGTACGCGCGCCCGATGCGCGCCTGGTCGTCGCCGCAGGCGGTGGCCAGGAAGCAGATCCGGGGCCGGTCCTGGCCGGTGAGGTCGAGCGCGTAGCGCATCAGGGGGCTCGGGACCATCCCGTCGCGGTCGTCGGGGACGAAGTCGCCGCCGCCGATGGCGAGGATGTGGGGCTGTCCGTCGGTGCTCATGAAGCTCACCGTACGGGCATGATCGAGCGCTGAGGGTGACTTTCGGAAATCTCGGCGGCGGGGATCCGGCCGCGCTCACCGGTCCTCGCTCACCGGTCCTTCAGGGCGGCCTTCAGCGCCCCGCCGAGCTCCGGGTGGGCGAACGCGAAACCGGTCTCCTCCAGCCGCCGCGGCACGATCCGCTGGCTGATCAGCACCCCCTCGTCCGCGAAGCCGCGCAGCGCCGCGCGCAGCGCGACCGCCGGGACGGGGACGACCGCGGGCCGGTGCAGGGCGCGGCCGAGCGCCCTGGTGTACGCGGCGTTGGTGACCGGGTTCGGGGCGACGAGATTGACCGGGCCCGCCATACCCTCTGTGCCTTCCGTGCCGGGCGTCCCGATCAGGTGCTTCAGCGCCGCCACCGTGTCGTGCAGCGTGATCCAGCTGAGCCACTGGCGGCCGTTCCCCAGCGGTCCGCCGAGACCGAGCCTGAACAGCGGGAGCGTCCGCCCGAGGTAGCCGCCGCGGGCCGTCAGCACCACACCGGTGCGCGGATGGACGACCCGTACGCCCGCCTCCGCCGCCGGGGCGGCCGCGGCCTCCCAGTCGCGGACCAGCTCGGCCAGGAACCCCTCGCCGAGCGGGCCGGACTCGTCGGTCTCCCGGCCGCCGGTGCCGCCGTAGTACCCGATCGCGGAGCCCGAGACGAACACGTCCGGCCCGGCCCGTGCGACGGCCTCGGCGAGCGTCCGCGTCCCCTGGATCCGGCTCTCCCGGATCAGCCGCTTGCGCGCCGGCGTCCACGGCCGGTCGCCGACCCCGGCCCCGGCCAGGTGGACGACGGCGGCGGCGCCCTCCAGGGCCGCGGGACCGACCATGCCGCGCGGGTCCCAGCGCGCCTCGTCGGGATCGGCGGGGGGCCGCCGTACGAGCCGCACCACCCGATGCCCGTCGAGCCGCAGCGCGCGCACGAGGGCCGTACCGATGAGTCCGCTCGCTCCGGACACGACCACCTTCATGCCGCCACCCTAGAACGGGCCGCCGCCCCCATACGGGAGGACCCCGCCGCTCCGGACGGAACGGCGGGGTCCTCGGACGGCCGCGAGGGCGGGGCTCAGAGGCCGAGCTCGGCCTCGAAGTTGCCCTCCTCGAGACGGTGCTTGATCGTGCCCAGGAAGCGGGCCGCGTCGGCGCCGTCGATGAGGCGGTGGTCGTAGCTCAGCGCCAGGTACATCATCGAGCGCACCGCGATGACCTCGCCCAGCTCCGGGTCCTCGATGACGGCGGGGCGCTTGACGACGGCGCCGGTGCCGAGCATGCCGACCTGCGGCTGGTTGAGGATCGGCGTGTCGAACAGCGCGCCGCGGCTGCCGGTGTTGGTCAGCGTGAACGTGCCGCCGGCCAGCTCGTCCGGGCTGACCTTGTTGGTGCGGGTCCGCTCGGCCAGGTCGGCGATCCGCTGCGCCAGGCCGCCCAGGTTGAGCTGGCCGGCGTTGTGGACGACCGGGACCATCAGGCCGCGCTCGGGCACGTCGACGGCGAGGCCGAGGTTCTCCACGTCGTGGTAGGTGACCTCGTTGGTCTCGCTGTTGATGACGGCGTTGAGCTTGGGGTGGACCTTGAGGGCCTCGACCGTCGCCTGCGCGAAGAACGGCATGAACGACAGCTTCACGCCCTCGCGGGCCTGGAAGTCGGCCTTGGCCCGGTCGCGGAGCCGCGCGATCTTGGTGACGTCGACCTCGACCACGGTGGTGAGCTGCGCCGAGACCTGCAGCGACTCGACCATCCGGCGGGCGATGGTCTGCCGGATGCGGGTCATCTTCTCGGTCTTGCCGCGCAGCGCGAGCTGCTCGGCGGGCGCGGCGGCCCACGCCACAGCACACCTATCAAATCCTCACCAAG
>NZ_JBEZWH010000066.1:0-42090 GCF_040703975.1 Spirillospora sp. NPDC029432
GCGCCCCGCCCCCCCGGGGGCGCGGGGCCGCCGCCCCCTCCGCGCCCTCCGCCCCCCCCCCACCACCCCCCCCCCACGCGGGGGGTATGGGGGGTCGTCCCCCCATAATGAACCGTGCCTACGTTGAGTGATCTGGTGCGGGATCACACCGATCTCACCGATGCGGATCTGGAGTGGCTGCACGCGCTGGTCTCGGACTGGCAGCTGCTGGCCGACCTGTCGTTCGCGGATCTGCTGCTCTGGGTGCCGCTGCGGTCGCCGGACGCGCTGCCGCCGGCGGAGGCGGCGTCGCGGCGGCGGGATCCGGGGGTGCCGGGGGCGGTGCACGGGTGGGTGGCGATCGCGCAGATGCGGCCGACGACGGGGCCGACGGCGTATCCGGAGGACCTGGTCGGCAAGATCGTGCGGACGGGGCGGCGCGGGCTGATCGACGTGGCGTGGCGGGAGCGCCGGATCGTCCGGGAGGGCGATCCGGAGTGGGGGAGCGGCATCCCGGTGCGGGAGGAGTCGATTCCGGTACGGCGGGGCGTGAAGCTGCTCGGGGTCATCCAGCGGAGCACGAATCTGAGTTCGGCGCGGACGCCGAGCCGGCTGGAGCTGACGTATCTGCAGAGCGCGAGCGACCTGGCGCAGATGATCGCGGAGGGGCGGTTCCCGGTTCCGGGCGAGGAGCCGAACATGGTCCGGTCGCCGCGCGTGGGGGACGGGCTGATCAGGCTGGACCGGGCGGGGCGGGTGACGTACGCGAGCCCGAACGCGCAGTCGGCGTACCGGCGGCTGGGGTTCCCGGCGGATCTGGTCGGGGAGTCGCTGGGCGCGGTGACGACGCGGCTGTGCGACACGGGCGAGCCCCTCGAAGAGGCGCTGACGGCGGTGCTGAGCGGCCGCGCGCCGCGCGAGGTGGAGGTGGAGACGCGCGGTTCGGTGATGCAGCTGCGGACGATCCCGCTGGTGGTCGGCGGGACGCGGATCGGCGCGATCGTGCTGTGCCGGGACGTGACCGAGCTGCGGTGGCGGGACCGCGAGCTGATGACCAAGGACGCCACCATCCGGGAGATCCACCACCGGGTGAAGAACAACCTGCAGACGGTGGCGGCGCTGCTGCGGCTCCAGGCGAGGCGGCTGCAGATCCCGGAGGGGCGGGCGGCGCTGGACGAGGCGGTCCGGCGGGTGGGGTCGATCGCGATCGTGCACGAGACGCTGTCGCTCACCCCGGACGAGCTGATCGACTTCGATGACATCGCCGACCGCGTGATCATGATGGCGGGGGAGGTGTCGACGCCGGAGACGCGGGTGACGCCCAAGCGGACGGGGAGTTTCGGGGTGCTGCCGGCGGAGGTGGCGACGCCGCTGGCGATGGCGCTGACCGAGCTGCTGCAGAACGCGCTGGAGCACGGCCTGTCGAACCGGTTCGGGACGCTGGAGGTGGTGGCCCACCGCTACGAGGAGGACGAGGGCGCGGAGAAGGCGCCGCGGCTGGCGGTGGTGGTGTCGGACGACGGGGTCGGGCTGCCCGCGGACTTCGACGTGGAGAGCACCGACAGCCTGGGGCTGCAGATCGTCCGGACGCTGATCGTCGGGGAGCTGGGCGGCCGGCTGGACTTCCGGCGGCGGCCGGCCGGGGGGACCGAGGTCGTGGTGGACGTGCCGCTGGAGCAGCACCGTCCGGGTGCGCCGCGCCCGTGACCGGGGTCCCGCGACGCCGAGCGCCCATGGCGAGGCCATGGGCGCCGGGTGTGCCGCCGGGGCGCGGGGCTTTCCGACCCGGGGGTTCGGAAGCGGGCGCCGTTCCGGTCGGGCTCCTGCGTCTTCGGAGGAGTGGACCGTTCGGGGGTTCGGGTCAGGCGGTGGCGTTGAGGTTGGCGCGGGCCCGCATGCGGGCGGCGCGGCGCTTGAGGGCGCGGCGCTCGTCCTCGCCCATGCCGCCCCAGACGCCGGAGTCCTGGCCGGACTCCAGGGCCCAGGCGAGGCAGGCGTCGCTGACGTCGCAGCGGCGGCAAACCTGCTTGGCCTCTTCGATCTGCAGGATCGCGGGCCCGGTGTTGCCGATCGGGAAGAACAGCTCGGGGTCCACGTCACGGCAGGCTGCGCGGTGGCGCCAGTCCATGCGGTCCACTCCTTCGTCAGGTGGAGGAAGACGACTCCACTTGTGAACTGGTTCACATGTCACGACCGCCCGAGCCGCTGGGTGGGGGCCGCGGGACGGAAGTCGGTGCGACGCTGCGATCAGGAGGCGGACTGCGCTGGGCTTCCTGTCGGCGAACGCACTTTGAGCGTGTCAGGGGGCCGTCGCCAGACGCAAGACCTTGGAGAACTGTTTCTCAAAGTATGGATGTCGCATGTGTCACATCAGTGGGTCGGCGATGTTGCTTTCCGGTTAAACAACACCCGCGTCGCCCTCATATGACGATCCGTACCGCCCTCGGCACCGATCGGAACGTGATGGTCTCCTGCTCGCCCAGGTACTCGCCGTCGAGCTGGAACGCCACCGGATGGTCGGCACGCAGTGTGACCTGGGCCGCATCGTGCAGGTTGAGGACGTCCCGGCCGCGTACGGGGCGGGATCGCGGGGACAGCATCCCGGCCAGCGCGCCCAGCACCGGGGCCACGTCCATCGAACGCATCCCGAACACATCCAGCCCGCGCCCGAACTGCGCGCGCGGACTCGGATTCACCGGATAGGGACCCAGGAATGTCCACGGCGAGGTATTGCTGACGAACGCGAGAAAGAGCCCGGAAATCGTCGGGCGGCCGGGAACTTCCACGGTCAGCGGCGGCCGGCGCCGTTCCGTGCCGGCGAAGAATTGCCGGACCGCGGTGCGCACGTAGAGCGATGGGTCCGCCTTGGCGCCCGCGAGCCGCCGCCGTTCGACCTCGCGGACGACCTCCGCGTCGAGCCCGACGCCCGCGCTGAACGTGAAGTACCGCTCGGGCTCGCCGGGAGCGCAGGCCGTGGCGAGGCCGACCGTGCGGTGCCGGCCGGCCCGCAGCGCCGCCAGGAGGGCGCGGGTCGCGCCCACCGGCTCGCCGGGCAGGCCGACGGCGCGCGCGAACACGTTCGCGCTCCCGCACGGCAGCACCGCGAGCGCGGGCAGGTCGGGGGACGGGCCCTTGGCCAGCAGGCCGTTGACGACCTCGTTGACCGTGCCGTCGCCGCCCACGGCCACCACGGCGTCGTAGCGCTCCACCGCCGCGCGGCGGGCCAGTTCGGTGGCGTGGCCGCGGTGGCCGGTCTCGGCGAGGTCCACGTCGAGGTCGCCGGACACGGCCCGCATCATCAGGTCGCGGGCCCGCCGGGAGGTCGAGGTCGCCTTGGGGTTGGCGATGAGCATCGCGCGCACGGCGCAAGCGTATCCACCGCGCCGGTACGAGTAGGGTTTCGAGTTGTGACGAAACGCCCCATGACCGTGAACGCCGCCGCCGCGCTGGAAGCCGCCGAGGGCGTCACGGCGATCGGATTCGGCCTCTTCGTCGGTTTCGAGACGCTCATCGGCGAGGCGGTGGATCCGGCGACCGCGATCGGGGTCACCGTGCTGGCGCTGGCCGGCGGCGCCGGAATGCTCGCGTGCGCGCGCGGCCTGCTGCGCGCCGAGCCGTGGAGCCGGGCTCCGACGGTCCTGACGCAGCTGTTCGCGCTGCCGGTGGCGTGGTCGCTGTGGCAGAGCGAGCAGCCGCTGGTGGCGGTGCCGCTCGGCCTGGCCGCCGTCGTCACGCTGGTGCTCGCCCTGAGCCCGCCAAGCACCGGCTGGCTCGTGGAACGCCCTGAGCATGACACGGCTGACACGGCCGACACAGACGGCTCAGCCGAAACAGGCGGCACAGGCGGCCCGGACGCCGTGGACGAGGACCCTGCCACGGACGCCGTCCCCGACACCGCGGCGCAGCCGGGGCGGGACGGGACCGGCAAGCGGCCCACCTGACGTCCAGGGGCCGCCCGCCGATCACTCGTCGGCGGTCAGCCCCTCGCGGAGCTGCGCCAGCGTACGGGCCAGCAGCCGGGAGACGTGCATCTGCGAGATCCCCAGCTCGGCGGCGATCTGCGACTGCGTCATGTTGCCGAAGAACCGCAGCAGCAGGATCTTCTTCTCGCGGGCGGGCAGCTTCTCCAGCAGCGGCTTGAGGGACTCGCGGTACTCCACGCCCTCCAGCGACTCGTCCACCATCCCGAGCGAGTCGGCCACCGCGGGCGCGTCCTCGTCGCCGGAGTCGGGGGCGTCCAGCGAGACCGTCGAGTAGGCGTTGGCCGACTCCAGTCCCTCCAGCACCTCCTCCTCGCTCATCTGCAGGTGCGCGGCCAGCTCGCTGACCGTCGGCGCCCGCCCCTCGCGCTGCGCGAGATCGCTGATCGCCTTGGTCAGGGAGAGCTTCAGCTCCTGCAGCCGGCGCGGAACCCGCACGGCCCAGCCCTTGTCGCGGAAATGCCGCTTGATCTCGCCGACGATCGTCGGCGTGGCATAGGTGGAGAACTCCACCCCGCGCTCCAGATCGAACCGGTCGATCGACTTGATCAGGCCGATGGTGGCGACCTGGATCAGGTCGTCCAGCCACTCGCCCCGGTTGCGGAACCGGCGGGCGAGGTACTCCACCAGCGGCAGGTGGAGCTCGACCAGCTGGTCGCGGATGCGCTGGCGCTCCGGGTCTCCCTCGGGCAGCTCCGCCAGGCGCTCGAACAGGGCGCGGGCGCGCGCACGGTCCGGCACGGCACCCTCTGTGCGCTCGGTGCGGTCGGCACGCTCGTCTCCCGCGTCGTTGGCCACGGTCGTCTTCTCTGTCACGGGGCCCCCGCCGTACCGCGGCGCTTCTGCAGCGTCACGGTGACACGGTCGTCCGCGCCCGCCTGGGCGTCGACCTCGCCGGCCAGCGAGGACAGCACCGTCCAGGCGAAGGTGTCGCGGCTGGGCTCGGCGCCGTCCACGGTGAGGACCGACACCGCGATCCGCATCGCCTCTCCCGTCAGTTCGAACTCGCAGGTCAGATCGGTTCCGGGTACCGCCTGGGCGAGCAGCATCGCGCACGCCTCGTCCACGGCGATCCGCAGGTCCTCGATCTCGTCCAGCGTAAAGTCGAGGCGGGCGGCGAGCCCCGCGGTGGCGGTTCTCAGAACCGAAAGATACGCACCGGCGGCGGGCAGCTTCACCGTCACCACATCACGCACGGACAACTTCGTACCGGCCGGCATGGCCGCGGTCTCCTCGGTCACGTCACTCCCTCGCAGGATTGGGTCCCGCTCCTTCGAAACTACCGCCTGCGCGGCCCTTCGGGAGACTTCGCCGCGCGCGGCTTCGGCGGCAATGTCCCCGGGGACCTCAGTTGCCGCAGGGCAAACATCGGGTCCGGGAGAAATAGATCACCCGCGGGCGAGTCTCGTCAGGGCGTCCCCGGTGAGGCGGTACGTGGTCCACTCGTCCTGCGGGCGGGCGCCGAGCGACTCGTAGAAGCCGATCGCCGGCGTGTTCCAGTTGAGGACGGCCCACTCCACGCGCCCGTAGCCGCGCTCGTCGGCGATCCGGGCCAGCTCGGCCAGCAGCGCCCGGCCGAGCCCCGTCCCGCGGGCGGCGGGGTCCACGTACAGGTCCTCCAGGTAGATCCCGTGGCGGCCGAGCCAGGTGGAGAACGTCAGGAACCACAGCGCGAAGCCCACGACCTCGCCCTCGTGCTCGGCGACGTGCGCGAAGACCTTGGGGTCGTCCCCGAAGAGGCTCGCCCGCAGGTCCTCCTCGGTGGCCTTCACCTCGTGCAGGGCGCGCTCGTACTCCGCGAGGTCGCGGATCAGCGTCAGGATGGCGGGGACGTCTTCGGGGGTGGCAGGCCGGATCATGCCCGCCAGGCTATCCGGACAGGCGAAGGGGGCCGCCCGGCGTGCGGACGGCCCCCGGAGCGGGCGTCAGCCCTGCTTGGTCTCCCAGAAGATCTTGTCGATCTTCGCGATACCGGCCAGCAGTTCCTCGGCCACGGCCACGTCCATGCTGGACTTGGTGCCGCCGCCGCCCCCCGCGAGCTTGGTGGTCTTGTTGAACAGCTCGTGGAGCTCGGGGTACTTCTCGAAGTGCGGCGGCTTGAAGTAGTCGGTCCACAGCACCCACAGGTGCTCCTTGACCAGCTCGGAGCGCTGCTCCTTGATGGCGATGGCGCGTGCGCGGAAGACCGGGTCCTCGTTCGCGGCGTACTTCTCGCAGATCGCCTTGACGGACTCGGCCTCGATGCGGGCCTGCGCCGGGTCGTAGACACCGCACGGCAGGTCGCAGTGCGCGGAGACCGTGGTCTTCGGACGCAGAAGGTTGACGAGCACCTGCGTTTCCCTTCCCTCGTTTCGGATCATGCTCAGGGCCTCGACATTACTCTTGTGGCCCCGGCTCCGTACGGCCAGGGCGCTCGGTATTTCGGCCTAGGACCGCGGGGGTCCGGCCTGTTCAGTGACTTGTCTCACCATCAGAGGGCGAGGTATGCGGGAGTGCGGACTCCGGTTCGGGCGATGGCGGTGGCGGGGGAGTCGATGCTGCCCGCGCTGCGGCCGGGAGATCTGCTGCTCGTACGGTGCGGCGGCGCCGTGAAGGTGGCCGCGGGCGACCTGGTGGTGGCGCGCCATCCGGAACGGGACGGGCTGCTGACGGTCAAGCGGGCGGCGCACCGCGACGGGGACGGCTGGTGGCTGGAGAGCGACAACCAGCGCGCGCCGGGCCGGCAGGACAGCTGGGACTTCGGCGCCGTGCCGGACCGGCTGGTGGTGGGGCGCGTGGTGGCGCGCTACTGGCCGCCGTCGCGGGTGGCGGTCTTCCCCGCGGGACGCTCCGCGCCGTCGTGACCGGGGCCCTGGCGGCCGTTGCGGTGGGGGACCAGCGGTTCGGTCACCCGGGGCTGCTGCGGGCGGTCGGCGGCGGCCACGCCGTGCCGGCTCGCGGCGCAGCGGTCGGAGCAGTAGCGCCGCGAGCGGTTGGCCGTGGTGTCGAAGAAGACCCGGCCGCAGCCCTCCGCGCGGCAGGTGCCGAGCCGGTCGATGCCCTGCTCGCCGATCTTGACGGCCAGCCCCATCGCGGCGCGCGCGGCGTACCGGTCGGGGATGGAGCCCGCCTCGTTGAGGTGGACGTGCCAGTCGTGGTCGTCGTGCCGGGACAGCTGGGGGTGGATCGGATGCTGGATGAGCAGCGAGTTGAGGCGATCGACGGCGCCGTCCTCGTCGCCCGCGCCGGCCGCGGCGAAGATCGCCCGCAGCTGGTCGCGCAGGCCCTGCATGGTGTCGAGGTCACGGTGCCCGACGCGGCCGCTCAGATGCGGCTTGCGCGCCAGCAGGGCGGTGAGGCCCTGGAGGTCGCGCAGGCTGTCGCCCGCGCGGTCCTGGGTGTTGACGAGCTCGATCGCCAGGTCGGCGTAAGAGGCGAGGTCCACATGCACTCCTGACGGAGTCGACCCTGATCGGACGTACGGTCATTCCCCCCTGACGAGTATTACACCCTGTACGCCGGATCGGCCCGGCCGATGCGGCGGTCGATATGAAATATCGTCCGGCGCGGAGCGTGACAAGACGGGAATATCGCGGTTGAGATCAGGAGTCGCCGCAGGTTATTCGCTTCCTACGGGATCTCCGACTTCGCACATGATTACGGCCTGTGTCGCCCTGAACCGGGCGACACAGGCCGAAAACCCTTGAAATCAGATGCGGTTGACGCCCTCGGCGCGGGCCTGGTCGGCCACCGCGGCGGTGACGGCCGGGGCGACCCGCTCGTCGAACGGGCCGGGGATCACGTAGTCGGGGGCCAGGTCGTCGCCCACGATGGCGGCCAGCGCGTCGGCCGCCGCGAGCTTCATGCCCTCGGTGATCGTGTGCGCCCGGACCTCCAGGGCGCCCTTGAAGATCCCCGGGAACGCGAGCACGTTGTTGATCTGGTTGGGGTGGTCGCTGCGGCCGGTGGCGACGACGCGGGCGTGCCGGCGGGCCACGTCCGGCTCCACCTCGGGGGTGGGGTTGGACAGCGCGAAGACGATCGCGTCCTCGGCCATCGTGGCGATGCAGGCCTCCTGGACGGTGCTGCCGGACAGGCCGATGAACACGTCGGCGCCGCGCAGCGCCTCCTCCGTGGAGCCCTTGAGGCCGGCCTTGTTGGTGTCGGCGGCCAGCGCCTCCTTGATCGGGTTGAGCCCGTCCCGGCCGGAGTAGATGAGGCCCTTGCTGTCGGAGACGGCGATGTCGCCGATGCCGGCGTTCAGCAGCATCCGGGTCACGGCCACGCCGGACGCGCCGGCGCCGGCGACCACGGCGCGCAGCTCCGACAGCGGGCGGCCGGTCAGCCGGGCGGCGTTCTTGAGCGCGGCCAGCGTGACGATCGCGGTGCCGTGCTGGTCGTCGTGGAAGACGGGGATGTCCAGGGCGGCGCGCAGCCGGTCCTCGATCTCGAAGCAGCGCGGGGCGCTGATGTCCTCGAGGTTGATGCCGCCGAAGCTGGGGGCCATCCGGATCACGGTGTCGACGATCTCGTCCACGCCGGTGCAGCCGAGCGCGATCGGCACCGAGTCGACGCCGGCGAACTCCTTGAAGAGCAGGGACTTGCCCTCCATCACGGGCATGGAGGCGGCCGGGCCGATGTCGCCCAGGCCGAGGACGGCGGTGCCGTCGGTGACGACCGCGACGACCTTGGAGGTCCAGGTGTACTCGTGGGCCAGCTCGGGGTGCTCGGCGATCGCCGTGCAGACCCGCGCCACGCCGGGGGTGTAGGCGAGGGACAGGTCGTCCTTGTCGCGCACCGGGATGGTCGAGCGGACCTCCAGCTTGCCGCCGCGGTGCAGCGGGAACGCCGGATCGTCGTCGTAAGAATGCGGTTCGGTGGAATTGGGCTCAGCAGCCACAGCGACCCCTGTCAGTGAAATGTGGGATTTCGGGCGATGCCGCCGCGGTGGTGTGGTGTGGTGGCCGGTCACCTGGAGGGCATCTCGCGACGTACGGGGGTCACCCGTTGTCCGATTGTGCCACAGTACGGCCCGGCGGCCATGGGCCGCGGGGGGTGGTGGCCGTCACGTACGTGACACGGAGTGATGACTCCGGTGCGACACGTGAGAAGATCTTGGTCGGTGCATGGAGCCGTCCGAATAGCCTTGTTGTCCGATTGTTTCGGAGCCTTTATCCAGATCACGCCCGGTGTACGCAAAACTGTGCAACACCGCTTGGATCCGCCGAGATCCACCGATACCAGACTGGAGGGGGACCTGTGACCACTGGTTCTCTGCGCCGCCATATCTTCACGGCGGGCGCGCTTGTGCTGACGGGCGCCCTCGCCCTGTCGGCCTGCGGGGAGAAGGAAGAGCCCGGAGCGGGCGAGAAGATCACCCCGACCGGCGGCGCCGACTCCCGGCTGGCCGGCATGGTCCCCGCCGCGATCAAGGCGGACGGCAAGATCGTCATCGGCGTGGACTCGTCGTACGCGCCGAACGAGTTCCTCGCCGCCGACGGCAAGACCGTCGAGGGCTGGGACCGCGAGCTGTTCGACGCCGTGGCCACCAAGCTCGGCGTCAAGACCGAGTGGGTCACCTCCAAGTTCGACGACATCATCCCGGGCGTGCAGTCGGGCAAGTACGAGGCGGGCGTGTCCTCGTTCACGATCAACCCTGAGCGCAAGAAGCAGGTCACGATGGTGAGCTACTTCAACGCCGGCACGCAGTGGGCGACCAAGAAGGGCAACCCCGCGGGGATCCAGCCCGACAACGCCTGCGGCAAGAAGGTCGCCGTGCAGAAGGGCACCGTCCAGGTCGAGGACATCGAGAAGAAGTCCAAGGCCTGCGAGGACGCCGGCAAGCCCAAGATCCAGATCGACCAGTACCAGGGCCAGGACCAGGCCACCGCCGCGATCGTGTCCGGCAAGGACGACGCGGGCCTGGCCGACTCGCCGATCATCGCGTACGCGGTGAAGCAGACCAACGGCCAGCTCGAGCTGCTCGGCGACATCTACGAGGCGGCGCCGTACGGGTTCGTGGTCAAGAAGGAGGAGACGCAGCTCGCGCAGGCGATCTCCGAGGCGACCAAGGCCCTGCAGCAGGACGGCACCTACAAGAAGATCCTGGAGAAGTGGAACGTCCAGGCGGGCGCCATCAACGACTCGGCAGTGAACCCCTGATCCCATGACGCACACAACCGAGGACCCCTCGGCGGAGCGGGCACGGCCGGAGGCCATCGCGGCCGTGCCCGTCCGGCACCCGGGGCGCTGGGTCGCGGTGGCGGTCATCGCGGTGCTCACCGCGATGTTCGTCAACATGCTGGTGACGAACGAGAAGTTCCAGTGGTCGTTCATCATCGACAACGCGTTCCGGCCCAACATCATCGAGGGCGTCCGCACCACGATCCTGCTGACCGTGCTCTCGATGGTCATCGGCGTGCTGATGGGCATCGGGCTGGCGGTCATGCGGCTGTCGCCCAATCCGCTCCTCAGCGGCGTGGCCTGGCTCTACACCTGGTTCTTCCGGGCGGTGCCGCGGCTGGTGCTGGCGATCCTGTTCGGCAACATGGGCATCCTGTACGCCCAGTACGACATCGGCGGCGTCCCGTTCGCGGGCTTCTTCAGCGACCTGCTGGGCGTGAACCTGAACGGCACGCTGTTCAGCCTGGACGCGCGGACGCTGCTGACCGGCTTCATGGCGGGCCTGCTGGCGCTGGCGCTGTCGGAGGCCGCGTACATGGCCGAGATCGTCCGGGCCGGGATCCTGTCGGTCGACCCGGGGCAGAGCGAGGCGTCGGCGGCCCTCGGGATGTCGCGCTTCCAGACGATGCGCCGGGTGGTGCTGCCGCAGGCCATGCGGGTGATCATCCCGCCGACCGGCAACGAGACCATCGCGATGCTGAAGGACACCTCGCTGGTGGCCTTCGTGCCGGTCACCAACGAGCTGTTCTTCCAGCTCCAGGCGGTCGGCAACCGGACGTTCCAGGTCTTCCCGATGCTGATCGCGGCGTGCATCTGGTACCTGATCCTGACCAGCTTCCTGCTGGTGGGGCAGTACTACATCGAACGCCACTTCGCCCGCGGCTCGGCGGCGGGCGGCGGGCGGCGGCAGCGGCGGCCGAAGCAGGGCGGCGGCCCGGGCCCGGAACCCGTTCCGGTGGGCGCCGGCATCGACCTCAAGAAGGGGGAGGGGCCGTGACGGATCAGTCCGCGGTGGACACCGGGGCCACCGAGGTCGTCGACGACTTCATGGTCCGGTCCGAGAACGTCCACAAGAGCTTCGGCCGGCTGGAGGTGCTCAAGGGCATCGACCTGACGGTGCGGCCGGGCGAGGTGATGTGTGTCATCGGCCCGTCCGGCTCGGGCAAGTCGACGTTCCTGCGCTGCATCAACCATCTGGAGAAGATCGACGCGGGCCGGCTGTGGGTGGCCGGGCACCTGGTCGGCTACCGGGAGAAGAACGGCAAGCTGTACGAGCTGCGCGACCGCGAGGTGGCGGCGCAGCGCCGCGACATCGGCATGGTGTTCCAGCGCTTCAACCTCTTCCCGCACATGACGGCGCTGGAGAACGTCATGGAGGCGCCGTGCCGGGTGAAGCGGGAGTCGAAGGCGCAGGTGCGCGAGCGGGCGCTGAAGCTGATGGACCGCGTCGGGCTGGCCGACAAGGTCGGCAGCTACCCGGCCCAGCTGTCGGGCGGGCAGCAGCAGCGGGTGGCGATCGCCCGGGCGCTGGCCATGGAGCCCAAGCTGATGCTGTTCGACGAGCCCACCTCGGCCCTGGACCCGGAGCTGGTCGGCGAGGTGCTGGAGGTCATGAAGGACCTGGCGCTGGACGGCATGACGATGGTCGTGGTGACGCACGAGATCGGGTTCGCGCGGGAGGTCGGCGACTCGCTGGTCTTCATGGACGGCGGCGTGATCGTCGAGCAGGGCTCGCCGCGCGAGGTGCTGGCCAACCCGCGGCACCCCCGCACGCAGGACTTCCTCTCCAAGGTCCTGTAGAGGCCGCGGCGCCCCGGTCCGGACGTTCCCGCACGCCGCGGAATAGGGTGCGGGCATGTTCGCAGTCACGGCTACGCAATTCGACGCAGACGATCCGCTGACCGGCCTGTCGCTGGGGGAACGGCCCGAGCCCGAGGTCCCCGCCGGGTGGACCACCGTCACGGTGAAGGCGACCGCGCTCAACCACCACGACCTGTGGTCGCTGAAGGGCGTGGGGCTGAGCGCCGACCGGCTCCCGATGATCCTGGGCTGCGACGCGGCCGGGGTGGACGAGGACGGCAACGAGGTCATCGTCCACTCGGTGATCGGCGACGCGGACCGGGGCGGCGGCGACGAGACGCTCGACCCGAAGCGGTCGCTGCTGTCGGAGGCCCATCCCGGCACGTTCGCCGAGCGGGTCGCGGTGCCGCGCCGCAACCTGGTGCCGAAGCCGGCCGAGCTGTCGTTCGCGGAGGCCGCGTGCCTGCCGACGGCGTGGCTCACCGCGTACCGGATGCTGTTCGACAAGGCGGACCTGCAGCCGGGCGCGACCGTGCTGGTGCAGGGCGCCGGCGGCGGCGTCGCGACCGCGCTGATCACGCTGGGGGCGGCGGCCGGCTACCGGGTCTGGGCGACGAGCCGCAGCGAGGGCAAGCGCGAGCGCGCGCTGGAGCTGGGCGCGGACGCGGTCTTCGAGTCCGGCGCGCGGCTGCCGGAACGGGTCGACGCGGTCATGGAGACGGTCGGCCAGGCGACCTGGTCGCACTCGCTGAAGTCGCTGCGTCCCGGCGGCCGGATCGTGGTCTCCGGGGCCACCAGCGGCCAGGTGCCGCCCGCGGAGCTGAACCGGGTCTTCTTCCTCCAGCTCTCGGTGGTGGGCTCCACGATGGGCACCCGCGACCAGCTGGGCCGGCTCGCGCGGTTCCTGGCCAAGAGCGGCGCCCGGCCGCTGATCGACCGGGAGCTGCCGCTGGCGGAGGCGCGCGAGGGGTTCGCCGCGATGCACGAGGGCGACCTCTTCGGCAAGATCGTCTTCACGCCCTGAGCGGTCCCGGAGGCGGCTCGGGCGGGCTCGGAAGCGGGCTCCGAGTCGGGCTCGGAAGCGGGTTCCGAGGCGGGTTCGGAGGCGGGCTCAGAAGCGGTCGCGGATCCGGTCCCGGGTCTCGTCCAGCATCGCCTGGACGGCGTCCAGCGCGTCGTCGTCCAGGCGGGCCTCCCGGGTCTGCGCGCGGACGTCCTCGACGAACGAGTGCAGCAGCCGGTCCAGCTTGAGGCGGGCGACGTCCTCGTGCGAGCCGGTCGCGGTCTTCCACGCGTCCTCCCAGGTGCGGCGCCACTCCTCCTTCCACGCCAGGGTCTGCTCGCGCCAGTGGTCGCGCTGCCGCCGCCACTCGTCCTTCTGCCGGTCGGTGGTCTCCTTCCAGACGTCCTTGGTGTCCTGGGACGTCGTGCGGCCCTGGTCGCGCATCGTCCGGGCGGCCTGGGTGAGCTCCTCGCGCAGCGACCGCACGGTCTGCCGCACGTCCTGCTGCACCTCGCGGGCGAACTCCTGCGCCGAGGCGGAGATCTCGTCCTCCAGGTCGGCCAGCTCGTCCATCCGGCGCTCCAGCTCCTCGCGGCCCTTGTCGGTCAGCGAGTACACCTTCTTGCCCTTGACGACCTCGTGCGAGACCAGGCCCTCGGACTCCAGCCGGGCCAGCCGCGGGTAGATCGTGCCGGGGGAGGGGGAGTAGACCCCGAGGAAGCGGTCCTGCAGCAGCCGGATCACCTCGTACCCGTGCCGCGGGCTCTCCTCCAGCAGCTTGAGCAGGTACAGCCGCAGGCGGCCGTGACCGAAGACGGGGCTCAACTCACTTCTCCATTCCGGGTGTGCCGATCTCGGACGGGTCGCCGCGGCCGAGCAGCGCGACGCTCCCCGAGACGGTGTTGACAGACAGCCTCCCGGAGCCGTCGCCGAGCGTGCCGCTCACGCTCCTGGTGACGGCGCGCTCCTCGCGCTCCAGGGCGAACGACGTCTCGATCCGGCCCGCCGCCGAGTGCAGCGAGACCTCGGCGCCGGCCGATTCGGGGATCCGCAGCGCGACCTCGCCGGAGACCGTGTTGACCTCGATCCGGCCCTTGGCGGCCAGGTCCACGTCCGCGGCGATCCGGCCGCCGACCGTGCGCGCCGCGAGCGTGTCGACGGCGCCGCCCGCCAGCGCCAGGTCGCCGGACACGGACGTGAACGACACCTTCCCGTCCAGCCCCTGCGCCTCGATCGCCCCGGAGACGGTGTTGGCGTCGATGTCGCCGGTCACCCCGTCCAGCGTCACGTCGCCGGCCGCGCTCCGGATGGACGTCCGAGCGGTCATCCCGGTGACGACGGCGTCCGCCGAGACCAGGTTGAGCGTCACCGGGCAGTCGCGCGGGACGGTCACGGTGATCGCCGCCCGGGTCTTGTGGGTGCGCAGGAAGCTCAGCACGCCCTCCCACAGCCGCTCATGGGTGATCGTCAGCATCCCGGCCTCGTGCCCGATCACGAGCGGCGGCCCCTCCACGTCCCCGACCAGCACCGACGGCCGGTCGTCGGACGCCAGGACGGAGACGCTCCCGGCGATGAGGGTGGCCTTGAGCGCCACCACGCCGTCGAAGTCGAGCGTCGCCGGTTCGTCGATCGTCCAGCGCGACATCGTGCCCTGCCTTTCCGAGCGCCTGCGTGACGGTTCGGGGCTGCCAGTACCAGTAAACACGATATGTCGCGTTTCTGGAAAGTCAAGATGTATCGCGTTCCGCCGGTGCCGGCCGCGGCCGGTCTCAGCCGGTCTCAGCCGGTCTCACTCATCGTCGTCCTCGTCGTCCAGCCGCGCCAGCCACGTCGCCAGCCGCTCGACCGGGGTCTCGAACTCCGGGTTCAGATCCACGAACTCCCGCAGCCGCTCGGCCAGCCACCCCAGGCTGACCTCCTCGCCCCCGCGCCGCTCGGCCAGCTCCTCGATCCCCCGGTCGGTGAAGTACATGCCGTCGCTTCTCTCCGTTCCACCGCGACAAGCCGAGGGCCCCGGCGGACCGCCGGAGCCCTCGGAACGCGCCGCGTACCTATTGCCTACAGGCCTACTGCTTCTCGCCGAACAGGCGCGCGAGCAGCGCCTCCTGCTCCGCCTGGTGCAGCTTGGCGGAGCCCACCGCCGGGGACGACGAGGCGGGACGCGACACCCGCTTCATGTTCAGCCCCTCGATGTGGTGCGAGAGCTTGAGCGCCATGAACGGCCAGGCCCCCATGTTCGCGGGCTCGTCCTGCACCCACACGACCTCGGTGCCGGCCGGGTACTTCGCCAGCTCCGCCTTGATCTCGTCGACCGGCGGCGGGTACAGCCGCTCCACCCGCACCACGGCCGTGTCGTACGCGCCGGCCGCCTTGCGGGCGTTCACCACGTCGTAGTAGATCTTGCCGGTGGTGAGCAGCACCCGCCGCACGCCGGCCGGGTCGACCGCCGGGTCGCTCTCCGGGATCACCGGCTGGAACGCGCCGCCGGTGAACTCCTCGACCGCCGACGTGGCCGCCTTGAGCCGCAGCAGCGACTTCGGCGTGAACACCACGAGCGGCTTGCCCCGGCCCGACAGCACCTGCCAGCGCAGCAGGTGGAAGTAGTTGGCCGAGGTGGTCGGGTAGACCACCGTCATGTTGTCCTGCGCGCACAACTGCAGGTAGCGCTCGATCCGGGCGGACGAGTGGTCGGGCCCCTGGCCCTCGTACCCGTGCGGCAGCAGCAGCACGACGCTGGAGCGCTGCCCCCACTTCTGCTCGCCGGACGAGATGTACTCGTCCACGATCGACTGGGCGCCGTTGGCGAAGTCGCCGAACTGGGCCTCCCAGGCCACCAGCGCGTCCGGGCGGGTCATGGAGTAGCCGTACTCGAAGCCCATCGCCGCGTACTCGCTGAGCAGCGAGTCGTGCACGTAGAACTTCGACACGCCCTGCCCGAACTGCTTGAGCGGGGTGTACTCCTCGCCGGTCTTGCGGTCCACCAGCACTGCGTGCCGCTGGCCGAACGTCCCGCGCCGGGTGTCCTGGCCGACCAGCCGCACTGGCCGGCCGTCGATCAGCAGCGAGCCGAGCGCCAGCATCTCGCCGGTCGCCCAGTCGATCGCGTCGTCCTCGACCGACTGCACCCGGCGCTGCAGGATCGGCTGCAGCCGCGGGTGGACGTTGAAGCCCTCCGGCAGGCTGAGCTGCGACTCGATGATCCGCTTGACCGTCTCGCCGCTGATCGCCGTCCCGGCCGAGCCGTGGTCGATCGGGATGCGCTCCTCGACGTCCGGCTTGATCACCGCACCCGGCTCCAGCGGCTTCTTGGCCGCCTCCCGCGTCTCGGTGAACGCCCGCTCCAGCTGGAGCTGGTAGTCGCGCAGCGACTCCTCGGCCTCCTCGACCGTGATGTCGCCGCGGCCGATCAGCGCCTCGGTGTACAGCTTGCGCACCGACCGCTTGGCGTCGATCAGGTCGTACATCAGCGGCTGGGTGAACGAGGGGTTCTCGCCCTCGTTGTGGCCCCGCCGCCGGTAGCAGACCATGTCGATGACGACGTCCTTCTTGAACGTCTGCCGGTACTCGAACGCGAGCCGCGCCACCCGGGCGCAGGCCTCGGGGTCGTCGCCGTTCACGTGGAAGATCGGCGCCTGGATCATCCGGGCCACGTCGGTGGAGTAGACGCTGGAGCGCGAGTACTCCGGCGCCGTGGTGAACCCGACCTGGTTGTTGATGATCACGTGCACGGTGCCGCCGGTGCGGTACCCGCGCAGCTGCGACAGGTTCAGCGTCTCGGCCACCACGCCCTGCCCGGCGAACGCGGCGTCGCCGTGGATCAGGATCGGCAGCACGCTGAAGCCGGCCTCACCGACGTCCAGGATGTCCTGCTTGGCGCGGACCACGCCCTCCAGCACCGGGTCCACCGTCTCCAGGTGGGACGGGTTCGCGACCAGCTCGGTGCGGATCCGGGAGCCGTCGGCCGCGACGAAGTCGCCCTCGGCGCCCAGGTGGTACTTCACGTCGCCGGAACCCTGCGCGCTGCGCGGGTCCAGGTTGCCCTCGAACTCGCCGAAGATCTGCGCGTACGACTTGCCGACGATGTTGGCCAGCACGTTCAGCCGGCCGCGGTGCGCCATCCCGATGACGACCTCGTCCAGCTTCTCCTTCGCCGCGGCGGAGATCACCGAGTCGAGCAGCGGGATGACCGACTCGCCGCCCTCCAGCGAGAACCGCTTCTGCCCGACGAACTTCGTCTGCAGGAACGTCTCGAACGCCTCCGCCGTGTTCAGCCGGCGCAGCACGTGCAGCTGCTCCTCGCGCGACGGCTTCTCGTGCGGGACCTCGATCCGCTCCTGCATCCAGGCCCGCTCCTCGGGGTCCTGGATGTGCATGTACTCGATGCCGACCGTGCGGCAGTACGCCATCCGCAGCACGCCGAGGATCTCGCGCAGCTTCATCGTCGGCTTGCCGCCGAACCCGCCGGTCGCGAACTCCCGCTCCAGGTCCCACAGCGTCAGGCCGTGCTGCAGGATGTCCAGGTCGGGGTGGCGGCGCTGCTTGTACTCCAGCGGGTCGGTGTCGGCCATCAGGTGGCCCCGGACCCGGTAGGCGTGGATCAGCTCGTGCACCCGGGCGACCTTGGCGACGTCGTCCTCGTGCGTCGCCGAGATGTCCTTGACCCAGCGGACCGGCTCGTACGGGATCCGCAGCGCCTCGAAGATCTCGTCGTAGAAGCCGTCCTCGCCCAGCAGCAGCTGGTGGATCCGGCGCAGGAAGTCGCCCGACTGCGCACCCTGGATGATCCGGTGGTCGTAGGTGGAGGTCAGCGTCATCACCTTGCTGATCCCCATCCGCGACAGCGTCTCGGCGGACGCGCCCGCGAACTCGGCCGGGTACTCCATCGCGCCCACGCCGATGATCGTGCCCTGGCCGGGCATCAGCCGCGGCACCGAGTGCACCGTGCCGATCGTGCCCGGGTTGGTCAGGCTGATCGTCGTGCCCTGGAAGTCGTCCAGCGTCAGCTTGTTGCCGCGCGCCTTCCGGACGATCTCCTCGTACGCGGCCCAGAACTGGCGGAAGTCGAGCGTCTCGGCCGCCTTGATGCTCGGCACCACCAGCTGCCGCTGCCCGTCCGGCTTCTGCAGGTCGATCGCCAGGCCGAAGTTCACGTGCTCCGGCCTGATCAGCACCGGCTTGCCGTCCACCTCGGTGAACGCCGCGTTCATCTCCGGCATCGCCGCCAGCGCCCGGACGATCGCGTAACCGATCAGGTGCGTGAACGAGACCTTGCCGCCCCGTCCCCGCTTCAGGTGGTTATTGATCACGATCCGGTTGTCGATCAGCAGCTTGGCCGGGACGGCCCGCACGCTGGTCGCCGTCGGCACCGCCAGGCTCGACTCCATGTTGGTGGCCGTCCGCGCCGCCACCCCGCGCAGCCGCACCTCCTCGGCCCCGGCCGGCACCGGCGGAGCCGCCGGCTTCGCCTTGCCCTCCGGCTTCGGAGCGGGCTTCGGGGCCGGCTTCGCCGCCGGCGGCTCGGCCGGTGTCGGCGGAGCGGCCGCGGTGCCGTTGGCGGCCTTGGCCGCACCGTCGGTGGCCTGGGGTGCCCCCGGGGAGGCGGGAGTCGCGGCCGGCCGGGAGTCCGGCTGGTAGTCCGCGAAGAAGTTCCACCAGGCTTCGTCAACCGAGTTGGGGTCTTCGAGGTACTTCTGGTACAGCTCGTCGACCAGCCACTCGTTGGCACCGAAATCGGTCATCTTGGGGTCGGCACTAGTTTGCGACGACTCTGTCGACACGGCGGAGATCGCCCTCTTCCGCAGCTCGCAGGTGAGTTCTGAGACAGGTCAAGGCTACTCGCATTACTAGAGTGCCCTTGGCGTCGGGCCTTGACGGCCCTCCTTCGGCGGGCCCTCGGCGATCGCTGGCATCGCTCCGTCTCGCCTGGCGGCTCGCTGCGCGATCAGGTTCTCGCTCGCGCTCGAACCTGCCTTCGGACGCGATCGCGACGTTTCGGGTCCGTGCCACCTCGGCAGGCCTGCTGAGGTGGGCGCGGACGTTCCTGACGCGGCGCTCGCGTTCGGCCTTGTCTTGTCAGCCGGATTCTCGCAGGCTCGAATCCGGCTTCGCATGCGATCGCGACCTTTCGGTCGCCGGAGGACTGAGGGGACGGCGGCTCGGCCGACGGCCCGGGGCGGGTCGTCGGCCTTTCGCCTTGCTGATCAGTGCGTGTGAGGGGCGACCGTCGGGCCCTCGCTGGCCTGGACGAGGACGAAGCCCTGGCCCTGGTAGGCCAGCTGCATCGCCTCGCCGCTGCCGCGGCCGATGAGGGCGCCGGCCTTGAAGGTCTTGTTGACGCCCACGTGGAGTCCGGTGCTCCACGCGACCGCGGACTGGCCGTCCACGAACGTGGGGGCGCGGCCGCAGTCCAGCATCACCGGGGTGCCGTGGGTGGTGAGGGCGACCCAGCCGGTGCCCTGGAGGGTGGTGTTGAACAGGCCGCCGGCGGCGATGCCCGCGCCCTGGACGCGCTGGATGTCGGACTGCAGGTGCGAGTCGTAGGCGAGGATGTTGGCGCCGTTGACGGTCAGGCCCTCGTTCTCCAGGTAGAAGAGGTGGATGTCGTCGGCGTCGTTGGCGACGAACAGCAGGCCCTGGCCCTTGACGCGCATGGTCGGGACGCCCTCGCCGGTCAGGGCCTTCTTGAGGAACTTGCCCATGCCGCCGGAGCCCTCGTAGTCGAACTCCATCTGGCCCTGGAACGCGACCATGGAGCCCTGGCGGGCCAGGACGTCGCCGTTCAGGTGGATCCGGAGCATCTTGGAGTTCTGGAGGGCGAAATGACCGGGCAGCTGCTGGCCCTGGTCCATGTTGTTGAAGAAGTTGCTGCGCATTGAGATCGGGCCCTTCTTGCTCGGGGAGAGACTGCTTTCAGCGGAGGGATGTCATTTTCGCCTGGCGACCCGCCAGCATAACGACAGGTCGCAGCCAGTCGTCAGCTTCTCGGCCGTGAACGGCCGAGCCTACGGCCAGGTCGTTCACGCCTTGTCGCGCTCCCCTCCGCGACTGGCCGTCGCGTCGGGGTCGCATCACCTTTCCCCTGGTCAGGGGGCGGGGCGGGCATGCTGACGAATACCCACGCCGTGCGCGCCCGCCGACGGACGTTCACGGCGGCGATGTGGTCGGCGGGACCAGCGAGCCCGCACCGACGACAACGGAAATGGTCCCGGACGCGACGGTTGGCTCGCTCGCGGTGCCCGCAGCGCGGGCAGGTCTGCGAGGTGTAGTGCGCGTCCACCTCGATCACCGGCACTCCGGCGCGCCGGGCCTTGTAGGCGATGAAGGTGCCGAGCCGGTGGAACGGCCAGGTGGAGATCGTGGCCCGCTGGTGCCGCCTGAGCCGTACCCGGTCCCGGATCCCGCTCAGTTCTTCGAGCGCGATCCCGCGACCGGTGCGTTGGGCATCGGCCACGATCTCCTTCGAGATCTTATGGTTGACGTTCGCGGCGTGGCGCCCCTCGCGGGCCCTGCGCCGTGCCAGGCGGCGGGCCGCCGAGCGGGATCCGGCCGCCTTCAGCCGCGTGTAGGTGAGCTTTTGCAGCCCAACCCGGGAGAACACCTTCTTCTCGTAAGCGGTCTTCGACACCTGGTCGGCCAGCGCGTTGCAGGCAGGCAGGGTCGCGGCGAGCGCCGCCGCCTGTTCGAGCGTCGGCAGCAGCTTCACCTGAACCACCAGCTTCATATGGTCGGAACCCTACACCTCTATGGTTGGTCTATGCCATCACGATGGGGAACGGATCCCGATATTCGTCGAGGTCGTAGCGTCGTCCACAGCCTCCATGCTCAATTGGTCTTCGTTCCCAGGCATCGGCGGGCGGTGTTCACCGACGAGATCCTCACGCGATGCGAAGAGATCATGCGGGACGTGTGCATCGATTTCGGTGCGGAGCTGACCGAGTTCAACGGCGACGTCGGCCACGTCCACCTGCTGGTGCACTACCCGCCCAAGATCGCCCTGTCGACACTGGTCAACTCGCTGAAGGGCGTCTCCGCCCGCCGCCTGCGCCAGGAGTTCCCCGGCCACATCGGCAAGTACCTGTGGGGTGGGCACTTCTGGTCCCCGTCCTACTTCGTCGCCTCCTACGGCGCCCCCGCCGACATGGTCAGGAACTACATCGACCAGCAGAGACACCCCGCTTAGGTTCGGCTCGGCCAGGCGGTGCCGGCGGCCGGCGACTTTCTGAACTGATTCTCGGACGAGGCAATCCGGGCGGGCGTTCCCGGCGAATCAGGGTTGTGAGAGATGACGCCGCGCCCCGGGCCGGGCGCACGGCCGGCGAGCGCCTGGTCGCGCGCCGTTACCGGCTGGTGGGGGAGCTGGGGCGCGGCGGCATGGGCGTCGTCTGGCGGGCCCGGGACGAGGTCCTGGGCAGGGAGGTCGCCGTCAAGGAGGTGCTCATGCCCGCCGGGCTGACCGAGGCCGAACGGTCCGCGCTCTCGCAGCGCGCGGTCCGCGAGGCGCGTTCGGCCGCCCGGCTGAGCCACCCGGGGGTGGTGACCGTCTTCGACGTCGTGGTCGAGGAGGCCCGCCCCTGGGTGGTCATGGAGCTGGTGGAGGGCCGCTCCCTGCAGCAGGAGATCCGGCGGGAGGGGCCGCTCTCGCCCGATCGTGCCGCCAGGATCGGGCGGCGGCTGCTGGGGGCCCTGGGAGCGGCCCACGCCGTGGGGATCCTGCACCGGGACGTGAAGCCGGGGAACGTGCTGCTGGCCGATGACGGGCGGACGGTGCTGACGGACTTCGGGATCGCGGTGATCGAGGGGGAGGCGACCCTGACCCAGGACGGCGGGGTGCTGGGGTCGCCGGCGTACATCGCGCCGGAGCGGATGCGCGGCGGGCGGGCGCGGCCCGAGTCCGATCTGTGGGCGCTGGGCGCGACGCTGTACGCGGCCGTCGAGGGGCGCACGCCGTTCCACCGGGACGATCCGGTGGCCGTCTTCGGTGCGGTGCTGACCGAGGAGCCGGACCCGCCGATGCGGGCGGGGCCGCTGCGGCCGGTGCTGGACGGCCTGCTCCAGAAGGACCCGGCGCGGCGGATGCCGGCCGGCGTGGTGGAGGCGCTCCTGCTCGTGGCCGGGGGAGACGACCCGGAACCGTCCTGGCCCGTGCCGGGTCGTCCCGGCATCCCGGTCCCGGCCCGGGTCGCCGCTCCGCCCGCCGCGCTGCGGGCCGAGGGTGTTCCGGAGCCGGTGTTCACGCCCTGGCGGGTGGGCGGGGTGCTTGTCTATCTGGGGATCGCGCTCGTGGTGGCGGGGGCGCTCGTGGTGATGTTCACGGCGCGGTGAGCGTCCAGTCGATCAGCGGGCCCTTCGGGACGACGCCGGACGGGTTGATCATGCGCTGGGTTGCGTAGTAGTGGCGCTTGATGTGGTCGAAGTCGGTGGTCTCGCCGAACGCTGGGATTGCGTAGAGGTCGCGTGCGTAGCGCCAGAGGTTGGGGTAGTCGGCCAGGCGCCTGATGTTGCACTTGAAGTGGGCGTAGTAGACCGTGTCGAAGCGGGCCAGGGTGGGGTACAGGCGGACGTCGGCCTCGGTGAGGTCCGCGCCGAAGAGGTAGCGGCGGTCCGCCAGGCGCTCCTCTAGGGCGTCCAGGGTCTCGAAGAGGGCTTCCACGGCCTCGTCGTAGGCGTCCTGGGCGGTGGCGAAGCCGGCCTTGTAGACGCCGTTGTTGACGGTCTCGTAGATCCGGTCGTTCAGGGCGTCGATCTCGGGGCGGAGGCGTTCGGGGTAGAGGTCGGGGGCGCCGGGCCGGTGGAGGGCGGTGAACGCGGTCTCCATGGCGATCGTGATCGCCGGGAAGTCGTTGGTGGCCAGCTTCCCGGTCGTGGCGTCCCAGACGCAGGGGACGGTGTAGCGGCCGTCGAAGTCCGGGTCGGTGGCCTTGTAGAGCTCGGACAGGAACGTCGCGCCGGTCACCGGGTCGGGTTCGGGGAAGCGCCAGCCGCGCTCGTCGCGGATCGGGTCGACGACGCCGACGCCGAACGCGTCCTCCAGGCCCAGGAGGCGGCGGACGATCAGGGTGCGGTGCGCCCAGGGGCAGGCGTACGAGACCAGCAGGCGGTAGCGGCCCGCCTCGGGGGCGAGCTCTCCGGTGAAGCGGTTGGGCTGCCGGACGAAGCGCCCGGCGGCCATCTCCTTCTCGACCGTCGTCATACTCCGGAACCTACCCGGCGGGACGGCCGCCCGAAGATGGGCGGCAGGTCCAGGAACGTGCGGATGCCCGGCTCGGCCGCGCACACGACCGGGACGGCGTTGAGGGCGTGCGCCGCGCCGGCCGAGATGGCGTTGGAGACCCAGTCCTCCTCGGTGCTGAGCGTGATCGAGGGGCGGCCGTCCACCCGGATCGCGTAGCCGGGGGCGCCCCAGTCGGGGACGCGGGCGGCGTCGGCCTTGTGGATCTGCTCGATGGTGATCACCGGCCGGCCGCCCGCCATCGCGCTGAACGTCCAGCGGGACGCGGCCACCCCGCCGCGCGGCACGGTGCCGGAGGCGATCTCGAACTCGGCGGGGGCCAGCCGGTAGCCGGTGTCGATGTCGATCCCGTCCAGCTCCAGGCCGAGGCCCTCGGCGACCAGGTGCAGGCTCTCGGTGGCCAGCGTCCGCATCGCGCCGCGGATCGACCGCTGGGTGCGCAGGTACGCCTCCTCGGTCTTGCCGAAGCCGAGCAGCTGGTGGACCATCCGGCGGGACGGGTGGCCGGAGAAGTCCGAGCACTCGCGCACGTAGACGTGGTTGATGCCGCGGGCCAGGCGGGAGAGGGTGAGCGGCATCAGGTCGGACATGAAGCCCGCGCTGACCCCGGTGCCGTGGACGGACGTGCCGCCGCGCTTGCAGGCGTCCTCCAGCTCGGCGGCCAGGTGCGGGCCGTGCGCGCGGGGGTTGACGTAGCCGTGCGTGGCGATCACGTTCTTGCCGGCGGCGAGCAGGGCGCAGACGGTGCCGCTGTCGCCGAGCGGGTCGCCGTCGGGGCCGGGGGCGTAGATGACGCAGTCGGCGTCGAGCGCGAGGATGTCGGCCGGGTCGGCGGTGGCGGTGATCCCGGTGGGCGGGCGGCCGGCCAGCTCGCCCGCGTCCAGCCCGATCTTGGCGGGGTCGTACACCAGCACGCCGGCCAGCTCGTAGTCCGGGCGTTCCAGTACGCCGCGGATGGCGGCGCGGCCCAGCGCCCCGGTGGCCCACTGCACGACGCGGTACGGGCGAGCGGTCATCGACGGTCCTCCCGGCTGTCCGTGGTGGAGGAGCCTACGCCGAACGTTCGTTGACCGCCCCATTTGTTCCACGTTTTTCCCGCGGTGGCGCGCCCGAACGCGGATTCGTGCCTCCCGGCCCCCGAATCCGAGCGGGATTCGGTCAGGTGGTACCACTGGGTAACCCCCGGATGGTTATCTAGGACCCGGAGGGTGCGGCCCCCGGGCCGCCGTCGCGAGTGAGGAGACAGGATGTCGGAACTGCGCTACGACGGTCGCGTCGCCGTCATCACCGGAGCCGGGCACGGCCTCGGCCGGCAGCACGCGCTGGAGCTGGCCGCGCGCGGCGCCAAGGTCGTGGTGAACGACCTCGGCGGCGACCGGTCCGGAGCCGGGTCGTCGGCCGGTCCGGCCCAGGACGTGGTCGAGGAGATCAAGAAGAACGGCGGCGAGGCCGTCGCCAGCCCCGACAACGTGGCCACCCCCGAGGGCGCCGGCGCGATCATCCAGGCCGCGCTGGACAGCTTCGGCAAGGTCGACATCGTCGTCAACAACGCCGGCATCCTGCGCGACAAGTCGTTCAAGAACATGTCGCCGGAGGAGTTCGACGCGGTCATCGCGGTGCACCTGCGCGGCTCGTTCCTGGTGGCGAGCGCCGCCTGGTCGCACCTGCGCGAGCAGGGCTACGGCCGGATCGTCAACACCTCGTCGCCGGCGGGCCTGTTCGGCAACTTCGGCCAGGCCAACTACAGCACGGCCAAGATGGGCCTGGTGGGCTTCACCAAGACGCTCGCGCACGAGGGCAAGAAGTACAACATCAAGGCCAACGCCATCGCCCCGGTGGCGTGGACCCGGATGACCGAGGACCTGCTGCCGGCCGACTTCGCCGACAAGCTGGGCGTCGAGCAGGTCACGCCGCTGGTGGCGTACCTCGTGCACGAGAGCCTGGAGGACTCCGGCGAGGTCTACACCGTCGGCGGCGGCCGGGTGGCGCGCGTCCTGGTGGCCGAGGGCCCCGGGTACGGCCAGAAGGAGACGCTCACGGTCGAGGCGATCCGCGACAACTGGGCGGCGATCAACGCCACCGAGCCGCTGACCGTGCCCGCCGACATGGGCGCGCAGATGGGACCGCTCATCCAGCAGCTCGGCTCCTGACCGGTGGGCGATCTCCGGATCGACCGGCGGGACGGGGTGCTCGTCATCACCCTGGCCCGCCCGGAGCGGCTCAACGCCGTCACCGGCGCGCTCACCGAGGAGATGCTCGACGTCCTGAACGAGCTGATGCGCGACTCCTCGACCCAGGTCGTCGTGCTCACCGGCGAGGGCCGCGGGTTCTGCTCCGGCATGGACCTCCAGGGCGGCGACGGTGACGGCGGCGAGGGCCGCGTCCAGCGGCTCTACCACGGCATCGCCCGCGGCGGCGAGGTGACCGCCCGGCTGCGGGAGATCCCGCAGCCGGTCATCGCCGCGCTGCACGGCCCGGTGGCCGGCATGGGGGTCTCCTGGGCGCTGGCCTGCGATCTGCGGGTGGCCGACCCGACGACGCGGTTCGTGGTGCCGTTCACGAACCTGGGGCTGTCGGCGGGCGACTGCGGGCTGTCCTGGCTGCTGCCGCGGCTGGTGGGGACGGCCCGCGCGGCCGAGATCTTCTACCGGGCGCAGCGGCTGGACGTGGCGGCGGCGCGCGACCTCGGGCTCGTCACCGAGGTCGCCGATGAGGGCAAGGACCTGGAGGGCGCGCTCGCGCTCGCCGGGGAGCTGCTCGCCAAGTCCCCGTACGGGCTGCGGCGCACCAAGGAGCTGCTCAACGCCTCCCTGGACGCCCCGGGCCTGCGCCGCCAGCTGGCGGCCGAGACCGGGATCCAGACGATGGCGTTCTTCACCGAGGACCTCGCCGAGGGGATGGCCGCGACGATGGAGAAGCGTCCCCCCGAGTTCAGGAACCGCTAGCCCGTCCTGTTGACTTGCGGCGTGCCGCCCCGCGCGGCGGCGCGCCGCGAGTCGACGAAAGAGGGCCCAGGGTGCAGCGTGAGATCGTCCTCGAAGGCTGCGTGAACTTCCGCGACCTTGGCGGGTACGGCGCCGAGGGCGGCCGCGTGCGCTGGCGGCGGCTGTTCCGCAGCGACGCGCTGCACGAGCTGACCGGCGCCGACGTGGCGGCGCTGCGCGACATCGGGCTGACCACGGTGATCGACCTGCGCTCGGACTTCGAGCGCCGGCACGACGGCGGCGGCCCGCACCCGCTCGGCGGGATCGCCGACATCGTCGAGGCGCCCGTCATCGACCGGCACAACGCCGAGATCATGGCCGACACGTCGCTGAGCCTCGCCCAGCGGTACGCGCGGATCATGGAGAGCTCCGGGACCGCCCTGGTGGACGCGGCGGGCGCGATCGCGGCCGCGCGGGGCGCCGCGGTGTTCCACTGCGCGGCGGGCAAGGACCGTACCGGCATGCTCAGCGCGGTGGTGCTGGGCGCGGTCGGGGTGGCCGACGACGACCTGATCGCCGACTACGCGATGACCGGCCGCAACCTGGCCAGGATCGAGGCCCGGCTGGCGGGCAACCCCGCGTACGAGCGGACCGCCGCGTACGTGCCGCGCGACGTGATGACCGCCGACGCCGCGACGATGGGCGAGCTGATCGCCGACCTGCGGGCCCGGCACGGCGGCATGGCCGGCCTGCTCGGCTCGCTGGGCGCCCCGGCGGACATCGCCGTCCGCCTGCGCGCGGCCCTGGTGGAGCCTGTGGCGCCCTAACTCCCGGCGTGCCGTGGTCGGGGCGCGGGGCGGTCCGGCGGCGGCGCACGACGCCGATCCGGCGGCCGATCCGGCTGCCCAGGCCGCGGCGGGTGCGGGCGGCGGCTCCGGCCGGCCCCGCGCGGGCCCGGTCGGGTGGGCCCGGCGCGGGACGTCTCAGCCCGAGAGGGCGGCCGAGAGGGCCTCGGCGTAGCGGAGGGCGGCCAGCCGGGCCAGCGCGGTGTGCGCGCCCAGCGGGGCGGCGTGCTCGGCGCCCGCCGCCTCGGCCGCGGCGGTGATGTACCGCGCGTCCGGTTCGAAACCGATCAGCTGCGGGGCCACCGCGAGCCGCTGGACGCCGGAGCCGCGCAGCTGCGCGGCGGCGGCCTGCACGCCGGCCTGGTCGTCCACCCGCGCGGTGAACACCGGGGAGGCCAGCCGGGAGGCCAGCAGCACGCTGCTCACCTCGGCCTGCCGGACGGCGAACGCGTCGCCCGGGGTGACCACGATGACACCGCCGGCGGCGGTGACCATCGTCATCATCCGGATCCGGTCGGCGCGGGCCAGCCCGGCGTCGGCCAGCCGGTCGTGCAGCGCCTCGGCGATCAGCGGGTGCGGGCCGAGCGGCTCGGCCGCCACCGCCCGGATCGGCGCCGCGGCGACGATCTTGCGGATGGCCTGCTCGGTCTCGTGCTCGGGGCCGGTGACCAGCGGTACCACCACCGCCCCGGGTTCGTCGGGTCGCTGCTGGTCGAGCGTCGCGAGGAGCGCGCCCAGGTTCCCCTCGTCCCCCTCCAGATAGCCGACCAGCGTGGGCTGGCCGGTGTGCTCGAGCTCGACGAGCCTGGCGAGCTCCTCGGGGACCCCGCCGGCGCCCCGGGCGGTGCCGGGAACGGCGAGAACGAGGACGGGGGAGCCGTGGGGCAGCAGGAAGGATTCGTCGCCGCGGTGCCGGCCGCCCCTCGGGGTTCGGCGGCGCCGGGACGGAAGTGCCTCGGATGCCTGGCTTTCGGGACTCACGGCGGGAATCGTAACGCCGTAACGGGCACATCGGTGATTCTCCGGCCCTTTGTTCCCGTAACGAGTCGTGATCGACACATCGCCGTGGGGTCGCCGACCGGGGTGTTTGTCCTGTTTTGCCGAGAATTGCGGGGGCGCTGATCGGGCCCGTTCCACTGAATGGGACGATGCCCCGGAACGACCAAGATGCTCCTGAAAGTGGCATTCGGGCTGCGAATGTTGCTCCGGACGGCGATGCTGGGTTCGATGATGTCATCACTCCCGTCACCGGATCGGGTGCGGGCCGTGATCGCGTCCCGGTGCCGGGATCGTGTTGACTTGACCGTGTTGACGAGTGTGAACGAGGAAGCGCGATGATGCACAACACCGCGACCGGTGAACTGAACTGGCTGCTCAACGACTTCGCCGGGCGCGTCCCGACGGTCCGGCAGGCGGTGATCCTGTCGCGCGACGGGCTGGCCGTCGCGGCGTCCCAGGAGCTGGGCCGCGAGGACGCCGAGCACCTGTCCGCGCTGGCCGCGGGCGTGCAGAGCCTGGCGCGCGGCGCCGGGCGGCACTTCGGCGGCGGCAACGTCCGGCAGACCATCATCGAGATGGACTCCATGCTGCTGTTCGTGACCGCCGCCGGGAACGGCACCTGCCTGGCCGTTCTCGCGACGGCCGACGCGGACGCCGGACTGATCGCCTACGAGATGGCCGTCCTGGTCAAGCGGGTCGGCCAGCATCTGCAGGCCAGCCCCCGGTTCGCCGGCACGGGATTCGACGGCGCCTGATCATCCGCGGCGCCGGCCATGGGCCCCGGTGGCACCGCTTGAGTGGGCCCGTTCCGGGCGGCGTAGTAGGCTCCGGCAGTCCCCCCTTTAACCTATAAATCGAGAGGTTTCCCCCGCATGTCGCGCCTCCGGCAGTTCAGCGCATCGGACGGGTGCAGGGTTCACCAGCGGTGATGTCCCGGCGCTTCTCCTCGATCCGGACGAGGATCATCCTGCTGATCCTCGTGCCGCTCATCTCTCTCGCCGGCCTGTGGGCGTTCGCCACCGACATCACGTACGGCGACGCCCGGCAGCTCCAGCAGAGCAACCAGTTCCAGGAGAAGTCTCTGCTGCCCACCCAGGCCCTGATCGCCGCGCTGCAGAAGGAGCGCAGGCTGTCGATGGGCCGGCTCGGCGGGGCCCGCAATGCCGACGGGACCGCCCTGGCCGCGCAGCGGAAGGCCACCGACGAGGCGCGCGAGCTCGTCCGCCGGCACAGCAAGGACAAGCGGCTGCGGGGGGCCATCGACCCGCCGGTCCGGGAGCGGATCGACGCGTTCGTGACCCGGCTCGGCTCGCTGGAGCTGATGCGGCGCAGCGTGGACGGCCGGGCCGCCGACCGGGCCGGCCTCCTGGGGGAGTACTCCGGACTGATCGACTCCGCGTTCGCGATCTACGCCGCGGTCGCCCCGGCGGACGCGAAGATCGCCGGCGAGGGCCGGACGCTGATCACCATGGCGCGGGCGCGGGAGTTCCTGGCCCGCGAGGACGCGCTGTTCACCGGCGCCGCGCCGAGCGGCCGGTTCACCGCCGCCGAGCGCGCGCAGTTCGCGCAGCTGGCCGGAGCCCAGCGGTACCTGTACGCCGACAACGCCCCCGGCCTGCACGCCGAGCAGCGCGAGCGGCTCAGGCGGCTGGAGGGCACCCCCGAGCACGCCCACCTGCGCCGGCTGGAGGACCAGATCATCCGCGGCGCCGAACCCGGCGACCGGCAGGCCGGGCAGGAGCAGGACGCGGCGGGCGGGAACGCCGGCCGCGCGGCCCGTACCGCGCACGTGGGGACCGCCGACTGGCGGGCCAGCGTCGACACCGTGACCGGCCGGCTGTTCGAGTTCGAGAACGAGGCCCTGGACGACCTCACCGGCCGCGCCGAGGGCATCGCGTTCGGCGTGGTGCGGCGGCTCGGCATCGCCGGCGGCCTCGGCCTCGTCGCGATCGTGGTGTCGGTGCTCGTCGCGGTGCGGGTGTCGCGCCGGCTGCTGGACGAGTGCCGCACGCTGGCCCGCGGCGTGGTCGACTTCACCCAGCGGGCGCTGCCCGCGCTGGCCGACACGGTCCGCGAGGGCGGCCGGATCGAGGAGATCGCGAACGTCCCGGACCGGGAGTACCGGATCCGCGAGATCCGGCAGATCTCCGAGTCGTTCGTCCGGGCCCGCGAGGCCGTGCTCACCGGGGCCGCCCGCGAGATGGCGGTCCGCGGCGGCATCAGCGAGGTGTTCGTCAACCTCGCCCGCCGCAACCAGGCGCTGCTGCACCGCCAGCTCAGCCTGCTGGACACCATGGAGCGCCGCACCGAGGACCCGGCCGAGCTGTCGGACCTGTTCCGCCTCGACCACCTCGCCACCCGCATGCGGCGGCACGCCGAGGGCCTGGTCATCCTGGCCGGCAAGACCGCCGGGCGCGGCTGGCGCCGCCCGGTGCCGATGGTGGACGTCGTCCGCGGCGCGGTCGCCGAGGTCGAGGACTACCCGCGGGTCCGGGTCCAGCAGCTGCCCCGGCTCGCCCTCCAGGGCACCGCGGTCGCCGACACCATCCACCTGCTCGCCGAGATCGTGGAGAACGCGACCACGTTCTCGCCGCCGCAGTCGCCGGTGCGGGTCAGCGGCCACGCGGTGGCCAACGGCTTCGTCGTCGAGGTCGAGGACCGCGGCCTCGGGATGACCGACCAGGACCTGCGCGCCGCCAACGAGCGGCTGGCCGACCCGCCCGAGTTCGACCCGTCCGACAGCGCCCGGCTGGGCCTGTTCGTGGTCGCGCGGCTGGCCCGCCGGCACGGCATCTCCGTCACGCTGCGGCAGTCCCCGTACGGCGGCACGACCGCGATCGCGCTCATCCCCGCCGAGCTGATCGTCGAGACGCCCGAACCCGACCAGATCGGCCGCCGCTCGACCGGCGCGATGGCCGCAGTGGGGCAGCCCGCCGCGGTCGGCGCGTCCGGGGCCGGCCGGCCCGCGGCGGGCACCGGCCCCGTCCGGCTGGTGGCCGAGCCGCCCGCCGAGCCCCGGGCGCCCGAGCCCGAGCGGCCCGCCGGCCAGGGCGGCCTCAGCGAGCTGCCGCGGCGCCGCGGCGTCGGCGGCGGGTCCCGTTCCGGCGCGCACCGCCGCCCGGAGACCCCGCCCCCGGGCGGGGAGCCGCCCGCGCCCGCGCCGGCGCCCACGCCCCGGCCGGAGCCGGTGGCCAAGGAGCCGGACCCGCCCCTGGCCGAGGGCGAGCTGCCGCGGCGCAGGCGGCAGACCCACCTGGCGCCGCAGCTGAAGGAGCGCGTGGACGCGGACCTGGCGGCCGAGGGACGTCCCGTCCCCGGCGGTACGGGCCCGCAGGCGTCGCCGGTGGTGACGAACCCGCGGGGCTGGGACCCGGCGGTGCCGGACCCGGCCGGCCACGAGGGCGCGGCGGACCCGGCCGCGCCCGAGGCGGCCTGGCCGGACCCGCGACCGCGCGCGCCCGAGGAGATGCGCTCGATCATGTCCTCGATGCAGCGCGGCTGGGAGCGCGGACGCAGGGAATCAGGACAGGCCGAATCCGGGCCCGCGGAGGCCGGGCCCGGCGATCAGGCCAGAGCCGAGGAGGACGACACCCCATGACCGAAGCGCAGCAGGCAGCGGGAGACATCGCCGCGGGAGCCGGCGGTGATCTGAACTGGCTGCTCGACAGCATGGTGCAGCGGGTGGCCCAGGTGCAGAACGCCGCGGTGCTGTCGAGCGACGGGCTGCGCATCGCCGCGTCGAAGGGGCTGGCCCGCGAGGAGTCCGACCACCTGTCGGCGGTGGCGGCCAGCTTCCAGAGCCTGGCCCGCGGCGCCGGCGAGCAGTTCGGCGGCGGCGCGGTCCGGCAGACGATCGTGGAGATGGAGAACGCGTTCCTCTTCGTCACCGCGGCCGGCCGGGGCGCCTGCCTGGCCGTGCTGGCCGACGCCGACGCCGACCTCGGCGTGATCGCGTACGAGATGGCGATGCTGGTGACCCGGGTCGGGCAGCACCTGTCGGCCGACCCGCGGATCGCGGCGGCCGAGCCGGGCGGCGCCTGAGGTGTCCGGGTCACGGCACTACGGCCAGGGCGGGGCGGGCTGGTACGACGACGCGGCCGGCCCCGTGGTGCGACCGTACGCCCTCACCGGGGGGCGCACGCAGTACGACTCCGATGTGCTCGACCTCGTCGCGCTGATCGTCGCGGAGCCGGCGGCGGACGGCGACGGCGGCACCGGCGGAGTCCGGGCCGGGTCCGACGGCTGGGCCCCGGAGCCGGAACATGAAATGATCTTGGAGCTTTGCCGCACCCCGCTGTCGGTCGTCGAGATAGCGTCGGAGCTGGAACTCGCCCTGGGCGTCGTCCGGGTGCTGCTCGGCGACCTTCTCGACCACTCGCTCGTCAGCGTACGGCGCCCCGCGCCGGTGGCGCAGTTCCCGAGCGAGCGCGTACTCAAGGAAGTGATCGATGGAATCCGTGCGCTCTGACCCGGCCGGTGTGGCCGGCGAATCCGCGCTGACCGTCAAGATCCTCGTTGCCGGTGGTTTCGGCGTCGGCAAGTCGACGCTGGTGAGCGCGGTCAGCGAGATCCGCCCGCTGCGCACCGAGGAGGCGCTCACCGAGAAGAGCATCGGGATCGACGACACCACCGCGGTGTCGCAGAAGACGACCACGACGGTCGCCATGGACTTCGGCCGCATCACGCTGCCGAACGGCCTGGTGCTGTTCGTCTTCGGGACCCCGGGCCAGGACCGGTTCTGGTTCATGTGGGACGAGCTGGCCAAGGGCGCCCTGGGCGCCGTGGTCCTGGTCGACACCCGCCGGCTGGCCGACTGCTTCGCCTCGGTGGACTACTTCGAGCGCCGCGGCGTCCCGTTCATCATCGGCGTGAACCAGTTCGACGGCGCCGGCCGGCACACGGCCGACCAGGTCCGGGACGCCCTCGACCTGTCGCCGGACGTACCGGTGATCAACTGTGACGTCCGGGAGCGCGAGTCGGCCAAGCAGGTCCTCATCGCCCTGGTCGAGCACATCATGCGCTCGATGAGCGGCCGCCGGGACCCCGTGTCCTACTGAACCGTCCTGCTGAAACCCTCCGACCCCCTGACACCCCGTGACACCCCCTGACACCCCCCTGACCCCCATCCCCCCGATCCCCGCGCACTGAACGCTCGGAGACCCCCGCCGGATCCCGGCGGGGGTCTTTCGCGTCCTACTTTGTCTTCTGAATGAGGAAAGTTAGAACGATCTAGTTAAAAGGTCTTCTCAAGTGAGCGAAAGCCGGTTACCTTCTCGTTCACCACCGGCTCGTGGAGCGCGAGAGGACGGCGTGATGCGCATGACGGCTCGACCGCAGAACGTGCACCAGGCACGCCTGCTGCGGCTGCTGCGCGACGAGGGGCCGCGGTCGCGGGCCGAGCTCGGCGACGTGGTGCGGCTGTCCCGCTCGAAGCTGGCCGTCGAGCTGGACCGGCTGGCCGAGCTCGGGCTGGTGGAGAGCGCCGGGCTGGCCGCCTCGCGGGGCGGGCGGCGCTCGGGCATCGTGCGGCTGTCGCCGCGGCTGCGGTTCGTGGCGTTCGACATCGGCGCCACCTCGATCGACGTGGCGGTGACCAACGGCGAGCTGGAGGTGCTCGGGCACGTCAGCGAGCCGTGCCAGGTACGGGACGGCGCCACCGTCGTCCTGGACCGCGCGCTCGACCTGCTCGGCAAGCTCCGCGACGAGGGGCTGATCCCGCAGGTCCACGGCACCGGGATCGGGGTGCCCGGCCCGGTCAGCTTCCGGGACGGCATGCCGGTGGTGCCGCCGATCATGCCCGGCTGGGACCGCTTCCCCGTCCGGGAGGCGATCGGCCAGGAGCTGGGCTGCCCGGTGCTGGTCGACAACGACGTCAACATCATGGCCCTCGGCGAGCTGCACTCCGGGCTGGCCCGCTCGGTGGACGACTTCCTGCTCGTCAAGATCGGCACCGGTGTCGGCTGCGGCATCGTCGTCGACGGGGCCATCTACCGGGGCGTGTCCGGCAGCGCGGGCGACATCGGGCACATCCGCGTCGACGACGACGGCCCGATGTGCGCCTGCGGCAACGCCGGCTGCCTGGAGGCGTACTTCGGCGGCGCGGCGCTGGCCCGCGACGCCACCGCCGCCGCGCGGTCGGGGCGTTCGGCGCATCTGGCCGAGCGGCTGGCGGCGGCGGGCGAGCTGACCGGCCGGGACGTCGCGGACGCGGCGGCGGCCGGCGACCCGGTCGCCGTCCAGCTGATCCGCGAGGGCGGCCGGCACGTCGGGCAGGTGCTCGCCGGGCTGGTCAGCTTCTTCAACCCGGGCCTGGTCATCATCGCCGGCGGGGTGGCGGGCCTCGGCCACACCCTGCTGGCCGAGATCCGCAGCGTCGTCTACCGCCGCTCGCTCCCGCTGGCGACCGGCAACCTCCCGATCGTGCTGTCCGAGCTCGCCGGCGCCGCCGGCGTGATCGGCGGCGCCCGACTCATCAGCGATCACGTCTTCGCCGTCGCCTGACCCGACCCCCGGCAGAGGAGGCCCTGTGGGCCCTGCGAAGCACACCGGTGATCCCCTCCTGCGGATGCGCGGGATCACCAAGCGGTTCCCCGGCGTCCGCGCCCTGGACGGCGTGGACCTGGAGGTCCGGGCGGGCGAGGTGCACTGCCTGCTCGGCCAGAACGGGGCCGGCAAGTCCACCCTGATCAAGGTGCTGGCCGGGGCGCACCGGCCGGACGGCGGCGAGATCACCCTGGGCGGCGAGCCGTTCGCGCCGGCCGGGCCCACGGCGGCCATGCGGGCCGGGATCGCCACCATCTACCAGGAGCTCGACCTGGTGGACGGGCTCTCGGTCGCCGACAACATCTTCCTCGGCCACGAGCGCGCCCGGCTCGGCTTCACCCGCCGCGCGGAGGCCGAGAAGGCCGCGGCCGAGCTGCTCGGCCGGCTCGGGCACGGCGAGATCCCGCCGCGCCGCGAGGTCGGCCGGCTGCCCGCCGCGGGCCGCCAGGTGGTGAGCATGGCCCGCGCCCTCTCGCACGAGGCCCGCCTGATCATCATGGACGAGCCGTCCGCCGCGCTCGCGCACGACGAGGTGAGCAACCTCTTCCGGATCATCCGCGAGCTGACCGCCGCGGGCGTCGCGGTCGTCTACATCTCGCACCGGCTGGAGGAGATCCGCGAGATCGGCGACCGGGTCACCGTCCTCAAGGACGGCCGCACCGTCGCGAACGGCCTGCCCGCCCGCGACACCCCGACCGCCCGGGTCGTCTCGCTGATGACCGGCCGCGACGTCGAGTACGCGTTCCCGGACCGTCCGGACGCCGGCGAGGGGCCCGAGGTCCTCCGGGTGGAGGGGCTGACGCTGGCCGGGGCGTTCGAGGACGTCTCGTTCAGCGTCCGCGCGGGCGAGATCGTCGGCCTGGCCGGGCTGGTCGGATCGGGCCGCTCGGAGATCCTGGAGACGGTGTACGGCACCCGCCGCCCCACCGCCGGCCGGGTGCTCCTGGAGGGCCGCCCGGTGCGTCCCGGCGACACCGGTTCGGCGGTGCGGCGCGGCATGGGCATGGCGCCCGAGGAGCGCAAGAGCCAGGCGCTGCTGCTGTCGGAGTCCGTCGCGGGCAACATCACGCTCGCCGGGCTCGGCCGCTACTCGCGCCTCGGCTGGCTCGACCGCAGACGCGAGAACGCCGACGTCCAGAGCCAGATCAAGGCGCTGGACATCCGCCCCGGCGATCCGCGCCGCCCGGTCGCGACGCTGTCGGGCGGCAACCAGCAGAAGGTCGTGCTGGCCCGCTGGCTGGTCGGCGCCGCGTCCGGCGGGAACGGCGAGGGGCTGAAGCTGCTGGTCCTGGACGAGCCCACCCGCGGCGTGGACGTCGGCGCCCGCGCCGAGCTGTACGCGGTGATCCGCGGGCTGGCCGCCCGCGGCGTCGCGGTCCTGCTGGTGTCGAGCGAGGTGCCCGAGGTGCTCGGGCTGGCCGACCGCGTCCTGGTGGTCCGCGAGGGCCGGGTGATCCACAGCGCCGCCGGCGGGGAGCTGGACGAGCGCCGCGTACTCAACATGATCATGGAAGGGAGGGCCCTATGACCGAGGCCGGAGTGGGACCCGAGGCGGCCGCCGGCCCGGCGCCCGAGAAGCGGGACGGCACCGCGCCGCGCCCGCCGTGGAACCGGCTGCCGTGGCGGCGGCCGGACGGGGCGAACGGGTCCGCCGGGGGGCCGGGGGAGATCCGGCACCTGGGGCTGGTCGCCGCGCTCGCGCTGCTGGCGCTGGTCGGCGTGGTCACCCAGCCCGACAACTTCGCCACCTCGGGGAACCTGGTCGGCATCCTCGCGCTGGCCGCCACGATCGGCGTCATCACGGTCGGGATGACGTTCGTGATCATCGGTGGCGGGATCGACCTGTCGGTGGGCGCGCTGATGGCGCTGGCGTCGGTGTGGGCGACCACGCTGGCGACCCAGTCGTACGGGCCGGCCGTGATGGTGATGTGCGCGGTCCTCGTCGGCACCGGCGCCGGGCTCGTGAACGGGATCCTCATCGCGTACGGGCGGCTGGTGCCGTTCATCGCGACGCTGGCGATGCTGGTCGCCGCGCGCGGGCTCGCGCAGCGGATGTCGGACCGCAAGACGCAGCTGGTCCGGCCGGAGAACAACGCGATCGAGGCGCTGTCCACCACCAAGGTGCTGGGCCTGCCGCTTGTGGTGTACATCTTCGCCGCGGTGGCGGCGGCCGGCTGGGTGCTGCTGAACCGCACCACGTTCGGCCGCCGGACGTTCGCGATCGGCGGCAACCCCGAGGCGGCCCGGCTGGCGGGCATCAACGTCCGCCGGCAGACCGTGGCGCTGTACGGCCTGTCCGGCCTGTGCTGCGGGATCGCCGCGATCATCATCATGGCCCGCACCACCACCGGCTCCAGCACACACGGCGACCTGTACGAGCTGGACGCGATCGCCGCCGTCATCATCGGCGGCACGCTGCTCACCGGGGGGCGCGGCACGCTCGTCGGGTCGATCCTCGGCGTGCTCGTCTTCACGCTCATCACCAACCTGTTCATCCTCAACGGCCTGCAGACCAGCGACCAGCTGATCGCCAAGGGCGTGATCATCGTGGCCGCCGTCCTGCTGCAGCGCCGCGGACTCAGAAGTCCCACCTAGCCCCCACCTAGCCCCCGCCCGGCCCCGCCCGAGGTTCCCGCGACCCGCCGTTCCACCCGCTCCCGCCGTACCGCACCCCACCCCCCTCCAGGAGCACGCAATGACCGAGAGCACCCGACCCAGCCGCCGCAACCTGCTGTTCGGCGCGGGCGTCGTCGCGGCCGGCGGCCTCGCCGCCGCCTGCACCGGCAACGAGCCGGAGGAGACGGCGCCCGCCGCGCAGGCCGGCAACAACGGCGGCGAGAACGACAAGCCCGGCAAGAAGGTCACCATCGGCTTCTCCGCGCCCGCCGCCGACCACGGCTGGATCGCCGCGATCACGAAGAACGCCGAGGCGCAGGCCAAGCGGTACTCGGACGTGACGTGGAAGCCGGTCGAGCCGACCAACGACATCAACCAGCAGATCTCCGCCGTGGAGTCGCTGATCTCGGCCAAGGTGAGCGCGCTGGTGCTGCTGCCCAACGACGGCGAGCAGCTCAACCAGGTCGCCCGCAAGGCGATGGACGCCGGGATCCCGGTCATCAACCTGGACCGGGTCTTCCCCGACAAGCTCTCGTACCGGACCTGGATCGGCGGCGACAACTACGGCATGGGCGTCGCGGCCGGCCACCACGTCGGCCGGCGCCTGAAGGAGAAGGGCGTGGCCAACCCGGTCATCGTCGAGATCCAGGGGATCGCCACGCTGCCGCTGACCCAGGACCGCAGCAAGGGCTTCGCGGACGCGCTCAAGACGTTCGGGTTCACGGTGACGGCCAAGCAGGACGCCAAGTTCACCGTCGAGACCGGCAACCAGGTGGCCAGCAACCTGCTCCAGGCCCACAAGAAGATCGACGCGCTGTGGAACCACGACGACGACCAGGGCGTGGGCGTGCTCGCCGCGATCAAGCAGGCCGGCCGCAAGGAGTTCTTCATGGTGGGCGGGGCCGGCTCGGCCAACGCCATGCGCGAGATCAAGGCGGGCTCGTCGGTGCTGGAGGCGACCGTCACCTACAGCCCGACGATGGCGGGCTCGGCGGTCCGCATCGCCCGGCTGATCGCGCAGGGCAAGGGCATGGCCGACCTGGTCGAGCAGCAGGTCCCGCAGTCGATCACGCTCGCCTCGGAGACCATCACCAAGGCCAACGTCGACACGTACATGCCGCTCGGCTTCGAGTCCTGAGGCCGCTTCCGGCGGCGGGCAGTACGCGGCGTTCCGACTCCTGAGGGGGAACTTCATGACCAACGAGAGGGCGACGGTCGGCGTCGGGATGGTGGGGCACGCCTTCATGGGGCGCGCCCACTCCCAGGCGTGGCGCAGCGTCGGGCCGTTCTTCGACCCGCCGCTCACCCCGATGATGGCCGCGCTGGCGGGCCGGTCGCGGGACCGCACCGCGGCCGCGGCGCGCGAGCTGGGCTGGGCGGCGGTGGAGACCGACTGGAAGGAGCTGCTGCGCCGCGACGACGTCCAGCTGGTCGACATCTGCACGCCGGGCGACAGCCACGCCGAGATCGCGGTCGCCGCCCTCGACGCCGGCAAGCACGTGCTGTGCGAGAAGCCGCTGGCCAACACCGTGGAGGAGGCCGCGGCCATGGTCGCCGCGGCCGAGCGGGCCCGCGAGCGCGGGGTCCGCTCGATGGTCGGGTTCAACTACCGGCGGGTCCCGGCGATCGCGCTGGCCCGCAGGATGGTCGCCGACGGCCGGCTCGGCACGCTGCGCCACGTCCGGGCGCAGTACCTGCAGGACTGGCTCGCCGACCCCGGCGCGCCGCTGGTGTGGCGGCTGCAGAAGGACCGCGCCGGGTCGGGCGCGCTGGGCGACATCGGCGCGCACATCATCGACGTGGCGCAGCACGTCGCCGGGCAGCGGCTGACCGGGGTCAGCGGCCTGACCGAGACGTTCGTCGGGGAGCGGCCGCTGGTCGGCGGCGACGGCACCGGCCCGGTGACCGTGGACGACGCCGCGGTGTTCATGGGCCGTACCGACGGCGGGGCGCTGGCGACGTTCGAGGCCACCCGGTTCGCCGCCGGGCGCAAGAACGCGCTGCGGTTCGAGCTGAACGGCTCGGCCGGCAGCCTGGCGTTCGACCTGGAGGCGCTGAACGAGCTGTGGTTCCACGACCACACCGAGGACGCCGCGACCGCCGGGTTCCGCCGGATCCTGGTCACCGAGCCCGAGCATCCGTACGCCGGGGCGTGGTGGCCGCCCGGGCACCTGCTCGGGTACGAGCACACCTTCACCCACCAGCTCGCCGACCTGCTGACCGCGATCGCCGAGGGCACCGACCCCAGCCCCTCGTTCGCCGACGGCCTCCAGGTCCAGCGGGTGCTCGCCGCCGTGGAGGCCAGCGCGGCGGGCGACGGCGCCTGGACCGCGGTGGAGGACGGCTGAACGCCGGAACGGGGCCCGGCCGGGAACGCGCCGGGCCCCGCCCCGCCCGTGATCACCGGAAGGAGGTGCCCGTCCCGAACCGCCCCGATCCTCGCGCCCCACCCCCCAGGTGAGGAGGAGATCCATCGTGTTCAGGTCGACCCGAGCCAGAGCCAACCCCATCCCGCCCATCGTCGCCGCGGCGGTCGCCGCGGTGACCGCCGCCGCGATGGCCGTCGCGGTCCCGCCGGCGGCGGGCGCCGCGCAGGCGGCGCCGCCCGAGCACTTCTACCCGTACTCGCTCGCCCAGGGACCCGACGAGGTCGGCGAGCCGATGGCCATGGAGCCGCTGCCCGACGGCTCCGTGCTGCACACCGCGCGCGACGGCGTGCTGCGCCTCACCGACCAGAACGGCCGGACGAGGGTCGCCGCGCAGCTGAACGTCTACACCCACGACGAGGACGGCCTCCAAGGCGTGGCCGCCGATCCGGGCTTCGCCGAGAACCGCTGGGTGTACCTGTACTACGCGCCCCGGCTCGACACGCCCCGCACGGACGCGCCGGAGACCGGGACCGAGGCCGACTTCGCCCCGTACGAGGGGCACAACCAGCTGTCGCGGTTCAAGCTGACGGCCGCGGGCGAGCTGGACACGGCCAGCGAGCAGAAGATCCTCCAGGTCCCGGCGACGCGCGGGATCTGCTGCCACGTCGGCGGTGACATCGAGTTCGACCCGCAGGGCAACCTGCTGCTGTCCACCGGCGACGACTCCAACCCGTTCCAGTCGGACGGCTACAGCCCGCTGGACGAGCGCGCGGACCGCAACCCGGCGTTCGACGCGCAGCGCACCTCGGCCAACTCCAACGACCTGCGCGGCAAGCTGCTGCGGATCAAGGTGGCCGAGGACGGCACGTACACGAGCCCGGCCGGGAACCTGTTCGCGCCCGGCACGGAGCGGACCCGGCCGGAGATCTACGCGATGGGGTTCCGCAACCCGTTCAAGATCTCCGTGGATCCGGAGACGGGCGCCGTGTACGTCGGCGACTACGGGCCCGACAAGGGCGACGACAACGACCCCGCGCGGGGGCCCGCCGGGCAGGTGGAGTTCGCGCGGGTGACCGGCGCCGGCAACTTCGGCTGGCCGTACTGCACGGGCGAGAACACCCCCGAGGACACCTACGCCGACTACGACTTCGCCACCGGCACCGTCGGCGCGAAGTTCGACTGCCAGAACGGCCCGGTCAACGACTCGCCGCGCAACACCGGCGTCGCGCAGCTCCCGAAGCCGGTCCCCGCCTGGATCCGCTACAGCGGATGCGACAACCCCGCCATGAACCCCGAGTCGGGCTGCTCCAGTTCCGAGTCGCCGATGGCCGGGCCGGTCTACCGGTACGACGAGGCGAACCCGTCGCAGGTCAAGTTCCCCGCCGAGTACGACGGGCAGGTCTTCCTCGGCGAGTTCGAGCGGCGCTGGATCCGGCACGCGGCGGTGAACGCCGACGGCTCGGCCGGGACGGTGACGCCGTTCCCCTGGCCGCTCGGCTACAAGGTCATGGACCTGGAGTTCGGGCCGGACGGCGCGCTGTACGTGCTGACGTACGGCGAGCAGTACTTCTCCACCGACGACCACGCCGGGCTGTTCCGGTTCGAGCACATCGGCACCACCGGGCGGCGGCCCGAGGTGCGGATCGCCGCCGAGCCCACCTCCGGGCGCAGCCCGCTGAAGGTGCGGTTCTCCTCCGCCGGGACGCACGACCCGGAGGGCACGGCGATCAGCTACCGGTGGGACTTCGGCGACGGGAGGCCGTCCACCCGGGCGAACCCGCGGCACGTCTACGGCAAGCGCGGGCAGTACTCGGCCACGCTCACCGTGACCGACGCCAGCGGCAAGACCGCCACCGACAGCGTGCTGGTCACGGTCGGCAACACCGCCCCGGTCGTGACGCTCGACCTGCCCGAGCACGGCCGGCTGGTCGACTTCGGCGCCGAGGTGCCGTACCGGATCACCGTCCGCGACCGCGAGGACGACCCGGTCGACTGCTCCAAGGTGAAGCTGACCTACCTCCTCGGCCACGCCACGCACTCGCACGCGCTGGCCGAGCAGTACGGCTGCGAGGGCGTGCTTCGGACGCCCGGCGACGGCGACCACGGCCCGTCCGAGAACACCTACGGCGTCTGGGCGGCCGAGTACACCGACACCGGCGGCAGGAAGGGCGTGGTCCCGCTCCGCGGCATCGACATCAACTACACCCAGCCGAAGAACCGGCAGGCCGAGCACTACAAGACCGGCTCCGGCGTGAGCCGCGTCCAGGCCGCGGGCGCGCACGGCGCGGCGCGGGTCGGGAACGCGTCCAACGGCGACTGGATCATGTTCGAGCCGTACCGGCTGGACGACGCCGCCTCGTTCACCGCGCGGGTCAGCTCGGGCGGTGCCGGCGGCACCCTCGAACTGCGCGCCGGCGCACCGGACGGCACCCTGATCGGCTCGGCCCAGGTGGCCCCCACCGGCGGCTGGGACGTCTACGCGGACGTCACGGGCGCCATCGCCGGCGCCCCCGCGACGGCCGGCCCGCTCTACCTGGTCTTCAAGGGCGGGACCGGATCCCTGTTCGACCTCGACGACTTCACCTTCACCACGAGATGACCCTCCCTCCCCGGCCGGCGGCGGCAGGCGCCGCCGCCGGCCG
>NZ_JBEZWH010000067.1:0-41121 GCF_040703975.1 Spirillospora sp. NPDC029432
CGCCTCCGCCTGCTGGAGCGCTTCCGGGAGCGCTAGCCGGCGGACCGTGGTGCGCGCCGCGCAGGAGCGGCTCGCCGCCGCGTGGACGACCACCGTGCGGCGGCACGACCGGGGCGCGGCGGTCGCCACGTTCGCGCACGAGGTCGTCGCCGTGGTGGGAGCGGACGGCGACGATTCCGGGCCGATGTCCGGTGGACCGGTCCAAGCGATCGTGAAGGAGGCCGCCGCCGTCTTCGCCGAGCACCGCCGGACGTTCTCCACCGGCGTCAGCCGCACGGTCGACACGCCCGCCGGGCTGCCCGAGGCGTACGAGCAGGCCGTCAAGGCGGTCCGGGTCGGCCGCCAGCTGCACGGCGCCGGGGCCCGCGCGCACTTCGACCAGCTCGGCGTCTACCGGCTGCTGAGCCTGGTGTCGGATCCGGCGGAGCTGCACGCGTTCGTCCGGGAGACGCTCGGCGAGCTGGCCGGCGACGACGAGCCCGAGCTGGTCGACCTGCGCCGCACCCTCCAGGTGCTGCTGGAGACCAACCTCAACGTCGCCGAGACGGCCCGCCGGCTGCACTTCCACTACAACACGCTGCGCTACCGCATCGGGAAGCTGGAACGGATGCTCGGCCCGTTCACCGAGGACGCCCACCTGCGGCTCAACCTGACGCTGGCGCTGCACGTGCTGCGCATGCGCGGCATCTGACGAGTGACCCGACGAGTGACCTGACGAGTGACCTGACGAGTGAGACCCGGCCCGCCGGGTGATAACTGATCCTGCCGGAACCGTGCCCGTCTCCCAACCCGGGGGCGGTCCTTTGGCAAGAGTCGCCGATGCCTGCTGACCAGGGTCGTTCTAGGTTGCGCGCAAGGCCGTGGACGACCCGTCACCCAGCGGGCCCGGCAGGACACCCAGGGAGGGTGCGCATGGCGTCTGGACCGGGCAGATGGGGCTGGCGGCTGCACGGGGACGGGAAGACCCCGCCGCCCGGTGAGGTCGTCGCGCCCGACGAGCGGCTGTCGTGGCCGCGGACGGCGGGCATCGGCGCGCAGCACGTGGTGGCGATGTTCGGCGCGACGTTCGTCTTCCCGCTGGTGATGGGGCTGGACCCCAACCTCGCGGTGATGATGTCCGGCGTCGCGACGATCCTGTTCCTGCTGATCGTGCAGGGGAAGGTGCCGAGCTACCTGGGCACCAGCGCCTCGTTCGTCGGCGGCGTCTTCGCGATCCGGGCGGGCGTCGACAGCGCGCAGGCGGACGCGTGGGTGACCGGGGCGATCCTGGTCGCCGGGGTGGTGCTGGCGCTGTGCGGCATCCTGATCCACGTCCTCGGCGGCGGGCTCATCCACCGGGTGTTCCCGCCGGTGGTGACCGGCGCGGTGGTGATGCTGATCGGGTTCGGGCTGGCGTTCGTGGTCGCCGACACGTACTGGCCGCAGGACCACTGGGTCGCGCTCGTCACGATGACGTTCGTGTTCCTGGTCATGGTGCTGTTCCGCGGCTTCCTCGGCCGGATCGCGATCCTGCTCGGGCTGGTCTTCGGGTTCGCGCTGTCGTGGGTGCTCGACCGGGTCGCCGGCCCGGTCACCGCCGTGCTGCCCGGCCAGAACCTCATCGGGCCGGACGGGCGGACGTGCCAGCCTGAGGGCACGTACTGCGTGGCGACCGCGTTCCCGCACGACCGGGTGAGCTTCGACGCCGTGAAGTCGGCCGACTGGTTCGGGCTGCCGCAGATGCACGCGCCCGACTTCAAGATGTCGGCGATCCTGCTGGTGCTGCCCGCCGTGATCGCTCTGATCGCCGAGAACACCGGGCACGTCAAGGCGGTCGGCGAGATGACCCGCACCGACCTGGACCCGCTCATCGGCCGGACGATCTTCGCCGACGGCGCCGCGACGGTCGTCACCACGTCGGTCGGCGGCTCGCCGACCACCACGTACGCCGAGAACATCGGGGTCATGGCGGCGACCCGGATCTACTCCACCGCCGCGTACTACGTGGCCGCGCTGATCGCGATCGCGTTCGGGCTGTGCCCGAAGTTCGGCGCGCTGGTCGCGGCCACGCCCGGCGGGGTGCTGGGCGGCGTCACGGTGATCCTGTACGGGATGATCGGCCTGCTCGGCGCCAAGATCTGGGTGGAGAACCGGGTGGACTTCGCCGACCCGGTCAACATGGTCCCGATCGGCGCCGGGATCATCCTCGCGCTGGGCCCGGTCGTGCACACGATCGGCGACGACTTCAAGCTGGAGGGCATCGCGTTCGGCACGATCGTCGTCCTGGCGGGCTACCACCTGCTCCGCTGGATCTCCCGGCGCGTGGCCGGTCCCGGGGCGGGGGAGCCGGCCCCCGCGGCGGGCGGCCCGGCGGGCGCGGGCGGCGGCGCCCGGCCGTGAAGCCGCCTCCCTTCGAGTACGCCGCGCCGGAGACGGCCGCCGAGGCGCTGCGCGCCCTCGCGGACGGCGACGCCAAGGTCCTCGCGGGCGGGCAGAGCCTCATCCCGCTGCTCAACATGCGGCTCGCCGCGCCGGCCCGGCTCGTCGACGTCAACGGGCTGGCCGAGCTGGACACCGTGGAGGCCACCGGCGCGGGCGTGCGGATCGGCGCGCTCGCCCGGCACGCCCGCGTCGAGCGCGACCCCGCCGCCGCGTCCGTGCAGCCGCTGCTCCGGCAGGCGCTGCGGCACGTCGCGCACCCGGTGATCCGCAACCGCGGCACGGTCGTCGGCAGCCTCGCGCACGCCGACCCGGCCGCCGAGCTGCCCGCCGTCCTGGCCGTCCTCGGCGGCACGGTCGAGGCCGCGTCCGTGCGCGGGCGGCGCACCGTACCGGCCGCGGAGCTCTTCACCGGGCCGCTGGAGTCGGCGCTGCGCCCGGACGAGCTGGCGGTGTCGGCGTTCTTCCCGGCCGCGCCGCCGCTGACCGGCACCGCGTTCGCCGAGATCGCGCGCCGGCACGGCGACTACGCGCTCGCCGGCGTCGCCGCGGTCGTGGAGCTGGACGACGACCTGCGCGTGACGTCCGCCCGCGCCGGCTACCTGGGCGTGGCCGCGACCCCGCTGGTCCTGGACCTGACCGAGGCCGCCGCGCCCGCCGTCCGCACCGGCGACTGGCCGGCCGTCGCCGCGTACGCGCGCGAGCGCCTCGACCCGGACGCCGACCTGCACGCGAGCGCCGCGTACCGGCGCCACCTGGCCGGCGTCCTCACCGAGCGCGCGCTGCGCGCCGCGACGAGCGAGGCACTGCGACGGGAGCCCTGACATGCCCGAGCCGGAGGAGATGCTGGAGATCGCGCTGACCGTCAACGGCGTGCACCGCGGCGCCCGCGCCCCCGCCCGGCGGCTGCTGTCGGACCTGCTCCGGCACGATCTGGGCCTCACCGGGACGCACGTCGGCTGCGAGCACGGCGTGTGCGGCTGCTGCACCGTCCTGATGGACGGCGAGCCGGTCCGCTCCTGCCTGACGCTCGCCGCCACCGCCCGCGGCCACGAGATCACCACGGTGGAGGGGCTGGCCGGGCCGGACGGCGGGCTGTCGCCGGTGCAGCGCGCGTTCCAGGAGTGCCACGGCCTGCAATGCGGCTTCTGCACGCCCGGTTTCCTCTGCACGGTCACCGCGCTGCTCCGCGACAACCCGGACCCGACCGAGGACGAGGTCATCGAGGGCATCTCGGGCAACCTGTGCCGCTGCACGGGCTACCAGAACATCGTGAAGGCCGTTCACCGCGCCGCCGAGATCACCAGGGAGTCGTGATGGGGACGCGCGACTTCGGCGAGCCGGTCCCGCGCCGCGAGGACCCGCGGCTGCTCACCGGCCAGGGGCGCTTCCTGGACGACCTCGGCCGCGGCGCGCTCGCCGCGGCGTTCGTCCGGTCGCCGCACGCCCACGCCCGCGTCACCGACATCGACGTGTCGGACGCGCTCGACGTGGACGGCCTCGTCGCCGTCTACACGCACGAGGACCTCCCCGGCCGCGTGGGCGAGCCGCTCCCGCTGCTCATCCCGCACCCGTCGCTGACGCACGGCCGTACCGCTTACCCGCTCGCCCGCGACGTCGTCCGGCACGTGGGCGAGCCGGTCGCCATGGTCGTCGCCCGCGACCGCTACCTGGCCGAGGACGCCGCCGAACGCGTCCGCGTCGAGTACGAGCCGCTGCCCGCCGTCGTCGGCATCGAGAACGCCGAACGCGCCGCGCACCTCGTCCACGACGACGTGCCGGGGAACGTCGCGGCCGTCCTCCACCAGGACACCGGCGACGTCGAGGCCGCGCTCGCCGCGGCCCCGCACGTCCTGGAGTTCCGGCTGGACATCGAGCGCAGCGCGTCCATGCCGCTCGAAGGGCGCGGGGTGTACGCGCGCTGGGACGCCGACGACGCGTCGCTGCGCGTCTACACCTCGACCCAGGCGTCCACGAGCGTGCGCGCCGCCATCGCCGCCAAGCTGGAGCTGCCGCCGTCCCGCGTCGAGGTGATCGCGCCGGACGTCGGCGGCGGCTTCGGCGTGAAGATCGTCCATCCGTGGCCGGAGGAGATCCTGGTCCCGTGGGCGGCGCGGCTGCTCGGCCGGGAGCTGAAGTGGGCCGAGGACCGCCGCGAGCACTTCGTCGCCGCCGCGCACGAGCGCGGCCAGGTCCAGCACGTCCGCGCGGGCTTCGACGGCGACGGGCGGCTGCTCGGCCTGGACGTGCGGATCCTGCACGACCACGGCGCGTACACCCCGTACGGGATCATCATCCCGATCGTCACGTCCACGCAGCTGCTCGGCCCGTACAAGCCGGGCGCGTACCGGGCCGAGGTGGTGAGCCTCTACACCAACACGCTGATCGTCACCCCGTACCGCGGCGCGGGCCGCCCGCAGGGCGTGTTCTGCATGGAGCGGACGATGGACCGGATCGCCGACCACCTCGGCCTCGACCGGGCGGCGGTGCGCGAGGCGAACATGATCCGGCCCGACGAGTTCCCGTACGACCAGGGCCTCACGTTCCAGGACGGCCGCCCGCTGATCTACGACTCCGGCGACTACCCCGAGCTGCTGCGCAAGGTGAAGGAGCTGATCGGCTGGGACGGCTTCGAGGAGCGCCGGGCCGCCGCGGCGCGCGCCGGCCGCCGCATCGGGATCGGCCTCGGCTGCTACGTCGAGGGCACCGGCGTCGGCCCGTACGAGGGCGGCCACGTCGAGATCGACTCGGCCGGCCGGGTGCACGTCTCGACCGGCCTCACCTCGCAGGGGCAGGGCCACCAGACCGTCTTCGCCCAGATCGCCGCGTCCGAGCTGGGCGTGCCGATCGAGGACGTGCGGGTCACCACGGGCGACACGCGCCGCTTCGGGTACGCGGTCGGCACGTTCGCGTCCCGGGCCGCCGTGATGAGCGGCAACGCGATCGCGCTCGCCTGCCGCAAGGTCCGCGCGAAGGCGCTGCGGATCGCCGCCGAGGCCCTGGAGGCCGACCCGGACGACCTGGACATCACGGACGGCGTCGTGCACGTCCGCGGCGACCGGACCTCAGCGGTCCCGCTCCGCACGGTCGCGGTCCTGTCCAACCCGCTCCGCTACGCGTTCGACGAGGAGACGGCGCGCGCCACGCAGTTCGCCGTCGGCGCGCCGCCGACCGAGCCGCCCGTCCCGCGCGGCGAGGAGCCCGGACTGGAGGGCCGCGACTACTACTCGCCCGTCCGCTCCACGTTCGCCGCCGGCGCGCACGCCGCGATCGTCGAGGTCGACCCGGACACCGCCGAGATCGCGATCCTCCGCTACGCGGTCGTGCACGACTGCGGCCGGCTCATCAACCCGATGGTCGTCGAGGGCCAGATCCACGGCGGGGTCGCGCAGGGCATCGGCGGCGCCCTGTACGAGCGGATGGCCTACGACGCGTCCGGGCAGCTCCTCAACGCCTCGTTCATGGACTTCCTGATGCCGTACGCGAGCGAGATCCCGCGGATCGAGACCGACCACCTGGAGACGCCGTCCCCGCTGAACCCGCTGGGCATCAAGGGCGCCGGCGAGGCGGGCGTCATCCCGGTCTCCGCCGTGATCGCCTCCGCCGTCGAGGACGCCGAGGGCCTCCGGATCGACGCGATGCCGCTCGCCCCCGACGACCTCTTCCACCTGCGCCTGCGCGCCGCCTCCGACGCGTCCCTGCGCACCCGGCGGGGTCAGGGCTTGGCGGGGGACGCCGGGGGCTTGTCGGGGGCGTTGCCGCCGAGGGACTTCGGCAGGTAGTTCTCCACGGCCGCCGTCTTGAAGCCCTGCTGCTGGATCCACCCGAGGATCGTCTTGAACTGCTCGGCGAGCCCCTTGCGGTAGTGCATGAGGACGATGTCGCCCGGCTTGAACCCCTTGCCGCCGTCGCCGCGCGCGAAGCCGTTGAAGCCCACGCCGGGGCCGGTGGTGCCGTTGTAGAACTCCGCCGACCACAGCATGATCGACTTGATCCCGCACTCCTTGGCCATCCTGCGGGTGGTCTCGTTCATGCTGCCGAACGGGGGCCGGAAGATCTCCGGGCGGCGGCCGTACTGCTGCGCGATCGTGTCGGACGCCTCGCAGATCTCCCGCTTCTGCTTCTCCGGCGGCTGGAGCGCCATGTTGAGGTGGTTGACGGTGTGGTTCTCCATCACCGACCCGGCGTTGCGCATCGCCCAGAAGTACTGGCCCTGCCCCTTGACGTACCGGGTGGTCAGGTACGTCATGATCGGCACGCGTTCCTTGCGCACCAGGTTCACGAACTCGGGGTCGTACTCGTAGCCGTCGTCGATGGTCAGGAAGACGACCTTCTCCTGCGTGTCGATGCGGCTGATGACCGGCGGCAGCCCGTCCGGCGCCGGCTGCGGCGGCTTCCAGGAGCCGGGCTTCGGCTTCGGCCACTGCTGGTCCTGCAGGACCGAGGTGAGCTGGGTCCGCATGGACGGGCCCTCTTCGCCGCCGGACGCCTGAGCGCGCACGGACGGCCACGTTCCCGCGGCTACGCCGATCACGCCTGCGGCCACCGTCGCGACCACGGGCATCGTTCCTCGCATCAGCCGCGTTCTCCGTTCGGTACGTCGAGACCAGGGGGTATGCATCGGTTGACGCGCGGGGGCCGGGGAGGGTTCGCGCCCCGATGCAAGAACATTCTCCACCTGTACGGGCGGAACCGGGCGTATCTGCCCAACTCTCGGCGTGTGCTCGGCACAACTTGCCGTACGGCCCCGCGACCGCCTTCCGTAAGGTCGTCACATGAAGGTCACCGGCAGTGCCAATGTGGCGGCGCCCCTCCCTCGGGTATGGGACGCGCTGCAGGATCCCGCCGTGCTGGCCCGGACGATCCCGGGCTGCCGCTCCCTTGAGGAGACCGGGCGCGACGCTTACAAGATGACCGTGACGGCCGGGGTCGCCTCCATCAAGGGGACGTACGTGGGCCGCGTCGAGCTGGCCGATCCGGACCCGCCGCGCGCGTTCACGCTGCGGGCGCGGGGCCAGGGCGCGCCCGGGACGGTCGACGCCACCGTGCGGGTGCGGCTGTCGGAGGACGCGGGCGGCACGCGGGTCGACTACGACGCGGACGCGGTGGTCGGCGGCATGATCGGCGGGGTCGGGCAGCGGATGATCGGGTCGGTGGCCCGGCGGACGGCGGGGGAGTTCTTCGCCGCGGTGGAACGGTCGCTCACCGGGGCCGGACCCGCCGAGACGCCCCTCCACGAGGCCGAACCGGCGAGGCCCGGCGTCCATCCGGCGGCACGGCCCGCAGCGGCGGCGGCGGTCCCGGGGGTCGCCGCGTTCGCGGCGGGCGGGGCGGTGGCGCTGGCGGGCGTCGTCGTTGGGTACGTCCTGGGACGCCGGACGAGAACCTGACCCGGGAGGTCACGATGAGGCCCTTCACCGCGGCGGCCGTGCAGCTGGCGCCGGCCCCCGGCCCGCTCACGCCCGCGACCGTGCGCGACAACATCGCCAACGCCACCGGCTGGATCGCGCGGTGCGTCCGGGAGTCCGGCGCCGAGCTGGTCGTCCTTCCGGAGACGTGCACGACCGGGTTCGCGCCCGGCGTGGACGCGGCGGAGCTGTGGGAGCTGGTCTCCGCGATCCCCGGGCCGGTCAGCGAGCCGTTCCAGGAGGCGGCCCGCGAGCAGGGCGTGCACGTGTGCTTCGGCACGTACGAGCGCGGCCCGGATCCGGGGACGGTCTACAACTCGGCCGTCCTCGCCGGCCCGGACGGCTCGGTGCTCGGCGTCTACCGCAAGACGCACCCGTTCCGGCTGGAGGACGTCCGGCACGGCGGCTGGACCACGCACGGCTCCGACGTGTGCGTCGTCCCGACCGAGCTGGGCCGGATCGGGATGGCGATCTGCTTCGACGGGGACTTCCCCGAGCTGTGGCGCATCCAGGCGGTGCGCGGCGCCGAGCTGGTCTGCCGCCCGTCGGCGCTGCTGCGCTCGGCCGACATCTGGGAGCTGACGTGCCGCGCCCGCGCGTACGACGAGCACGTGTACGTGGTGGGCGCCAACGCGGTCGGCGCCGATCCGGCCGGCACGCTCTACTTCGGCAACTCGATGATCGTGTCGCCGGTCGCCGAGGTGGTGGCGCGGGCCGCCAGCCACGAGGGCTGGGCCGCGGCCCGGCTCGACCCGGACGCCGCGCTGGGCTCGCTCACCCCCGGCTCGTCGGTCCCGCACGGATTCGACCACCTGGCCGAGCGGAACCTGGCGCTGTACGAGAGGCACGCGGCGGAGCTGTTCGCCCCGGCCGTGACGCCGTTCCCGCGCAAGGGGCGGGACTGAGGCGGCGGCCCGGGGCGCGCCCCCGGACCGCCGCCGCCGGATCAGCCGACGCCGACCAGGTCCACAACGAAGATCAGCGTCTCACCGGGCTTGATCCGCGGGCTCGGGCTCTGGTTGCCGTACGCCAGGTGCGGCGGGATGACCAGCTTGCGGCGGCCGCCGACCTTCATGCCGGCGATGCCCATGTCCCAGCCCTTGATGACCTGGCCGGAGCCCAGGGTGAAGTCGAGCGTGCCGCCCCGGTTCCAGGAGGCGTCGAACTCCTCGCCGGTCGAGAAGGCGACCCCGACGTAGTGCATCGACACCTTCTGGCCCTTGGTGGCCTCCGGGCCGTCTCCCACGGTGATGTCGGTGATGTCGAGGTACTCCGGGGGCTGCCCCTCCGGGAAGTCGATCTCGGGCCGTTCAAGCGCCATCGTTCGGGCTCCAGCGATGTAGGTCGGAAGAATCGCCCCAGCCTAGTGCCCGTCGCGAGTCGCCAAAGAACGACGCGCTCATTGGCATATCGCGACGGTTCGCCGCGAGGCGGCGCGGGGCAGGAGGATGACCATGACGGCACGGCTGCGGATCGGGATCGACACCGGCGGGACGTTCACCGACGTCGTGGCGCTGGACGAGGACACCGGCGAGATCACGACCACCAAGACCCCGTCCACCCCCGCCGATCCCGCCGAGGGCTTCCTGGCGGGCGTCGCCAAGATCCTTGAGGGGCGTCCCGGGGCGGCCGTCGCGGGGCTCGCGCACGGGACGACCGTCGCGACGAACCGGCTGCTGGAGGACCGGATCGAGGGCCTCGGGTTCGTCACGACCGAGGGGTTCGGGCACCTGCTGGAGATCGCGCGGCAGAGCGTCCCGGACGGCTACGGCAACTCCTACTTCTGGGTCAAGCCGCCGCGGATCGTGCCCGTCCACCGGGTGCGGGAGGTCGGCGGGCGGCTCGACCACACCGGTGCCGAGCTGCGGCCGTTCGACGAGGCGGGCGCGGTGACGGCGGCCCGCTGGTTCCGCGAGCAGGGGATCGCGGCGATCGGCGTGTGCTTCCTGCACTCCTACGCCGACCCGTCGCACGAGCTGGCGATGCGGGAGGTGCTGCGGCGCGAGCACCCCGAGGCGGTGGTGTCGCTGTCGTGCGAGGTGCTGCGCGAGTACCGGGAGTACGAGCGGTCGGTCACGACCCTGGTCGACGCCGCGGTCAAGCCCGTCATGTCCCGCTATCTCGCCCGGATCGCCGAGCGGGCGCCGGCCCGCCTGCACGTGATGAAGAGCAACGGCGGCGTGCTGTCCGCCGAGGAGGTCGCGCACCAGCCGATCACGACCGTGCTGTCCGGCCCGGCCGCGGGGGCGCTCGGCGCCGCGTTCGTCGCGGCCCGCGCGGGGCGCGGCTCCGTCGTCACCCTGGACGGCGGCGGCACCTCCACCGACGTCGCGGTGATCCTGGACGGCGAGCCGGCGCTGACCACCGAGGGCGCGATCGGCCGCCACCCGGTCCGGATCCCGATGATCGACATCGTGACCGTGGGCGCCGGCGGCGGCTCCATCGCCCGGATCTCCCCGGAGGGCGCCCTGAAGGTCGGCCCGCGCAGCGCCGGGGCCGACCCCGGGCCGCTCTGCTACGGCCGCGGCGGCACCGAGCCCGCGGTCACCGACGCGCACGCCGTCCTCGGCCGCATCCCGCCGCACCTGCTCGGCGGCGAGATCCCGCTGGACGTCGATGCGGCCCGTACCGGCCTGGCGGCGCTCGCCGGGCGCCTCGGCCTCACCCTCGAACGCGCCGCCACCGGCATCCTGGAGATCTCCGCCTGGAACCAGGCCAACGCCATCCGGCAGATCACCGTGGAACGCGGCCTGGACGTCCGCGACTACCCGCTGGTCGCGTTCGGCGGCTCCGGCCCGCTGCTGTGCTGCCGGCTGCTGGACGTCCTCGGCCTGCCCGCCGCCGTCGTGCCGGAGAACCCCGGCAACGTCTCGGCGTTCGGCCTGCTGACCGTGGACGTCCGCAACGACCACGTCCGCACCCGCGTCATGCGCGACACCGAGCTGGACCTGGCCGCCGTCGCGGAGACGTTCGCGGGCCTGGAGTCCGAGGCCGCCGCCGCCCTCGAACGGGAGGGGTTCGCGGCCGGGGCGCGGCGCCTCGCCCGCACGGCCGACCTGCGCTACTACGGCCAGGCGTTCGAGGTACGGGTCCCCGCCCCGCCCGGCGAGGTGACCGGGGCGTTCCGCGCGGAGGTGGTCCGCCGCTTCCACGACGCCCACGAGGCCCTGTACGGCTACTGCCACCGCGACGACCCCCGCCACCCGGTCGAATGGGTCAACTACCGCGTCTCCGGCATCGGCCCGATCGAACGGCCCCGCATGGACGAGCGCCCGCCCGGCGACAAGGACGCGTCCCGCGCCCGCACCGGCACCCGCCGCGTCCACTTCGGCGAGGACTGGACGGACACGCCCGTCTACGACCGCGCACGGCTGGCCCCCGGCGACACCGTCGAAGGCCCGGCCGTGATCGAGGAGTTCGGCTCGACCCTCCCGCTGCACCCCGGCTTCCACGCCGCCGCCGACGGCCACGGCAACCTGGTGGTGACCCGCGTATGACTACAGATCCGATTCTGCTGGAGATTGTTGAGGGGACGCTTGCGTCGGTCGAGCGGGAGGTGGAGACGGCTATCGCGCGGACGGCGCGGTCGCCGATGATCCGGGATGCGCACGACTTCCGGGCCGGGATCCACGACCGGCGGCTGCGGAAGCTGACCGGCCGCTCGTACTCGGCGCTGGTCCAGCCGGTCGCCCGCGACTTCCCGATCGAGACGATGCGGCCCGGGGACGTGTTCTTCCACAACGACGTCTACCTGTCCGAGGGCGGCATCGGCCACCTGCCCGATCTGTGCGTGACCGTGCCGGTGTTCCATGAGGGCGAGGTGGTCGCGTTCGTCCAGGCGTTCGGGCACCACGACGACATCGGGGGAGCGGTGCCGGGCTCGATGCCGAGCCATGCGCGCAGCGCGTTCGAGGAGGGCCTGATGGTCCCCCCGATCAGGCTGTACGACCAGGGGGTGCCGAACGAGGCGGCGCTGCGCATCATGATCCGCAACTCGCGGATGCCCGACTCGCTGGCCGGCGACCTGGACGCCGAGTGCTCGGCTTGCCTGATGGGCGCCCGCCGGCTCGCCGAGCTGTTCGCCAGGTACGGCCGCGCCGCCGTCGAGGAGTGCTTCGACGCGATCATCGGCAACACCACCCGGACGTTCCGCCGCGAGCTGCTCGCCAAGATCCCGGACGGCGCGTACGTGTGGGAGGACTACGCCGAGCACGACGGCGTCGACCCGCCGCGCCTGCACGCGCAGCGCATCACGCTCACCGTCGACCACGCCGCGGAGGTGCCGCTGGTCATCGACTTCACGGGGACGTCCCCGCAGGCCAAGGGGCCCATCAACCACGCGGGCGACTACGCGGGCGGCGTCTTCCTCAAGAAGTGGCTCGCGCCGATCCTGCGGAATCTCGCCGACACCCCGGAGCGGGCCGCGGAGCTGGACGTCAACGAGGGCGTCGTCCCGCTGATCGAGATGCGCTTCCCGGAGAAGGGCACGCTGCTCACCCCGGTGTTCCCGGCGCCGACCAACGCCCGCACGTTCGTCATCCTGCGGCTGCTCGGCGTCCTCGCGGGCGTCCTGGCGAAGGCCACCGGCGGGCGGATGCCCGCAGACCAGGAGACGATCCGCTACACCGGCGTGTACGGCGAGGACGACCGCGGCCCGTACCTCATGCGCGAGGTCCTCGGCGGCGGCTCCGGGGGCCGCCCGTACGCCGATGGGGAGGACACCGTCCACATCGTCCCGGACTCGCGGAACATCCCGGCCGAGTTCGCCGAGGCGCGCTGGCCGTTCGTCGTGGAGCGCCTGGGCCTGGCGGCCGACTCCGGCGGGCCGGGCGAGCACCGCGGCGGCCTCGGCTACGACAAGCACATCCGGATGCTGCGCGACGCGAGCTTCATGTCGATCGCCGACCGGTCCATCCTGTCGTGCTGGGGCGTGAACGGCGGCCGCGCGGGCCGGCCGTTCCGTGTCGAGATCGACGGTGAGGAGCTGGACGGCCTGGTCGACGACCGGCCCGTCCGCGCCGGGCAGGTGATCCGGATCCGCACCACCGGGGGCGGCGGCTGGGGCGATCCCCTCGACCGCGATCCGGCCCGCGTCGCCGCCGACGTCCGCGACGGCAAGGTCACGCCGGCGGGCGCCCGCGACGACTACGGCGTGATCATCGTCGGGGACGGCTGCGACGAGCGGGCCACCGCGGCGCTCCGCGAGCGGCTCCGCGCGACCCGTCCCGCGCCCGCGTTCTTCGACCGGGGCCCGGGCTTCCCGGTGCTGTCGGGCGGGCGGGCCGCCGCCGACGTCGACTAGCCGGGCAGGGCGGCGCCATCGACGATCAGGTCGGCCCGGCGGCGGGTGGCGTCGGCGGTGAAGTGCGCGCGCTCGCGCTCCGTCCAGGCGTCCCAGGCCGCGGCGAACACGGCGCCGTCGCGGGCCAGGACGCGGGCGCGGCGGAGCGGGCGCGGCGCGTCGATCCAGATCCGGTACGCGGCCGGGCAGCCCCGCCAGGCGGCGCCGACCCCCTCGACGATCATGACGGGGGCGGGCGGGACCTCCTCCTCGGGTCCGTAGACCTCGTCGTGCCAGTGGAAGCGGCGCAGCCGCGCCGGGCGGCCGGCGCGCAGCGGGGCGAGGACGCCCGTCTCGAACGGCGGCCACCAGGTCAGCGGATCGGCGTCCCAGGGAACGCGGAAGTCGTCGGAGCCGATCAGCGGCGCGCCGTCCAGGGCGGCGGCCAGCCGCCGGGCGAACGTGGACTTGCCCGCGCCGCTGGGGCCGTCCACGGCGACCAGGCGGACGGGCCCGCAGGACGGGGGCAGCGCGCGCAGGCGGGCGGCCAGGCCAGGATGGTCGGGCAGGTGAGGGCGGTCGGGCGTCGGTTCCGGCACGAACGGCATACTGCCCGAGAAGACCGCCGGACGAGAGGGACGCTTGATGCTCGGTGAGGCACGCGACATGACGATCACCGTCGATGGCCGGACGCTGCACCGCGCCGAGCTGATGGAACGGGCCGCGGGGGTGGCCGCCGAGATCGCGGGCGCGGCGGCGGTGGCGGTGCACGCGACGGCGTCGCTGGAGACGGTGGTGGGTGTGGTGGGCGGGATCCTCGCCGGCGTGCCGGTCGTTCCGCTGCCGCCGGACTCGGGGCCGGACGAGCGGGCGCACATCCTCACCGACTCGGGCGCCGACCTGCTGCTGGCGGCGCGCGGCGCCTACGAGGGCGGCGAGGGGCCGCCGCTCGTCCCGGTGGACGAGGTCCCGGCCGGGACGTTCCGCGAGATCGAGCACCCGGCGGACGCGGCCGCGCTCATCCTCTACACCAGCGGCACGACCGGCGCGCCGAAGGGCGTGCTCATCTCGCGGCCGGCGATCGCGGCGGGCCTCGACGCGCTCGCGGAGGCGTGGGAGTGGACGCCCGCGGACGTGCTGGTGCACGGGCTGCCGCTGTTCCACGTCCACGGCCTGGTCCTCGGGGTGCTGGGGGCGCTGCGGGCCGGGTCGCCGCTCGTCCACACCGGGCGGCCGCGTCCCGAGGCGTACGCGGCGGCGGCGGCCGCGGCGGGCGGCTCGCTGTTCTTCGGCGTCCCGACCGTCTGGTCGCGCGTCTGCGCCGACGAGGCCGCCGCGCGGGCGCTGCGCCCGGCCCGCCTGCTGGTCTCCGGGAGCGCGCCGCTGCCCGTCCCGGTGTTCGAGCGGCTGGCCGCGCTGACCGGGCACGAGCCGGTCGAGCGGTACGGGATGACCGAGACCCTGATCACGGTCAGCGCCCGCGCGGGCGGCGACCGGCGGCCCGGCCACGTCGGGCTGCCGCTGCCGGGGGTGCGGACGCGGCTGGCCGCCGAGGACGGCGCGCCCGTGCCGGCCGACGGGCAGACCCCCGGCGAGCTGCACGTCCGGGCGCCGATGCTGTTCGACGGGTATCTCGGCCGGCCGGAGGCCACCGGCGCCTCGTTCACCCCGGACGGCTGGTTCCGCACGGGCGACATCGCCACGATCGGCCCGGACGGCTGGCACCGGATCGTCGGCCGCGCCTCCACCGACCTGATCAAGAGCGGCGGCTACCGGATCGGGGCGGGCGAGGTCGAGAACGCGCTGCTGGCCCATCCCGGCGTGCGGGAGGCGGCCGTGCTCGGCACCCCGCATCCCGACCTGGGCGAGCAGGTGACGGCGTTCGTCGTGGCCGACGGCGTGGACGGCCCGGCGCTGATCGCGTTCGTCGCCGAGCGGCTGTCGGCGCACAAGCGGCCGCGCACCGTGCACCTGGTGGACTCCCTGCCCCGCAACGCGATGGGCAAGGTCGTCAAGACCCGGCTGCGCTAGAGGGGGAGCCGCAACACCGTGACCGGCCCGGCGGTCACGAGTTCGACGCCCGGCGTGGGGCGCGGCTCGGCGGGCCGCCCGGAGGCCGTGCGGAACGCGCAGTACAGGCCGTCCTCCGCGCGCCACACGCGCACGTCGGCGGGCTCGCGCAGGCGGGCCGAGACCTCGCCGGCGGCGATCACCAGCAGCGCCGCCCGGTTGCCGATCACTCCGTGGCGGGCCGCCTGGGCGGCGACGAACCCGCTGACCTCGGCCGGGTCGTCGCCGGCCGCCATCCCGGGGGTGCCCCGCGGCGGCTCGGGAACGGTCTCCTGTGCCTCCATCCCGCCCGAGGCTACTCCCGCACCCGGCGTGCCCGGTGCATCACCCCCCGGCGCGCGCGTCGTATCGTGATCATCCGTGACCTTCGAGGAGCGCCCGTGACCCTGCTGCGCAACGCCCGGCTGCCCGGCCCGGACGGCGGCCCGTTCGACATCGAGATCGACGGCGGCCGGTTCGGCCGGATCCTGCCGGCCGGGCAGGGCACCGGGGAGACGTTCCTGGACGCGGCGGGCGCGCTGGTCGGCCCGCCGTTCGTGGAGCCGCACGTCCACCTCGACACCACCCTCACCGCCGGGGAGCCGCGCTGGAACGCCTCCGGCTCGCTCTGGGAGGGCATCGCGGTCTGGAGCGAGCGCAAGGAGACGCTGACCCGCGAAGACGTGATCGACCGCGCCTCCGAGGTACTGCGCTGGTACGCGGCCAACGGCGTCCTGCACGTCCGCAGCCACGTGGACGTCACCGATCCCGGCCTGGTGGCCCTGGACGCGATGCTGGAGGTCCGCGAGCGGGTCCGGGACGTGATCGGGCTCCAGCTGGTCGCGTTCCCGCAGGAGGGCATCGTCTCGTACGAGAACGGCGCGGAGCTGCTGGAGGAGGCCGCGCGGCGCGGTGCCGACGCGATCGGCGCCATCCCGCACTTCGAGGACACCCGCGAGGACGGCGTCCGCTCCCTGGAGATCGCGTTCGACATCGCCCAGCGGTACGGGCTGCGGCTGGACGCGCACTGCGACGAGATCGACGACGAGCAGTCGCGGTTCGTGGAGGTGCTGGCCACCCTCGCCCGGCGCGGCGGGCTGCGCGAGCGCGCGACGGCCTCGCACACGACGGCGATGGGCTCGTACAACGGGGCGTACTCGTACAAGCTCCAGCGGATCCTGGCCCGCTCGGGCGTCAACCTGGTCTGCAACCCGATGGCGAACCTGTGCCTCCAGGGGCGCTTCGACGCGTACCCCAAGCGGCGCGGGCTGACGCAGGTCAAGGAGATGCTCGGCGCCGGGGTGAACGTCGCGTTCGGCCACGACGACGTCATGGACCCGTGGTTCCCGCTCGGGACGGCCTCGCCGCTCCAGGTCGCGCTGGTCGGCATCGCCGCGGCGCAGCTCACCGGCGCCGCCGAGATCGACGAGGCGTTCGCCATGATCACCTCGCGGGCGGCGCGGGTGCTCGGCCTCGGCGACGGCTACGGCATCGCGGAGGGCCGCCCGGCGTCGTTCGTGGTGCTGCCCGCGGCCTCGCCGTACGACGCCGTCCGCCGGCAGACGCGGCCGTCGCACGTCGTCAGCCGCGGCCGCCTCGTCGCCGAGACCCCGGCCGCGCCGACCCGCCTCACCTGGCCGGGCCGCGACCCGGAGAACGTCGACTTCACCCGCGCCCGCGACCGCGCCTAGAGGCCGAGGGCGGGCAGGACGGGGGCGAGCAGGGCGCGCGCCTCCGCCGCCGGGATGTCGGGGCCGTCCGGGCCGTCGGCGACGTAGCGCAGGAAGCCCTGCTGGAAGCAGGCGCCCATGAGGAGGGCGGCGACGGCGTCGGGGTCGGCGGACGCCGCCACCCGGCCCAGCGCCTGCTCCTCGCGCAGGTACGCGGCCACCGACTCGGGGACCATGTGCGGGCCCGCGCCGTACTGGCGCATCGAGTCGCGGGTGGACGCCATCAGCTGGGGCTGCGCGGCCATCGACGCCATCATCGGGAACGCCCGCAGGTAGAAGTTCAGGCCGCGGTGGATCAGGTGGGCCAGGTTGGCGGCGACCTCCCGCTCGCCGGGCGACGGCCCGCCCTGGAACGCGGGCATCCGCTCCTTCAGGACGCACAGGATCAGCTCTTCCTTGTCGCGGAAGTGCTTGTAGAGCAGTGCCTCGGAGTAGCCCGCCGCGCGGGCGATCTCCTTGGTGGTGGTCCGGGCGGCCCCGCGCGACCGCATCACCTCGGCGGCGGCGTCCAGGATCTTCTCTCGCGCGCTCATCGCTCCCCAGCTTGACAGACGGGTGGATCCTACCCAGGCTAGGGGGTGAGTGAATATTCACCAACCCCGGGAGGGAACGATGAGGATCACTGTCTTCGGGGCGACCGGCGGCACGGGCGTCGAGGTGGTGCGGCAGGCGCTGGCCGCCGGGCACGAGGTCACCGCCGTCGTGCGCGACCCCGCCAGGCTGCCCGCCGAGCTGCGCGAGCGCGCCGAGGTCGTCCAGGCGGACGTCATGGACCCCGAGGCGATCCGGCCCGCCGTCGCGGGCCGGGACGCCGTGATCAGCGCCCTCGGCCCCCGCGGCCGGGGACCGACGACGATCTGCACCGACGGCATCCGCAGTATCGCGGCGGCCTGCGAGGCGGCCGGCGTCCGGCGGGTGCTGATGGTCAGCGCGAGCGGCCTGGCCGCCGACGCCGGGGACGGCGCCGTCACCCGGTACGTGGTCAAGCCCATGATCCTTCAGCGGCTGCTGCGGCACGCGTTCGCCGACATGAGCGAGGCCGAGTCCGTCCTGGGCGGGACCAAGCTGGACTGGACCGTCGTCCGGCCGCCGCGGCTGCTCGACAAGCCCGGCAAGGGCACGTACCGCCGCGCCCTCGACCTCAACGTCCGGCGCGGCTTCCAGATCCCCCGCGCCGACGTGGCCACCGCCCTGCTCGACCACGTCCAGGACCAGGGGTCGGTCCGGCACATCGTCACGATCGCTACTTGACAGCTGTGCCACCTGACGGCTGCGCCACATGACAGCTGTCACGCCGAACCGCTGACAGCGGCTTCTACCGGCGCGCGGGCCCGCTCGCGAGGCTTGGGGCATGCAGACGAACGCAGCCATCCAGGTGCAGGACCTGCGCCGCCGGTACGGGGACTTCGAGGCCGTCGCCGGCGTGTCTTTCGAGGTCGGCGAGGGCGAGCTGTTCGCCCTCCTCGGCACCAACGGCGCCGGCAAGACCACCACGCTGGAGACCCTCGAAGGGTTCCGGCCCGCCCAGGGCGGCACCGTGCGCGTGCTCGGCCGCGACCCGCACCGCGAGCGCCGCGCCGTCCGCCCGCACCTGGGGATCATGCTCCAGGAGGGCGGGCTGTTCCCCGACCTCACCGTCGCCGAGACCGTCGACCACTGGCGCGGCTTCACCCCGAACCCCCGCACCCGGGCCGAGGCGCTCGGCATGGTCGGCCTGGACGACAGGGCGGGCGTCCGCGTACGGCAGCTGTCCGGCGGCCAGAAGCGCCGCCTCGACCTGGCGCTCGCCCTCCTGGGCCGCCCCCGCGTCCTCTTCCTGGACGAGCCCACCACCGGCATGGACCCCGAGGCCCGCCACGCCACCTGGCGGACCGTGCGGGAGGTGGTCGCCGGCGGCACCACCGTCCTGCTGACCACCCACTACCTGGAGGAGGCCGAGCAACTCGCCGACCGGCTGGCGATCATGCACCGGGGCCGGATCGAGGTCGCCGGCACGGTCGCCGAGGTCGTCGCGGGCGGCGGCGACCGCATCACCTTCCAGGTCCCCGACCGGGTCGAGATCGCGGGGCTGCCCGTGCTGCGCGGCGCCGCCGCCGAGGTCTCGGTGAACGGCGGCCGCCCGGTCGCCACGTACGGCGTCGCCGCCGCCGGGCTCCAGGACGCCCTGCGCGAGCTGCTCGGCTGGGCCGACGCGGCGGGCCTCGCCCTCCCCGGCCTCCAGGCCCGCAGCGCCTCCCTCGAAGACGTGTTCCTGCACACTGCGGAAGAAGGAGCGGCACGATGAAGAACGCGGCCCGCATCGCGCGGCTCGACCTGACCCTGCTGTGGCGCAACAGGACGGGCATGTTCACCGTCGTCGGCATGCCGGTGATGTTCGCGGCCCTGCTGCTGCGCGCCGGCGACGACGCCGTCGCCCAGGGCGCCGAGATCCTCGGCATGTTCCTGCTCTTCGCCGTGTTCAGCCACCTGGTCTCGGTGTTCACCGCCCGCCGCGAGGATCACTCCCTCAAGCGGCTGCGCGGCACGTCGCTGTCGGACGCCGAGATCCTCGGCGGCAGCGTCCTCGCCGCGGCCGGGATGTACGCGGTGCAGGCGCTGGCGCTGCTGGCCGTCATGGGCATCGCGCTCGGCGGCGGCCTCCCCGCCGACCCGCTCCTCATGCTCGCGGGCATGGCCGGCGGCGTCGCCGTCTTCGCCGTGCTGGCGTTCGTCGTCTCCGGGCTCAGCCCGACCGCCGAGAGCACCCAGCTCACCGTGCTGCCGATCCTGTTCGCCTGCCTGTTCGGCGTGATGCTCCCGGTGGACGCGATGCCGGGGGCCGTCCAAGAGGCGGTGCGCTGGATCCCGCTGGCCCCGGTCACCGAGATCATCCAGACCGGGTACCTCGGGCGGGACTTCACCTCCGCCGGCGACCACGCCCCGCTCGGCTTCACCGAGGCCTGGACGGCCTGCCTGCGGCCGTTCGCCGTCCTGCTGCTGTGGGCCCTGGCCGGCCGCGCCGCCGCGGCCCGCCGGTTCCGCTGGGAACCGCGGCACGCCTGAGCGGATAACGTACCGGGGGAAAGGGGACTCGATGGGCGCGACGACGGCCGAACTCGAGGAGCGCGCGGCCGGCCGGCTGGAGAGCTACCGCCGGGTCATGTACCGGACGTTCCTGTTCTCCGCCGCGGCCGTGGCGATGCCCTGCGCGGCCGCCCTGGCGAGCGCGTACCGCGAGGGAGAGATCGGCCTCCCGATCACCATCGCGGCGGCGCTGGGGACCGTCCTGTTCCTCCGCTACAACACCCGGCTGATCAGGACCGGCCTGAAGGGGCGGCTGCCGCGCCGCGACATCGCCGCCAGCGGGGCGCTGGCGCTGGTGCTCAGCCTGATGATGCTCACCCACCCGCTGTGGTGCGTGGTCCCGGTCTTCTGGGTCTCCACGGTCGCGCTGTGGGTACGGTCGTGGCGCCGGCAGGCCGCGCTCTGCGCGGCCGCGGGGCTCGTGTGCGCGGCGGTCATCTCCTTCGCGGACGGCCCGCCCGGGCACTGGACCGTACCGCTCCTGGTCTTCGGGGTCTTCACCGCCGCCTCCGCCGCCGCGCTCTACACCAACGTCTACTACCGGCGGATGTGGGACCTGCACCAGGAGGCGGACGCGGCCCGCGAGGCCCAGGCCCGGCTCGCCGTCACCGAGGAGCGGCTGCGCTTCTCCCGCGACCTGCACGACCTCCTCGGCCACAGCCTCTCCCTCATCGCCGTCAAGAGCGAGCTCGCGATGCGCATGGCCGAGGACGACCCGGCCCGCGCCCGCGAGGAGATGGCCGACGTCCGCCGCGCCGCCCGCGACGCCCTCCGCGAGGTGCGCGCCGCCGTCCGCGGCTACCGCGCCGTCGAGTTGGACGCCGAGCTGGCCGGCGTCCGCGCCGTGCTGGAGGCGGCCGGCGTCCGCTGCGAGATCGGCGCCCCGCCCGACCTCGCGGAGGACACCCGTACCGTGCTGGCCTGGGTGATCCGCGAGGGCGCCACCAACGTGATCAAGCACAGCGAGGCGGCCCGCTGCGCCATCTCCATCGCGCCCTATGGTGATTCGGTGGTCTTGGAGATGAGCAACGACGGCGCCCGCGCGTCCGGCGGCGCCCCCGGTTCCGGCCTCGCCGGCCTGGCCGAGCGCGTCGAGGTCCTCGGCGGCACCCTGACCGCGACCCGGCAGGGCCGCGATGGCTTCCTGCTCCGCGCGGTCGTCCCGGCATGATCAGGATCCTGCTCGCGGACGACGAGCACCTCATCCGCGGCGCCGTCGCCGCCCTCCTCAACCTGGAACCCGACCTCCAGGTGATCGCCGAGGTCGGCCGCGGCGACGAGGTCGCCGCCGCCGTCGCCGAGCACGCCCCCGACGTCGCCGTCCTGGACATCGACATGCCCGGCGCCGACGGACTCACCGTCGCCGAGCGGCTGAACGCCGCGGGCGCCCCCTGCGCGATCTGCATCCTCACCAGCTTCGGCCGCCCCGGCTACCTCCGCCGCGCGATGGCCGCCGGCGTCCGCGGCTTCGTCGCCAAGGACGCCCCCACCGAGGAGCTGGCCACCGCCATCCGCAAGGTCCACACCGGCGGCCGCTACCTCGACGCCGAACTCGCCGCCAGCGCCATGGCCGCCGGCGACAACCCCCTCACCGCCCGCGAACGCGAGATCCTCCGCCTCATCGGCGCCGGCACCGAGACGTCCCGGATAGCCGCCCTCCTCCACCTCTCCGAGGGCACCGTCCGCAACTACCTCTCCTCGGCGATGACGAAACTCGGCGAATCCAACCGCCTCGCCGCGATCCGCGCCGCCCGCGAGATGGGCTGGATCTAGGCCATCCCCAGCTCGCGGGAGAAGGTCTGCACATCGGAGATCACCCAGTACTCCGCGAACCTGCCGCCCTCGGCCCGCAGGACGTCGTGCCCGCTGAACGACACCGTCGTTCCCTCGGGAACGGTCGCCCCGGGCATGCCGCCCTTGTAACTCCCGCTGAAGGTCCAGCGTGCGGCGACCCGGTCGCCATCGACGATCGGCCCCACGTCCAGGGTGACCTTGACCCCTTCGAACGGGGCGTGCCCCTGCGCGAGCGTCTCGATCAGCTGGTCCGCGCCCCGTACCTCAAGGCCCGGCCAGTGCCCGACGAAATCGGATGTGACGAGTTCCCGCGCGAGCCCGAAGTCCCCGGCCCACATCTCCAGCAGCCACCGCTCGTACAGCCTCCCGACCATGCCCCCTCCCGTACCCCCAGGACAGGGTTTCCGAACGGAAACAGCGCCCTCCCGACCGGCTGCCGCGCGCCGCCCCGCCGCGTACCGTGAGCACGGTCACCGGAACGTAAGGGACGGCCATGACCATCGACGACAACCCCCGCCGCATCGGAGAGAACGTCCGTGCCGCCCGGCGGGCGAGCGGGCGAAGCCTGGAGACCGTCGCCGGGCTCGTCGGCCGTTCCAAGGCCTGGCTCTCGAAGATCGAGAACGGTCACGCGCGGCTCGAACGCCGCGCCGACATCGCGGCCCTCGCGGACGTGCTGGAGGTGTCGGCCGACTACCTGATGGGCGGCCCCGCACCCGAAGTCCAGCCCGAGCGCCGCCGGTACAACCTGATGGCCCTCCAGCGCGTGCTGCTCGACGCGGCACCGGATGATCCGCCGGACGTGCGGGCGCGGCCCGTGGACGTGCTCCGCGCGGAGGTGGAGCGGGTGGACGCCGCGCTCCGCGACGCCGACTACGCGACCATCGCCCGGACGCTGCCGGACGCGATCGGCGAACTCTACGTTCATGCGGCGGGCCCGGACGGGCCGGGCCGCGACGAGGCGCTGCGGCTCGTGGTGCGGGCCTGCGGATCCTGCGCGACCTGCACGCTCCGCCATCTGGGGGAGGTGCACCTGGCCTGGATCGCCGGGGAGCGCGCGCAGCAGGCCGCCGACCTGCTCGGGGACCCGGTCTGGCGCGCGGCGGCCGCGTTCGGGCGGGCGCACGCGCGCAGTTCGGCGAACCGGCCGCGGGCGCTCATGCTCACGCCCCGGATCGCAGATGAGGTGGAGCCGTACATCGGCGACGACCCGTTCGCCCATCAGGTGTACGGGATGCTGCGCCTTTCCAGCGCGCTGGCCCTCCAGATCGACGGAGACGACCGCGGCGCGGCCGAGAACGCGGCCGAGGCCGCCCGCCATGCCGAGGAACTCGGGGAGGACCCGCAGGCGTTCGAGCTGTTCGGCCCGGCGAACGCGGGCGTGTGGCGCACCTCCCTGGCCGTGGAGTCGGGCGAGGCGGCCGCCGCCCTCGGGTACGCCGACGCGGTGGAGCCGCGCGCGCTGGCGTCCAAGAACCGGCGCGCGGCGCTGTGGATGGAGCGCGCCCGCGCCCGCGCGATGCTCGGCCACCGCCCCGAGGCCGTCACCCGCGAGCTGCGCCTGGCGGAACGCCTGTCCCCGCAGCAGGTCCACCATCACCCGCTGGTCCGCGAGCTGGTCGCCGACCTGATGCACCGCGCCGGAGGCCGCGACCTGCGCGGCCTGGCATGGCGCATGAAACTCATCTGACCTGGGTTTCCCCGAGGAAACTCCGGCCGTCTCGGGCCCTCCTAGCGTTCTGCCGTCAGGGTGTTCCGGCGGGTGGAAGGCGGTTCAGGGCATGGTGGAGGGGGCTCGGCTCGCGGCGGTGCGGGCGCTGCTGGCGCATCGGCTTCCGCGGCTGTTCGCGTGGGACGTCGCGCAGCTCGGCGCGGGCGGGGTGAGCGATGACGCGGCGGTCGCGGCGGAGCGGCTGCTGGACGCGCTGCGGGACGCGCCCGCCGGCGCCGAGGGCGTGGTGCGGCGGGTCGCCCTCGGCGCCTGGTGCGAGTACGTCGACCTCGGGGAGGTCGCCCGCGCCCGGCGGGACGCGGGCGGGGAGGTGGTGGTGTGGTGGCCGTCAGCGTTCGGCGGCGCCGGCACGGCGGGCGCGCCAGGTGATGGCGGCGTACACCGCGAGGAACGCGGCCAGGCTGATCAGGCTCAGCCATAGCTGGGAGCGGGTGTCGTCGACGACGCCCATGGAGATCAGGACGAGGACGACGCAGACGAACGTGGCCCAGCTCAGCCAGGGATGGAGCCACATCTTCAGCTTGAGGCGGTCGGGGGCGGTGCGTTCCAGGCGGTCGCGCATGCGGAGCTGGGAGAGGGCGATGATGCCGTACAGGAACAGGGCGACGGCGCCGGCCGAGTTGATGATGAAGTAGAAGATCCGGTCGGGGGAGACGAAGCTCATGATGACGGCGACGTAGCCGAGGGCGGTGCTGAGGAGGATGCCCTTCCAGGGGACGCCGCGGCGGGACGTGTCGCCGACCCAGTTCGGGGCCCAGCCGTGCTCGCGCATCGCGAAGAGCATGCGGGAGGCGATGTAGAGGCCGGAGTTCAGGACCGAGACGACGGCGGTCAGCACCACGATGTTCATGATCGTCTCGGCGGCGGGGATGCCGAAGCGATCGAACGCGGCGGCGAACGGGCTGGTGCCGTCGTGCGGGACCTCGTCCCAGGGCGTGATCATGACGAGCAGGGTCACCGAGCCGACGAAGAAGAGCAGGACGCGCCAGATGACGGTGACCGTGGCGGTGGCGATGGCCTTCGCGGGCTCCTTGGACTCGGACGCGGCGATCGTGACGATCTCGGCGCCGAAGTACGAGAAGACGACGATGACGACGCCGTGGATGACCGCGAAGCCGCCGTGGGCGAAGAAGCCGTCGTTCGCGATGTGGGTGACCGAGCCGGTGCTGTCCGGCCACAAGCCGATCACGTAGAGGGTGCCGACCAGGAGGAACACGGTGATGCAGGCGACCTTGACGGACGCCAGCCAGTACTCGGCCTCGCCGAACGACCGGACCGAGACGAGGTTGGTGGCGGTCAGCACCACCATGAGGATCAGCGCGAACGTCCACTGCGGGACGTCTGGCATCCATTTCTGCAGGATCTGGGCGCCGACCACGGCCTCGAACGCCACGATGCCGACCCAGTAGTACCAATAGAGCCAGCCGGTGGTGAAGCCCGCCCAGCCGCCGAGGGACGCGCGGGCGTACTCCATGAACGAGCCGAGCGTGGGCTGGGCGGCGGCCATCTCGCCCAGCATCCGCATCACGAACACGACCATCAGGCCGCCGATGACGTACGAGAGCACGGCGGCCGGGCCGACCGTGTTGATCACGGCGCCGCTGCCGACGAAGAGGCTGGCCCCGATGATCCCGCCGAGGGCGATCATCCGGAGGTGGCGCGGGCGCAGTTCGCGGCGGAGGCGTTCGCCGGCCGGGGGAGCGGCGGTCTCCTGCAAGTCCTTCATCGCCGGATGATCACCACGATGGGGGCGGTTGATGCGCGCTTCACGTAGCGGACACCGTTTCGAGACCCGGTAGGTTGGCGAAAATGAGCGAACCGCTGGTCGAACGGATGCGGGAGTTCGGGGAGACGATCTTCGCGGAGATGTCCGCGCGGGCCGCCGCCACCGGGGCGATCAACCTGGGGCAGGGCTTCCCGGACACCGACGGCCCGCCGGCGATGCTGGAGGCGGCGGTCGAGGCGATCCGGTCGGGCGGCAACCAGTACCCGCCCGGTCCCGGCCTGCCGGAGCTGCGCGAGGCGGTCGCGGCGCAGCGGCTCGACCGGTACGGGCTGGCGTTCGATCCGGCGACCGAGGTGTACGTGACGGTCGGCGCGACCGAGGGCATCGCCGCGTCCGTCATGGCGCTGGCCGGTCCGGGCGACGAGGTGATCGTCTTCGAGCCGTACTACGACTCGTACGCCGCGACGATCGCGCTGGCCGGGGCCGCCCGGAGGCCCGTGATGCTGCGGCCGGTCGAGGGGCGCTTCACGTTCGACCCGGACGAGCTGCGCGCGGCGGTCGGCCCGCGCACCCGGCTGATCCTGGTCAACTCGCCGCACAACCCGGCGGGCACGGTGTTCACCCGGGACGAGCTGGAGGTGATCGCCGGTGTCTGCCGCGAGCACGATCTGGTCGCCGTCACCGACGAGGTGTACGAGTACCTGACGTTCGACGGCGTCGAGCACGTCCCGCTGGCGACCCTGGACGGCATGCGCGAGCGGACGGTCACCGTCTCGTCGGTCGGCAAGAGCTTCTCGGTCACCGGCTGGAAGACGGGGTGGGTGACGGCGCCCGCCCGGTACGTCCGGGCGGTGCAGACGGTGAAGCAGTTCCTCACGTACGCGACGGGCGGCCCCTGGCAGCGGGCGGCGGCGTACGGGTTGCGGAACGAGCTGCCGTGGGTCGCGGAGCTGCGAGCCTCGCTGGAGGCCAAGCGCGACCGGCTGGTCGGCGGCCTGGAGGCGGCCGGGTTCGAGGTCTACCGGCCGCAGGGCACGTACTTCGTGCAGGCCGACATCAGGCCGCTGGGCTTCACCGACGGCATCGAGTTCTGCAAGGCGCTGCCGGAGAAGGCGGGCGTGGTGGCGATCCCGACGCAGGTGTTCTACGACCACCCGGAGGCGGGCGCGCACTTCGTCCGGTTCGCGTTCTGCAAGAAGGACGAGGTCATCGACGAGGCAGTGGAACGGCTCGGGCGGCTCGCCTAGTACCCCGCCTAGTACTTGTCCGGGCCGAAGCGCCGGACGGGCAGCCCGCTCAGCGCGGCGGCGGCCGCCGCGACCTCCTCGGCCGGACGGTCCATGCCGATGTCGGCGAAGGCGAGCGGGCCTCCGTAGGCCTGGTACGCCCGGCGTACGCGCCTGGTCCAGCGGGGGCCCGTCCGCGCGATGACCGCCTCCGGGTCGGCGGGCACGAAGACCACGACCTGCCCGCGCCCCTTCCCGCCGGTGAGCGGCCGGCCGCCGAGGGCGCGGAACGGGACGACGCGGAGCTCGGTGAGCTCCGCCCACGCCACCCGTACCTCCAGGGACGGGACCTCCACGCCGTCGCGCCGCAGGTACAGCACCGGGAGGGCGACCTTGGAGCGGCGCACGGCCAGGGCGAGCGCCGCGCTGAAGAGCACGAGGACGAGCGCCGCCACGGTCAGGCCCGGCACCGGGCCCCACGCCACCGAGAGGACGGCGGCCGCGAGCGCCACCACCCCCAGGCACAGGACGGACTGGCGGCGCAGCGCGGACAGGTCGTACCGGACGGCGACCTCCTCGTTCGAGGCGGGCGCGGCCGGGGGCGGCGGCGGGTCGCGGCGTTCGCTCACCCACAGGGCCGCGGCGTGCACGCTCTCCAGCCGGTGCCAGGCCAGGAAGCGCCCGCGCAGCCAGTAGATGTAGGCCACCAGGGGCACCGGGACGGGGGCCGCGACGAGCATGCTCGCGGTGCCGCCGGACGACAGCCCCGGGGCCGCGATCGCCAGGACGACCGCCGCCCCCACCGCCCACAGGAGCAGCAGGACGATCGGCCACAGGAGATGCCGCGGGTACGGGCGGGCCAGCATCGCGCGGGCGTACCCGACGGCGACCACGGCGACGGCGGGGTCGGGGTGCGGACGGCCGCCGCGCATCAGGCCGCGCCGCACGTCGCGGGGCAGCTCGCGCCAGGCGTCCAGGGCGGCGGCGCCGGCGGGGACCGGCGGTGCCGGGGTGGTCGGTTGCACGGCGGGAGTGTAACGGGACGAACCAGGTCATGCGGCCATTCGCCAACGGGGACGGCGCCGGTTGGGCGGATTTCGACGGTGAGGGGTGCCGGGCCGCGTGGGTACGGTACGGCTCGTGGGCGGCGACGGGGGACCGGGACGGGTGCTGATCGCGCTCGGCGGCAACGCGATGACCGCGCCGGACGGGAGCGCGTCCCCGCAGGCGCAGGAGGCGGCGGTCGAGAGCGCGATGGACGGCGTGGCCGAACTCGTCGCGGCGGGCGCCCGGGTCGTCCTCACGCACGGGAACGGCCCGCAGGTCGGCAACCTGCTCATCAAGAACCAGCTGGCCGCGCACGTGGTGCCGCCGGTGCCGCTGGACTGGTGCGGCGCGCAGACCCAGGGCACCATCGGCGTACTGATCATGAACGCGCTGGGCCGGGCGCTGGCGGCGCGCGGCGCGTCCCGGCCGGTGTCCACGGTGGTGACGCGGACGCTGGTGGACGCCGCCGACCCCGGGTTCGCCGATCCGGTGAAGCCGGTCGGCCGCTACTTCCCCAAGGCCGAGGCGGAGCGGTTCATGGCGCTCGGCCAGTCGTGGCGCTCGTTCGGCGCCCGCGGCTGGCGGCGGACGGTGGCCTCGCCGGAGCCGCTGGAGATCCTGGACGCCCCGGCCGCGGTGGCGCTGCTGGCGGCCGGGCACGTGGTGGTCGCCGCGGGCGGCGGGGGAGTGCCCGTCGTGCGCGGCGCGAACGGCGAGCCGCACGGCGTGGAGGCCGTGGTGGACAAGGACCTGGCCGCCCAGCTGCTGGCCCGCGAGCTGGGCATGGAGGTCCTGGTGATCGCCACCGACGTCGACCACGTCATGGCGGGGTACGGAACGGACCGGGAGCGGCCGCTCGGCCGCACCACCGCGGGCGAGCTGCGGGCGCTGGCCGCCGCCGGGCACTTCGCCGGCGGCAGCATGGGCCCGAAGGTCGAGGCCGCGCTGCGGTTCGTCGCGGCGGGCGGGCGGCGCGCGGCGATCGCGTCGCTGGAGCACATCGTCCCCGCCGCGCACGGCGCGGCCGGGACGGTCATCGAGGACGACACCGCATAGCCGACAGCAGCAGCCGACACGAGCAGCCGACAGCGAGCGGCCGACAGCGAGGAGTGGCGACCGTGCCCGATCCGATCGAAGTGCGCAAGATCCCCATCGAGAGCGTGACCGACGCCGCGGGGCTGGCCCGGCTGATCGACGACGGCGTGCTGGAGGCCGACCGGGTGCTGGCGGTGGTCGGCAAGACGGAGGGCAACGGCGGCGTCAACGACTACACCCGGCTGCTGGCCGACCGGGCGTTCCGCGAGGTCCTGACCGCGCGCGGCACCCGTACCGCCGAGGAGGTGCGGGGCGTCCCGCTGGTGTGGTCGGGCGGCACCGACGGGGTGCTGAGCCCGCACGCGACGGTGTTCGCGACCGCCGACCCGGCCACCGTCCCGGCCTCGGACGAGCCGCGCCTGTCGGTCGGCGTCGCGATGAGCGAGATCATCCTGCCCGAGGACATCGGCCGGCCCGCGATGGTGGAGACGGTCGCGGCGGGCGTGCGCGAGGCGATGAAGACCGCCGGGATCGAGGACCCGGCCGACGTGCACTACGTGCAGACCAAGACGCCGCTGCTCACCCTCGACACGATCAACGACGCGAGGTCGCGCGGCAACACGGTGGTCACCGAGGACACCCTCAAGTCGATGGACATCTCCAACTCGACGACGGCGCTCGGCATCGCGGTGGCGCTCGGCGAGATCGAGATGCCGGAGGCGGACCGGATCCACCGCGACCTGACGCTGTACTCGTCGGTCGCGTCCTGCTCGTCCGGCGTGGAACTGGACCGGGCGCAGATCGTCCTGGTGGGGAACGTGCGCGGCATCGGCGGCCGGTACCGGGCCGGGCACGGCGTGATGCGGGACGCGCTGGACGCCGACGGCATCTGGGCGGCGATCCGGTCGGCCGGGCTCGACCTGCCGGACCGGCCGCGCGCCGAGGACCTGGACGGCCGCCTCGTCAACGCGTTCATCAAGTGCGAGGCCGACCCGTCCGGATCGGTGCGGGGCCGCCGCAACATCATGCTGGACGACTCCGACGTGCACTGGCACCGCCAGATCAAGGCGTGCGTCGGCGGCGTGGCCGCCTCGGTGACCGGCGACCCGGCGGTGTTCGTGTCCGTCGCGGCCGTCCACCAGGGCCCCTCGGGCGGCGGTACGGTCGCCGCGATCGTCGCCCCCTGACGCCGTTCGTGTACCGAACGTAACAGGATCGTTGCGAAGAGTATCCGGAGTCGCGCGGTAAGCGGGGTCGGGAGGTTATAGCCTCATTGCCGTGTCCGGACTGACCATTCCCGAACCCGCCTTCCCCGAGGACGACGGCACCGCCGACCCGCGGCTGCGCGAGGCCCTGGCCGGCTACGCGGCCGGCCGCGTCGGCGCGCACCGCGTCCTCGGCGAGCTGCACGACGCGCGCCTGCTGGTGCCGGTCGTCGCCGTGCTCACCGAAGAGGAGGAGGTCGCGCCCGGCGAGCTGCGCCGCGAGAAGTCCAGCGACATGGCGCTGCCGACGCTCGTCGGCGAGGACGGCCGCCGGGGCGTGCTCGGGTTCACCTCGATGGAGACCATGAAGGCGTGGCGCGCGGACGCCCGCCCGGTGGCGGTGCACGCCCGGCAGGCGTGCCTGGCCGCGCTGGACGAGGGCGCGCACGCGCTGGTCGTCGACGTGGCCGGCCCGGTGCCGTTCGCGGTGGACGGGCTGCGGCTGCACCTGCTGGCCGAGGGCCGCGCGGTCCCGCCGCCGCACGAGGACCCAGAGGTGCTGGCGGCGGTCGAGGCCGCGGTGGGGCCCGAGGAGGCGGTGAGCGGCGTGCGGATCGCCGAGGGCACGGCCGCCGAGCTGGCGATCCGGTTCGCGATCGCGCCCGGCCACGACGAGCGCGCGGTCGTCCAGCGGGTGTCGGACCGGCTCGCCGAAGTGCTGCGGGGGCGGGTCGTGGGCGGCGTCGAGCTGAGCATCGTCCGGCGTTAATTCGCTGGCCCCGTACCGCCCCTGACCGGCAGGGTTGGGCAGATGCACACCGACACCGACACCGGCATTGACGTCGACGCTTTCGTCGAGAACGGGTTCGTCCGCGTCGAGGGGGCCGTTCCGCGCGACCTCGTCGAGGAGTGCCTGGCGATCCTCTGGCGCGACACCGGGTGCGATCCGGACGATCCGGCGACCTGGACGCGGCCCGTCGTGCGGCTCGGCGGCTACGCGCAGGAGCCGTTCCGGCTGGCCGCGAACACGCCGCGGCTGACCGCCGCGTACGACGCCCTCGCCGGCCCGGGCGGATGGGCGCCGGCCGCCGGCCTCGGCACGTGGCCGGTGCGGTTCCCGAGCCCGGACGAGCCCGGCGACGACGGCTGGCACATCGACGCGAGCTTCCCCGGCGACGACCCGGCCGACTTCATGTCCGCCCGGGTCAACCTGGCCTCGCGCGGCCGCGCCCTGCTGATGCTGTTCCTGTTCTCGGACGTGGCGGAGGAGGACGCGCCGACCCGGGTCCGGGTGGGCTCCCACCTGGACGTGCCGCCGATCCTGGAGCCCGCCGGGGACGCGGGCCTGCCGTTCATGGAGCTGGCGGGGAAGGCGGTGCCCGCGACCGAGCACCGGCCGACCGCGTACGCGACCGGCCGCGCGGGCGACGTGTACCTGTGCCACCCGTTCCTGGTGCACGCGGCGCAGAAGCACCACGGCACCCGGCCGCGGTTCATGGCGCAGCCGCCGCTCCTGCCCGCGGGCGACGCGCCCGCCGCGGACTCTGCGGTGGCCGGGGCGATCCGGCGAGGTCTCGGGGGCTGACCGCCGTAGGCTGAGCACCCGAGACCCGTACCGGAGGAACGACCGTGTTGACGATGCAGGACGCCCTGATCCGGCTCACCGACCACTGGGCGGGGCACGGCTGCCTCATCACCCAGCCGATGAACACGGAGGTGGGCGCGGGGACGCTGAACCCCGCCACCGCGCTGCGCGTCCTCGGTCCCGAGCCGTGGCGGGTCGCCTACGTCGAGCCGAGCGTGCGGCCCGACGACGCGCGCTACGGGGACAACCCCAACCGGCTGCAGACCCACACCCAGTTCCAGGTGGTCCTCAAGCCCGAGCCGGGCGACGCGCAGGAGCTGTACCTGGGCAGCCTGGAGGCGCTGGGCATCGACCTGCGCGCCCACGACGTGCGGTTCGTCGAGGACGACTGGGCCTCCCCGGCGCTCGGCGCGTGGGGGCTGGGCTGGGAGGTGTGGCTGGACGGGCTGGAGATCACCCAGTTCACCTACTTCCAGCAGTCCGGCGGGCTGACCCTCGACCCGGTCGCGGTCGAGATCACCTACGGGATGGAGCGCATCATCATGGCGCTCCAGGGCGTGTCCCACTTCAAGGACATCGCGTACGCGCCCGGCATCAGCTACGGCGAGGCGTTCGGGCAGGCCGAGTACGAGATGAGCCGCTACTACCTGGACGACGCCGACATCGGCACCGTCCGGGAGCTGTTCGAGGCGTACGCGGCCGAGGCGCGGCGGATGCTGGACGCGCGGCTGCCCGTCCCCGCGCACTCGTACGTGCTGAAGTGCTCGCAGGCGTTCAACGTCCTCGACGCGCGCGGCGCGATCGGCACGACCGAGCGCGCCCGCGCGTTCGCCCGCATGCGCCGCCTCGCGCACGACGTGGCGGGCCTGTGGGTCGAGCGCCGCGCGGAGCTGGGCCACCCGCTCGGCGACGCGGCCGCCCGCCCGGCCGCCCCGGCGGAGGAGCGGCCGTTCGCGCCCGCCCCGCCGACGCTGGTCGCGCCCGCCTCGTTCGCGCTGGAGATCGGGGTGGAGGAGCTGCCGCCGCACGAGGTCTCCCGCACGGCCGACGCGGTGGCCGAACGCCTCGTCCAGGGCCTGGAGGAGGCCGGGCTGTACGGCGACACCTGCGAGGTGCACACCTACGCCACCCCGCGCCGCGTGATCGTCACGGCGAGTGAGGTCGAGCCGCGCGAGCCCGACACCGAGCAGGTCGTCAAGGGGCCGCGGCTGTCCGCCGCGTACGACGCGGAGGGCGCGCCGACGAAGGCGCTCCAGGGGTTCGCGCGCGGCCAGGGCATCGACGTCGCCGACGTCCGCCCGGTCACGGTCGGCGGCGGCGAGTACGCCGGGTACGTCCGGCGGATCACCGGCCGCCCCGCCGCCGAGGTCCTGATGGAGCTGCTGCCCGGGATCGTCGAGGGGCTGCGCGCCGACAAGAACATGCGGTGGAACGCCCCGGGCCTGTCGTTCGCGCGGCCCGTCCGGTGGCTGCTGGCGCTGCTGGACGAGCACGAGATCCCGTTCGAGGTGGCCGGCATGACCGCGGGCCGCATCACGCGCGTGCATCGCACGGCCACCACGACATCGGTGTCGGTGCCCGACGCGGGCGCGCTCATCCCGGCGCTGCGCGCGCACGGCATCGAGCCGGCCGTGGAGCGGCGCCGCTCGCAGATCGTCGAGACGGCCGGTCCGCTGGCCGTCGGGGTCGGCGGCGCGATCGACTTCCCGGGCGAGCGCGCCCTGGTCGAGGAGATCGTCAACCTGGTGGAGGAGCCGGTGGCGATCCTCGGCGCGTTCGACCCCTCCTACCTGGAGCTGCCCGAGGAGATCCTCACCACCGTCATGAAGAAGCACCAGCGCTACCTGCCGGTGCGGGGCGCGGGCGGCGCGGGCGGGCTGCTGCCGTACTTCGTGACCGTGGCCAACGGCGAGTGCGACCACGAGGCGGTGCGGGCGGGCAACGAGGCCGTCCTGCGCGCCCGCTACGAGGACGCCGCGTTCTTCTTCCACCAGGACCTGCGGAGCACGCCCGAGGAGATCCGGGAGGGGCTCGGCAAGCTGACGTTCACCGAGCGGCTCGGCTCGATGGCCGACCGGGCCGCGCGGATCCGCGCGATCGCCGCCGAGCTGGCGGACCGGATCGACCTGACCGCGGCGGAGTCGGCCGTGCTGGCGCGGGCCGGGGAGCTGGCGAAGTTCGACCTCGCGTCCGCCATGGTGATCGAGCTGTCCGGGCTGGCCGGGACGATGGCCCGCGAGTACGCGCGGCGCGCCGGCGAGGACGAGGCCGTCGCCACCGCCCTGTACGAGATGGAGCTGCCGCGGTCGGCCGGGGACGCGCTCCCGGCGGGCACGCCCGGCGCGCTGCTCGCGCTGGCCGACCGGCTCGACCTGCTGGCCGGGCTGTTCGCGGTCGGCTCGGCGCCGAGCGGCAGCTCCGACCCGTTCGGGCTGCGCCGCGCCGCGCTCGCGGTGACCGCGATCCTGCGGTCCGGCGTCCGGCTCGCGCCGCTGACCGTCGAGGCGGGGCTGGCGATCGCGGCCCGCCACCAGCCGGTCGAGGTGACCGCCGAGGCGGCCGGCGAGGCCGTCCGGTTCGTCGCGCGGCGGCTGGAGCGGTCGCTGCTGGACGACGGCCACGCGGTCGCGGTCGTGCGGGCCGTGCTGCCGCACGCCGGGTCGCCCGCGTACGCCGAGCAGGCCGCCGCCGACCTGGCCAAGCTGCTGGACGACGACCGCTTCCGGCGGCTGACGGCGGCGCTGCAGCGGGTGCTGCGGATCGTCCCGGCAGGCACGCCCGCCGGGTACGACCCCGCGCTGTTCCGGGAGCCGGCCGAGCACCGGCTGCACGAGGCGTTCACGAAGGTCGGGGACGTGCTGCCGGAGCGCGCGCCGCTGCCGGAGTTCACCACGGCGGCGTTCCCGCTGGCGCACCCCATCGACCTGTACTTCGACGACGTCATGGTGATGGCCGAGGACCCGGCGCTGCGCGCCAACCGGCTGGGCTTCCTCGCCGCGGTACGCGATCTCGTCGCGGGCGTGCTCGACTGGCCGCAGATCGCCTGACCGCGGGGTCGCGGGCGTTCGGGGGTGTTCCACATAGAAGAACGCTCGGGAGAGGCTGTTCCCTATAGCGCTACACGGTTGTAGCGTGGCGCAGCCCACTCCCGGTGGGCGCTCCCACCTCCGACACCGGAAAGTACGTCGATGAGCGTTCTCGCCGCGCCGCCCGCCAGAGCGGCGTCCAGTTCCCCCTATCGCTGGGTCATCCTCATCCTGAGCTGGCTGGCCTTCACGATGACCTCAGTGGACCGTTCCACATGGGGCCCGGCGTCGGCCTCGGTCGGGGAGTCGCTGGGCGTCGCGCTGGGCGGCCTGGGCGTCTTCGTGACCGCGTACTACATCGGCTACGTCGTCTCGAACGCGGCGGGCGGCTTCCTCACCGACTGGATCGGCGCCCGCAACATCCTCGCCGGGTCGCTGTTCGTGGCCGGCGGCTTCATGATCCTGTTCGGCTCCACGCACTCGGCCGGGATCGGCATCGCGTTCCAGGCGGTCGTCGGGCTGTTCGCCGGCGCCGACTACTCCGCCGGGGTCAAGCTCATCACCGGCTGGTTCGCCGAGAAGGACCGCGGGCTCGCGATGGGCGTCTACATGACCGCCACCTCGCTCGGCACGATGATCGCCAACGCGATCGTGCCGTCGCTGATCGAGGCGAGCGGCTGGCGGACCTCGTACCACGCGTTCGGCGCCGTCTCGATGGTCGTCGCCGTGCTGTGCTTCCTGCTGGTACGCCCCGCGACGGCGGCCGAACCCGAGGCGGCCGGCGTCAAGCGCGCCCCGCTGCCCGACCTGCGCCCGCTGGCGCGCAACCGGGACCTGCTGATCCTCGGCCTGGCCGGGTTCGGCGGCCTGTGGGGCACCTACGGCTTCATCACCTGGTCCAACACCTTGATGATCAAGGGCAATGACATCGAGCCGGTGACCGCCGGGCTGGTCGTGTCGATCTTCGCCTTCGCCGCCGTCCTCTGCAAGCCGCTGATCGGGCTGGTCACCGACCTGATCGGCAGGGGCCGGCGGATCCCGACGATGGGCGTGCTGCTGTTCTTCGTGATCGCGCTGCTGGTCTTCGGCGGCATGAGCACGCCCGCCGGGTTCCTGGTCGTGGCCCCCTTCCTCGGCATCGGCGCCTACCTCTACAGCCCGCTGATGACCGCGATGATCCCCGGCCTGTCCGGCGGCCGGCTGGCGGGCTCGGCGGCCGGCGCCACCAACGCCGTCTGGCAGCTCGGCAGCGTGATCGTGCCGGTCGTCATCGGCGCGGTGTTCTCCGCGACCGGCTCGTTCTACGCCGCGTTCCTCGCGCTGGCCGTCGGGCCGCTGGTCGGCGCCGTCCTGATGTTCTTCGTCCGGGAGAAGCGGCCCTCCCACGCCGCCGATCCCGAAGGCACCACCACCGAGAAGAAGACGGAGGCACCGGCATGACCGAGCACTACGACGTGGTCGTGGCGGGCGGCGGGTCCGGCGGCGTCGCCGCCGCCGTGGGGGCCGCGCGGGCCGGCGCCCGCACCCTGCTGATCGAGCGCGGGCCCTGCCTCGGCGGCGCCGCCACCCTCCGCAACGTCGTGACCTACTGCGGCCTCTACACCCGCGCCGAGCCGTACGACCAGGTCGTGTACGGCGTCGCCGAGCAGGTGCTGGCCGGGCTGCGGGCCGAGGACGCCGTCACCGCGCCGCAGAAGTTCACCGCCGTCGCCGTGCCGTTCGACCCCGAGACCGCCAAGCGCGTCCTCGACCGCGTCTGCGTGGCGGCGGGCGTGGAGATCCGGCTGCACAGCATGGTGCTCGGCGCCCGCCGCGACGCCGCGGGCCGCGTCACCGCCGTCCGGGTCGGCGACCACTCCGGCCTGCACGAGATCACCGCGTCGGCGTTCGTCGACGCGTCCGGCGAGGCCGACCTGGCCTGGCACGCCGGCGCCGAGGTCCGGTACGGCAACGAGGGCAAGGTCCAGAACGGCACCCTCGCCGTCCGCTTCGGCGGCATCCCCGCGGACGTGCCCGTGACCCGCGACCTGGTCCGCGAGGCCGTCCAGGCGGCCCGCGGGCGCGGCGTCGCCCCGCTGACCGCCGAGCGCGGGCTGGTCGCGCGGCTGCCGGTGTCCGGCGACGTGATCACGTTCCTGGCCGACGAGGGGTACGACGCCCGCGACGCCGCCGACACCAGCCGCGCCGAGATCTCCGCCCGCGCCCAGTCCCGCGCGTACCTGGAGGCGATCCGCTCGCTGCCCGGCTGCGCCGGCGCGTACATCGTCGCCACCGGCCCCGAGCTGGGCACCCGCGAGTCCCGGCACGTCGCGGCCCGCTACCGGATGAGCGAGTCCGACGTGCTGGACGCGGGCCGCTTCGACGACGCGATCGCCCTCGGCGCCTGGCCCGTCGAGTACCACCCCGGTCCCGGCGAGCCCTCGGAGTGGCGGTTCATCAAGGACGACGGCTACTACGAGATCCCGTACGGCACGGTGTGCAGCGCGGACACGCCCAACCTGTTCGCGGCGGGCCGCACCGTCGACGGCGACCGCGTCGCCGGCGGCTCGCTGCGCGTCATGGGCACCGCGTTCGCGACCGGTCACGCGGCCGGGATCGCGGCGGCCCTCACCGCCGGCCACGGCGCGACGGACGCGACCGCCGTACGGGCCGAGCTGCTGCGCCAGGACGCCTACCTCCCCGGCGCGTCCTGACGGCAGAATCGGTCCGGATGAAGAACAAACCGCCCTATGCCCTGACCTCGGTCGACAACGTGCTGCTGCTGATCCACCTGCTCCGCGACCAGGGGCAGGTCAAGGTCAGCGAGGCCGCGCGCGAGCTGGGCATCGCGCGCTCGACCGCGCACCGGCTGCTGGCGATGCTCGTCTACCGGGACTTCGCCGTCCAGGACGGGAACCACAACTACCTGCCCGGCCCCTTCCTCGCGATGGGGCCGGGCGGCGCCACCCCCGTCCGCGAGCTGCGCGCGGTCGCGCAGCCGCACATGGAGGACCTGTGCCAGCGCGTCCAGGAGACCGTCAACCTGATGGTCCGGGTCGGCGCGGAGGTCCGCTTCATCGCCAGCGTCGAGTCGGTGCGGGTCCTGCATGTCGGCGACCGGCGCGGCACCATCCTCCCCGCGCACCGCGCCTCGGGCGGCAAGGCGCTGCTGGCCGAGCTGCCCCCGGACCGGCTCGCCGAGCTGTACGCCCCGGACGCCCTGCCCGCCGCCGAGCGGACCCGGCTGCTCAGGGAGCTCGACCTCGTGCGCGCGCACGGCCACGGCGTCAACATGGAGGAGACCGAGGAGGGCGTGTCGGCCATCGGCGCCGCCGTCCACGACGGCCAGGGCACGGCCGTCGCCGCCCTGTCGATCGCCGCCCCCTCCACCCGCTTCCGCGGCGACCGCGTCGAGCTGTTCGCCCGCGAGCTGGCCCGTACCGTCCGCGAGGTGGAACGCGGCCTGAAGGATCTCCCGAACCCCGGCTGACTGTCACCGGGGTCCCCTACGGTGATCGGCCATGGAAGATCAGTTCCCCCCGGACGAGGACGTCCTGGTCCTGCCCGAGCCGCTGCGCGAAGATCTGCACCCCCGCCGCGGCGGCGCGATCCCCGGCGGATCGAGGCTGTACGACAGCGCCGAAGGCAAGGTGCGGTCGGGCGACACGGCCGATTCCGCCGCCGGCGCCAAGGCCGCGAAGCTGGTCGAGGAGCACCGGAAGCATCTCGACCGGGTGCTGGCGGCCCCCCGCGGCGACCGGGACCTGGCCGAGCACGCCCGCGCCTACCTCGCCGGCGCGGACGACCCGGCCGGAGCGGCCGCCGTCCTCGCCGCCGTGGGCGCCCGGCGCGGCCGGGACACGACACGGATCTTCACCGACGGCTGGATCGCGGACCGCGGGCCCGCCTTCGCCGCCGCCGCGCTCGCCGAGCACAACACCATCGCCAACTCGACCTCCAGGCTGGAGCGCCTGGAGGCGGACTTGTTCCGCTTCCTGGAGAGCGTCTGCCTGCGCCGGGTCCGGGGGCTGCTGGCCCTCGGCCCGGAAGAGGAGTACGAGCGGGCCGTGGAACGGCTGGCCGGCTCCCGCCGGACCCGGTCCCAGCGGCTGGTCGTCTCCTACCTGGTGCCCACCCGGGACGACTGGGTCGACGAATGCTGCCTCGAACCGCCCGCCACAGGCCACGGCGAGGGCGCGTACCGCGCGCTGCTGTGGGCGTCCATCAGCACCCCGCGGCATCTGGAGCTGCTCGGGGACTGGCGCCTGGAGGAGTGGGACTTCGGGGCGTACTCGTCCGGGATGCGCGCCACGATGGCCGACGGCGCCGGCGCGGCCATCGCGCCCGTGCTGGTCGACGCGTGGGACCGGATGACGATCTACAAGCCGTGGCGGGAGGCGTTCGTCGAGCTGATCTCCCTGCTGCCGGGCGACGAGGCGTTCAGGCTGCTGCTGGAGCGGTACGACCGCGAGCACGCGCGCACGTACCTCCGCGCGGCCATGGAGCGCTGCCCCGTACGCGCCGCGCGAGTGCTGGCAGGTGTCGCGGCGAGCGGGTCCAGGTCGGCCCTGCTCGCCGCCGGCCTGCTGCACGCGCACCTGGAGGCCCACCCGGAGCTGGCCGGGCCGCCCGCGCCGCCGCGCGTCCCCGACGCGCCCGCCGGGGACCTTCCGGCGGTGCTGACCGAACCGGGACGGGCGCCGCGGCTGCCCGCGTACGCCGACCCGGACGCGCTGCCGCAGGTGCTCCTCAAGGACGCCGCCGGCGCCCTGCCCGCCGATGCGGTCAGGCGCCTCGTCGCGCTGGCCAGGAAGGACGACCCGCGGCTGGCGGAGGTCCGGGACGCCTGCGACCGGCGCTCGCTCGCCGACCTCGGCTGGGCGCTGTTCCTGCACGGCGACGCGTGGGCGCTGCCCGCGCTCGGCCGGCTCGGCGACGACCGCACGGCCAGCGACCTGGCGGAACTGATCCCCGGATGGGTCGCCAGGGGCCTGCGGGCCAGGGGCGTCAAGGCCGTGGACGCGATCGCCCGGATCGGCACCGCCGGCGCCCGGGCCGTGCTGGAGGGCATCGCGGCCTCCGGCACCCACCACACGATCACGACGGCCGCCCGGCAGCGGGCGGCGGAGGCCGCCCGATGAACATGTACGTGCACCCGCGGCGCGGCGGTGTCCCCGGCCCGCCCGTGGAAGTGGAGGCGGACGCGGCCGCGCGGATCGCCCGGCTGGTCGAGCGCAAGGGCGACCAGATCGAGGAGATCCTCGGGCACCCGGAGTCCGATCCGGAGCTGGTCCGGCGGGCCCGCCGCCATCTGGGCGGCGAGCCCGATCCGGCGGGCGCGGCGGTGGTCGCCGAGGTGCTGTGCGCCCGGCGGGACGACCGCGACGAGGCCGAGGAACGGTTCGCCGCCGCGTGGGCCGCCGGGCACGGCCCGGCGTTCGCCGCCTGCGCGCTCGCCGAGCTGGCCGACGTGACCACGCACCTTCGACTCGCGGTGCGGCCCGGCCGGGGCCGGCCGCCCGGCGATGAGGGGCTGTGGCTGGTCCGGGCGCTGCTGGCCGCCGGTGCGGACGCGGAGTACGCCGCCGCCGTGGACGGCCTGGCCGGGCGCCGCCGGACCCTGGAGCAGCGGCTGGTCGCCTCCTACCTCGTCCCGACCAGGACGGACTGGGTGGACGAGTGCTGCGCCGCCGGGCTCGGACGCGATCCCCGCCGGCGGCGCCTGCTGCTGGCCTCCCTGAGCACGGCCCGCCATGTGGAACTGCTCGGCGGCCCGCCGCGGCTCGACTACGGCGACTGCTGGGAGGGGACCTTCCACACGATGGCCGACGGGCTGGGCACGGCGGCCGTCCCGGCGCTCGCCGCCGCGCTGGAGCCGTACCCGGAGGGCATGGCGCCCGCCGGGCACGCCGAGGTCCTGGACGCGCTGTGCACGATCCCGGCCGACGAGGCGTTCGCCGTGCTGGTGGACCGGATCGACCTCCAGGTCGCGCAGGCCGCGCTGCTGGGGGCGATGGAGCGGTATCCCGAGCGCGCCGTCCGGCTGCTGGCGCCCGCGACCGCGGGGACGTCCCGCAAGGCCGCGCTCGCCACCGAGCTGCTCAAGATCCACCTGCGCCTCCACCCGGAAGCGGCGTCCGGCGACGGACTCCCGGACGTCCGCCGCAGGCCGGACGCCCCGGCGGACGCGGTCCCGGCGCTGCTGGCCGAGCCGCCGTGGACGCGCCGGCGCGAACCGATCGTCCTGCCCGGCCTGGAGCCGCCCGCCGCACGGTCGATGCGCTGGGCACCCGGCGAGCGCGAGGAGTGGGCGGCGGCGGGCGCGCACCGGATCGCGCCGCTCGAACCGGACGCGGACCTGGAGGGCATGGCCGCGCGGTTCCGCTCCGGGAAGCTCGGCCGCGAGCACCAGCTCAGCCTGCTCGCCCACGGCCCCGACGACCTCGTACGGCCGCTGCTGGCGCTGTGGGCGGAGGAGGAGAGGCCGCTCCCGTACCAGGGCGACTGGTGGCGGCCGCTGATCGCCCGGTTCGGGGACGACTTCAGGCCCGTCGCCGTGCGGCAGAACGCCCCGGGCCCGCTGCTTCCCTACCTGGACGCCGAGGCGGCGGCGCTGATGGCCGGATGGCTGCTCACGCCGAAGGCGGCCCGGCCGGCCGCGCTGGCCTGGTTCGAGCGGCACGGGCTGGACGCCGTGCCGCTGCTGGTCCCGGCCGCGCTCGCCAAGGCGGCCGGGCGGCGCCGCGCGACCGGGGAGGCGTTGCGGGTGCTCGCCGGCGCGCACGGGGACGCGGCCGTCGCCGGCGCCGCCCGCGTC
>NZ_JBEZWH010000068.1:0-41117 GCF_040703975.1 Spirillospora sp. NPDC029432
CGGCCGGGCCGCCCACCGCGCGGATCACCGCGCCGGGCGCCGGCGCGCGGGTGGCGGGCGGCATCGGCGTGCTGATGCGCGGCACCGCGCGCGATCTCGGCGGGCACCAGTTGCGGATCTTCGACTTCGCTCCGAACGGCGTCTACTACCTGGCCGACGAGGGACCCGTCCCGGTGGACGGCGGGCGCTGGACGTTCCGCAACGGGACGATCGGGGCCGGCGACCGGGACGTCGGGCAGCCGTTCGTGCTGACCGCCGTCATCGCCGACCGCCGCTGCCAGGCGACGCTGCGGACGACGCCGCGCGACGCCGAGAACAACATCTGGTTCCGCACGCTGCCGGCCGGATGCCGCGAGGCCGACAGCGTACGGGTCACCAAGACCGCGCCCTGAGCCCGCGGCCTACCGCCCGGAGATCCGGTCCAGCGGAGGCGGCGCGACCGGGGAGTTGGCCCCGAGGTAGGCGACGAACGCGTCCAGGTCGATCGGGCCGAGCACCTGGTCGGTGCCCTGGGTGAACGTGGTGAAGCCGTCCCCGCCGCCGAGCAGGAAGTTGTTGGCGGCGACCTTGTAGGTGGCGGCCGGGTCGACGGCCTGGCCGCCGACGGTGATGCCGGAGACGCGGTCGCCGACGGCGCGGGTCCGGTCGATGGTGAAGCGCAGCGACGCCGACGGCTGCAGGATCTTCTCGCCGGTGCCCGTCCACTGCTGCTCCAGCAGCGCGTCGAGCTGGGCACCGGTCAGCGAGACCACGCCCATGACGTTGCTGAACGGCTGCACCGCGAACGCCTCGCCGTACGTCACGACGCCGTCGCCCTCGGAGCCGGACGCCTTGTGCACCAGGTCGGTGCGGACGCCGCCGGGGTTCATCAGCGCGACTTGCGCGCCGTGCTCCTTCATCGAGGCGAGCTGCGCGTCGGCGATGACGTCGCCGAGCGCGGTCTCGCCGGCCGGCGAGGGCGCCCGGGTGAGGTCGGCGGTGATGTTGCCGACCGGCTTGTTCGCGACCTCGGCGACCCGGTCCTTCCAGGTCTGCACGAACCGTTCGGTGGCCGGGTCCGCGGGCACGTCCCGGGTGACGACGTGGTTGTCGCCCTTCATGGACGAGCGCACGACGTCGCCGGACCGCCGGTCCACCCTGAAGTCGATCTGGGTGATGACGCGGCCGAACGACGACCCGGAGGAGTAGAGCCGCGGCCGTCCCGCCGGGTCCGTCACCGAGCACACGTACTGCTGGTGGGTGTGCCCGGCCAGCACCATGTCGATCTCGGGGTCGGCGTCCTTGGCGATGCGCGTCCCGGCGCCGGGCACGACCCCGCACGCGTCGGGCCGCTGCCCGGACTGGACCTGGTCGCCCTCGTGGACGAGCAGGACCATCGACCGTACGCCGCGCCGCTTCAGCTCGCGGGCCGCGCGGTTGGCGGCGTCCACCTCGTCCTGGAACGCCAGGCCCTTGATGCCGTCCGCGCTGACGATGCCGGGCGTGGTCTTGGTGACGACGCCGATGAACCCGACCCGCACCCCGTTGACCTTCCGGATCGTCCAGGGCTTCATGACGTGCCGTTCGCTGTGCTCATGCACCACGTTCGCGGCGAGGTAGTCGAACTTCGCGCCCCGCCACTTCCCGGCCGGGGTGCAGCCGTCGACCGGGTGGCAGCCGCCGTGCTGGATCCGCTGGAGCTCCCGGTAGCCCTCGTCGAACTCGTGGTTGCCGACCGCCGACGCGGTCACCCCCACGTTGCCGAGGAACTCCACCGAGGGCTCGTCGTGGTACGCGGCGGAGATCAGCGGCGAGGCGCCGATCATGTCGCCCTGCGCGACTCGCAGCGTGTCGCGGTTGGCCAGGCGCTTGAGATGGGTCGCCACGTACGCCGCGCCGCCGGCCGGTACGGCCGTGCCGTGCTCGTCGATGGCGGTGCCCGAGCTGCCGCTCGGCGGCTCCAGGTTGCCGTGGAAGTCGTTGAGTGACAGCAGCCGTACGGACGCGGTGGGCGCGGGCCGGGCGGCGGCCGGCTGCGCGGCCACCGCCATCACGGCGGCCACCGCGATGCCGCACGCCAGGATGGGGCGTCGTCGAGTCATGGCCGGAACGCTAAGACGGCCGGGCGTACGGTTCCCTGCGGCCTCATGACGTTTATGTGACGGTTTCATCAGGGGTGCCGGGCCGCGGCGTCCGGTCCGGCCGCATAGGCTGGCGATCATGAGTGAGGCACGGCTGACCGAGTCGGAGATCGCCGCGGTGCTCGCCCTGGCCGAGGCCGCCGCCGCGGCCGACGGGGTGGGGCCGCTGTCGGAGCACGCGCTGCTGCGGCTGCGCAACGGCGGGCACGGCCTGACGATCGCCGACGCCGGGGACGTCGTGGCGTACGCCCACCTGGACCCGGCCACCGCGGACGAGAGCGCCGCCGCCGAACTCGTCGTCCACCCGTCCCACCGCCGCCGCGGCCACGGCCGCGCCCTGCTGCGCGCCGCCGTCGCCGAGGCCGCGGGCCCGCTGCGGGTGTGGGCGCACGGCGATCTTCCCGCCGCCGCGAAGCTGGCCGGCGCGGAGGGCATGGCGCGGGTCCGCGTCCTCTTCCAGCTGCGCCGTCCCGCCGCCGAGCCGCTTCCGGAGCTCACGATCGCCGACGGCGTGCGGCTGCGGGCGTTCGTTCCCGGGCAGGACGAGCGGGCGTGGCTGGACGTCAACGCCCGCGCGTTCGCCGACCACCCCGAGCAGGGCGCCTGGACGCTGGACGACGTCCGCGCGCGCGAGGCCGAGCCGTGGTTCGACCCCGAGGGCTTCTTCCTCGCGGAGAAGGACGGGAAGGTCGTCGGGTTCCACTGGACCAAGACCCACCCGGACGGCGCCGGCGAGGTCTACGTCGTCGGCGTGGACCCGTCCGCCCAGGGCCTCGGGCTCGGCCGCACGCTCACCCTGGCGGGGCTGCACCACCTGCGGGGGCGCGGCGTGCCGTACATCCTCCTGTACGTGGACGAGTCCAACACGGCGGCCGTCCGGCTGTACGAGTCGCTGGGCTTCACCAGGCACGCGGTGGACGTGATGTACGAGACACCGGGCCCCTCCTGAGACCCGCCCTGAGGTCGGGCATTTCAGGCTTTTTGGACGGCTGACCTGGCCTGTTAACCCACCGGCCATGGCAAAGCGGGACATTCTTAGCGACACCGGCCGACGGCGTTCATGTTCCGTTCACCTGGATCGGGGTGCCTGGTCACCTCTCCTGCTTAGCGTCGCATCCGACGGTGACCCCCTACCTGGACAAAGCTCCAGCCCCCGGTAGGACACCGCTTAACGGACCTAAGAGGAGACCTCCCGGTGAAGAACGGTTCTCGGCTCGCCGCGCTCGGCGGCCTGGTCGTGGCGGGCGCGCTGACCCTGAGCGCCTGCGGCAGCGACAACAACCAGGGAACGAACGCCAGCGCCGTTCCCACGGGCGACATCGACTGCGCCAAGGCCACGGTGAACGCCGCCGGCTCCAGCGCGCAGAAGAACGCCATCGAGGAGTGGACCAAGATCTACGCGCAGAAGTGCGCGGGCGCCAACCTCAACTACCAGCCGAGCGGCTCGGGCGCGGGCATCCAGGCGTTCACCCAGGGGCAGGTGGCCTTCGCCGGCTCGGACTCGGCGCTCAAGGACGACGAGGTCGCCGCCGCCCAGAAGCGCTGCCAGGGCGGCAAGGCCCTCAACCTGCCGATGGTCGTCGGCCCGGTCGCGGTGATCTACAACGTGGAGGGCGCGGACTCGCTCCAGCTCTCGCCCGAGCTGATCGCGAACATCTTCTCCGGCAAGATCAAGAACTGGAACGATCCCGCGATCGCCAAGGAGAACTCGGGCGCCCAGCTGCCCAACACCCCGATCAAGCCGGTCTACCGCGCCGACGAGTCGGGCACCACCGACAACTTCACCAGCTACCTGAAGGCCACCGCGCCCAAGGCGTGGACCTGGGAGCCGGCGAAGAAGTGGCCCGCCAAGGCCGGCCAGGGCGCCAACAAGTCCGACGGCGTGACCGCCCAGGTGAAGAACACCACCGGGACGATCTCCTACGTCGAGATGTCCTACGCCAAGACCAACGGCCTGAAGACGGCCAAGGTCAAGAACGGCGCCGGCGAGTACACCGAGCTGACCCCCGAGAGCGCCTCCAAGGCCGTCCAGGGCGCCAAGGTCGTCGGCACCGGCAACGACGTCGCGCTGGAGATCGACTACGCCACCAAGGAGCCGGGCGCGTACCCGATCGTCCTGGTGACGTACGAGATCGCCTGTGAGAAGGGGCTGCCGGCCGAGCAGGCCCAGTTCGTCAAGTCCTTCCTCACCTACACCTCCAGCGCCGACGGCCAGAAGATCCTGACCAACATCGGCTACGCCCCGGTCCCGGCCGCCGTGCTGACCAAGGTCCAGGGCGCCGTGAAGGCCCTGTCCTGACCCACGGACCCGACCACGGCAGCCCCGCCACCGACGACCTCGGTGGCGGGGCCACCGCGGGTTCCGCCGGGGCGGCCCGACCGGCCGCCCCTCCCGCAGACCAGAGCACAGCCGCCCCAGCCGCAGCCATCCGAGGAGGGCCCCTCGTGACCACCGACACCGGCGTCGAGACGGCCGCCGGAGCCAGACACCGCGCCACCGGCCGCCGTATGAGCACCGGCCGCGCCGGTGACAAGATCTTCGTCTCCGCGGCGCGCGGCTCGGGGATCGCCGTGCTGGCCATCATGGCCGCCATCGCCGTCTTCCTGATCTGGAAGGCGATCCCGGCGCTGCGCGACAACGAGGCGTCCTTCCTCACCTCGCAGACCTGGGACCCCAACGCGCTCCCGCCGCGGTTCGGGATCGCCCAGCTGGCCTTCGGCACCATCGTGTCGTCGCTGCTCGCGATGCTGATCGCGACGCCGGTGGCGATCGGGATCGCGCTGTTCATCTCGTTCTACTCGCCGCGCCGGCTGGCCAGCGGCCTCGGCTACCTGGTGGACCTGCTCGCCGCGGTGCCCAGCATCGTGTACGGCCTGTGGGGCCTGATCTTCCTCGCGCCGCACATGGAGGGGATCAGCGCGTTCCTGAACTCCGTGCTCGGCTGGATCCCGCTGTTCGGCGGTGACAGCCCCGGCAAGAACTCGATCTTCACCGCCTCGGTGGTGCTGGCGATCATGATCCTGCCGATCATCTCGTCGATCTCCCGCGAGGTCTTCCTCCAGGTCCCGCGCTCGCACATCGAGGCGTCGCTGGCGCTGGGCGCCACCCGCTGGGAGATGATCCGGATGTCGGTGCTGCCGTACGGCCGCTCCGGCATGATCGGCGCCTCCATGCTCGGCCTCGGCCGCGCCATGGGCGAGACCATCGCGGTCGCCATGGTGCTGACCTTCGTGCCCGGCATCAACTGGCACCTCCTCGAGGACGGCGGCAGCACCTTCGCCGCCAACATCGCCAACAGCTTCGCCGAGGCCACCCGGACCGGGCAGGGCGCCCTGATCGCCTCCGGCCTGGTGCTGTTCGTGATCACCCTGCTCGTCAACATGGCCGCGCGCGCCGTCGTCGCCCGCCGCAAGGAGTTCGTGTGACCACCGTCTCCGTCCGCAAGAACCCCGCCCCGGAGGGGACCGGGCCCTCGCTGACCTCGGTCGCCACCGGCCGCAAGGTCAAGGACCGGGCCGTCCAGGTGCTGGTGTACGGCGCGTTCGCGCTGGCCGTCATCCCGCTGATCTCGGTGCTGTGGACCGTGGTCGTCAACGGGATCGAGCGGCTGGACGCCGACTTCTTCGCGTTCTCGATGAACGGCCTCAGCGGCATGGACGCCGGCGGCGGCGCGTACCACGCCATCATCGGCACCCTGGAGCAGGTCGCGATCACCAGCGTGATCGCGGTGCCGATCGCCGTGCTCACCGCCATCTACCTGGTCGAGTACGGCGGCAACAGCCGGCTGGCCCGCACCATCAGCTTCTTCGTCGACGTCATGACCGGCATCCCGTCCATCGTGGCGGGCCTGTTCGTGCTGGCGCTGTGGCTGCTGACCTTCGGGTTCGAGTACTCCGGCTTCGCCGGCGCGCTCGCGCTGACCATCCTGATGATCCCGACGGTGGTCCGCGCCACCGAGGAGATGCTCAAGCTCGTCCCGAACGACCTGCGCGAGGCCTCGTACGCGCTGGGCGTGCCGCGCTGGCGGACCGTCGTGTTCGTGGTGCTGCCCACCGCGCTCAGCGGCATCGTCACCGGCGTCATGCTCGCCGTCGCCCGCGTCATGGGCGAGACCGCGCCGCTGCTGCTGACGATCTTCTTCACCAAGGCGATCAACACCAACCCGTTCGAGGGACCGCAGGGCTCGCTCCCCACGTTCATCTGGGAGCAGGCCGCCGACCCCAACCAGAACTCCATCGACCGGGCCTGGGCCGGCGCCCTGGTGCTGATCCTGATCATCATGCTGCTCAACCTGGGGGCCCGGCTGATCGCCCGGCTGTGGCGCCCGGCCGGCGGGCACTGACCCTCGCGGTCGCCCCGCCGACCCCCCGCCCCACGCCGTTCCGCGACACACCCCGACAAGGAGCATTCACCCCATGGCCAAGCGGATCGAAGTCTCCGGGCTGCACGCCTACTACGGCGGCGTCCACGCCATCGAGGACATCTCGATGACGATCGAGCCCCGCTCGGTGACGGCGTTCATCGGGCCCTCCGGCTGCGGCAAGTCCACGTTCCTGCGCACCCTCAACCGGATGCACGAGGTCATCCCCGGCGCCCGCGTCGAGGGCAAGGTCATGCTGGACGACGAGGACCTGTACGGCGCGTCCGTGGACCCGGTCGCGGTGCGCCGCGTCGTCGGGATGGTCTTCCAGCGGCCCAACCCGTTCCCCACGATGTCGATCTACGACAACGTGGCCGCGGGCCTGAAGCTGAACGGCGTCCGCAAGAAGGCGCGGCTCGACGAGATCGTCGAGGAGTCGCTGCAGGGCGCCAACCTCTGGAACGAGGTCAAGGACCGGCTCTCCAAGCCCGGCGCCGGCCTGTCCGGCGGCCAGCAGCAGCGGCTGTGCATCGCCCGCGCCATCGCCGTCCAGCCGCAGGTCCTGCTGATGGACGAGCCCTGCTCGGCGCTGGACCCGATCTCCACGCTCGCGATCGAGGACCTGATCGCCAAGCTGAAGAGCCAGTACACGATCGTGATCGTCACGCACAACATGCAGCAGGCCGCCCGGGTCAGCGACCGCACGGCGTTCTTCAACATCGCCGGCACCGGCCAGCCCGGCAAGCTGATCGAGATCGACGACACCAGCAACATCTTCACCAACCCGGAGATGAAGGCCACCGAGGACTACATCACCGGACGCTTCGGCTGAACGGAGAGGGCCCCGCGGCCGTGCGGCCGCGGGGCCCTCTCTCCGCCTGGTCGGGCCTGGGTCTGGCCGGGGCTAGCCGGTCGGGACGGGCTTGGCGTCCTCGGTCTCGCCGCCGGGGCGGTGGTCGGGGACGAAGCGGTAGCCGACGTTGCGGACCGTGCCGATCAGCGACTCGTACTCGGCGCCGAGCTTGGCGCGCAGCCGCCGCACGTGGACGTCCACGGTCCGGGTGCCGCCGAAGTAGTCGTACCCCCAGACCTCCTGGAGCAGCTGGGCGCGCGTGAAGACGCGGCCCGGGTGCTGGGCGAGGTACTTCAGCAGCTCGAACTCCTTGAACGTCAGATCGAGGACGCGGCCGCGCAGCCGCGCGGTGTAGGTCGCCTCGTCGATCGTCAGCTCCCCGCTGCGGATCTCGCCCGGAACGTCCTCGGCCTCCGCCACCGCGGCCGCCCGGCCGACGGCCAGCCGCAGCCGCGCCTCCACCTCGGCCGGCCCCGCCGTCTGCAGCAGCACGTCGTCCAGCCCCCATTCGGGGCTGAGCGCGGCCAGGCCGCCCTCGGTGACGATGCCCAGCAGCGGGCAGTCGAGCCCCGTCGTCCGCAGCAGCCGGCACAGGCTCTTGGCCTGGACCAGGTCGCGGCGGCCGTCGACGAGCACCACGTCGGCCGGCGGCGCGTCGATCAGCGCGGACGCCTCCGCGGGCGCGACCCGTACCGAATGCAGCAGGAGGCCGAGCGCGGGCAGGATCTCGTCGGAAGGTTCCAAAGCGTTGGTCAGCAAGAGCAAGCTGCTCAAGTGCCGCCTCCCAAGTCTTCAGGATCCAGGCGGCCCATCGTCCTCGCCCGGCGGGACGGCACCTCTGCACAGGGCTAGCGACGCGGTGCCACGCTGGACTGTTCGGATGAACTTCCTGGCCCCATCGCCCGGATCCCTCTCCGCAAAGCATATCCGAGGTGCCTCTCGGGACAATGGGGTGACCGGGGCGGGTCCACACGGCGAGGGGGATGAGACGCTGGGGCCATGGCGAAGGGGACGATGAGGTACTGGGCGGCGGCGAAGGCCGCGGCGGGGGTCCACGAGGAGCCGTACGACGCCGCGAACCTGGCCGAGGCGCTGGCCGCGGCGTCCCGGCGACCGGGCCGGTCGGCCGATTTCGGGCGGGTCGTGGAGCGCAGCTCGTTCCTGGTCGACGGCGACCCCGTCGGCGCCCGGCCGCACGTGGCCGTCGTGCTTCCCGAGGGCGGTGTCGTCGAGGTGCTGCCGCCCTTCGCGGGTGGCTGATCTCACAAGATCCGCACGGGACGTTCACGAAGTCATCCCAGGGAGCGACTCGGCGCGCGGCGGCTCCCGGCTATCGTGAGCCCTCCGCGCGTCCCGCGCGTGCCGTGCCGTCGTCCCCCGCGACACCGACGCCTTGAGGAGAGTCCATGCGGAAGGCCTTGCTGGTGCTGCTGATCCTGGTGATCGGCGGTGTCGTCGCCGCGGACCGGATCGGCGTCCGGATCGCCCAGGACCAGATCGGGCAGCAGGTCCAGACGCAGTACAACCTGCTCCAGCAGCCGGACGTGAAGATCCACGGCTTTCCGTTCCTGACCCAGGCGATCGGCGGCGAGTACGACCGCATCGACGTCGCCATCGGCAACTGGACGCAGGACGACGTCCGGGTGAGCGACGTGCGGATCGAGCTGCGCGGCGTCCAGGCGCCGCTGAGCGACATCGCCGCCGGGAACGCCGAGGGCGTCACGGTGCGCACCGCCACCGCCTCCGCCGTCGTCCCGTACAGCCTGATCAAGGCGCGGGCGCCCAAGGAGGTCAAGGACATCCGGCCCAAGGGCGACAACCTGGAGGTCGACCTCAACGGCACGATCATGGGCTTCCCGGTCGGCGGCACCGCGGAGCTGGCGGTCAAGCCCACCGGCAAGGGCCTGGCCATCACCCCCGTCTCGGTCGGCTCCGGCGGCGTCCGGATCCCGCTGAACCTCCTCCAGCGGCAGCTCGCCTGGAACGTGCCGGTCACCGAGCTGCCCGTCGGCTCCCGCATCAGCCAGGTCCAGCCCACCCCGGACGGCCTGCGGATCGGCGCCACCGCCGACAACGTGCAGCTGAGCAAGCTCTCGCAGTCGTAGAAATCCACCGCTCCGCCCGTGAACCGGAACGAGGGGCCGTTCCGATGAAGGGGTGTGACCGGAGTGAGCGAGGCGGGCCGGGCCGCCGACGGCGAGCTGGTGAGAGCCGCCGCCGACGGCGACCGGCGGGCCTTCGAGGAGTTGTACCGGCGGTACGCGCCGTGGCTGGTGGCGCGCCTGCGGGCGCGGTGCGCCGACCAGGCCGTCGTCGACGACGTCGTCCAGGAGACGTTCCTGGACGTGTGGCGCGGCGGCGCCCGCTACCGGCATGACGGCGACGTCGCCGGATGGCTGTGGCGGATCGGCTCGCGGCGCCTGATCGACGCGCTGCGCGGCGACGGCGCGCGCGGCCGGCTGCGGAACGCCCTCGGGCGGCTGCGGCACCGGCCCGAGGAGTCGGCCGAGGAGCGCGTGCTGGCCGGTGTCGAGCACGGCGACCTCGGCGGCTCGCTGGAGCGCCTGTCGCCCGAGCTGCGCGCCGTCATCCAGGCCACGGTGATCGACGGCCTCACCACGCGGGAGGCGTCGATCCTGCTCGGCATCCCTCCCGGCACGGTCAAGACGCGGGCCCAGCGGGCCCGCCGGCAACTGCGGCAGGAGCTGGCATGACGTGGCACGTGCCCGACGACGACCTGCGGGCCTACGCCGCCGGGCGGCTCGCCCCGCCGCGGCTCTGGTCGGCCGACGAGCATCTGGTCGCGTGCGCCCGCTGCCGCGCGGTCCTGGCCGAGGCGACCGACCCCGCCGTGGTGGAGGCCGGCTGGGCGCGCATCACCGACGAGATGGACGCGCCCCGCCCCGGCCCGGTCGAGTCGCTCCTGCTGCGGCTGCGCGTTCCCGAGCACACCGCCCGGCTGCTGGCCGCCACCGCCGTACTGCGCCGCTCCTGGCTGCTGTCGGTGGTGACGGTCCTGGTGATCGGCGTGATCGTGGGCCGTTCGGCGACCCCGCTCGTGCTGCTCGCGACCGCGCCGCTGCTGCCGCTTGCGGGGGTGGCGCTGTCCTTCGGCCCGGGGCTCGACCCCGCGCACGAGATCTCGGTGGTCGCGCCGCTGCACACGTTCCGCCTGCTGATGCTGCGGACGGTCGCGGTGCTGGCGACCACGGTGCCGCTCGCCCTCGCCGGCAGCCTCGCGATGCCGTCGTTCGCCGTGGTCACGGCGGGCTGGCTGCTGCCCGCCCTGGCGCTCACCGCGCTCGGGCTGGCACTGATGCCCTGGCTCGGCCCGATCGGCGGCCCCGCCCTGATCGGCACCGGCTGGACCGCGGCGCTCGGCGCCAACCACCTCATCGCCCAGCACACGCTCTTCCCGTTCACGACGGCCGGCCGCGCCGGCGGCCTGGCGGCCGCCGTCGCCGCCGCGGCGCTCCTGCTGGCGGTCCGCGACCGCTTCGAGAGCGACCGCCACCTCGACTCCCCCTTCCAATTCGCCGCCAGGAGGCTCTATGACGATCTCGGCTTCGGAACTGCGCTTCTCGTACCGCGGCACCCGCGCGGTGGACGACGTCTCGCTCCGCCTCGAACGCGGCGTGACCGGCCTGCTCGGCCCGAACGGCGCCGGCAAGACGACGCTGCTGCGGATCCTCGCCACCGCCGTGCGTCCTGACCGCGGCACGCTGTCGGTGCTGGGCCACGACCCGGGCTCGGTACGCGGCCGTACCGAGGCCAGGCGGGTGCTCGGCTACCTCCCGCAGAACCCGGGCTTCCACCCCGGCTTCACGGCCTTCGAGTTCGTCGACTACGTCGCCATCCTCAAGGAGATGACGCACCGCGGCGCCCGGCATGCCGAGGTCCGGCGCGTCCTCGACTCCGTCGGCCTCGCCGAGGTCCGCGGCAAGCGGATCCGCGCCCTCTCGGGCGGCATGCGCCAGCGGGTCGCGCTCGCCGCCGCCCTGGTCGGCGACCCCGGCTTCCTCGTCCTCGACGAGCCCACCGTGGGCCTGGACCCCGAGCAGCGGATGCGCTTCCGGGAGCTGATCGCCGAGGCCGGCGAGGGCCGCACCGTCCTGCTGTCCACCCACCAGACCGAGGACGTGGCGATGCTGTGCCGCCGCGTCGTGGTCATGAAACAGGGCCGGATCCGCTTCGACGGCACCCCGCAAGAGCTGGCCGCCCTCGCCGAGGGCCGCGTCTGGACCAGCGCCGAACGCGCCCCCGGCACCCTGGCCGGCTGGCGCACCGGCACCGGCGAGTACCGCAACATCGGCGACCCGCCCGCCGCCGCCCACCTGGTCGAACCGACCCTCGAGGACGGCTACCTCCTGGCCCTCGACGGCGTGGAAGTGGCGGCATGACCGACCGAGCCCACCCCACACCCGCCGAGCGAGAAGAAGACATGAGCGGCACGACCACGGCACACCCATCGTGGAGCGCGGCGGCCCGCGAGGAGAACGCATGAGCACCCTTGAGACGGAACGCCCCACCCGAACGCCACTGCCCCGATCGGTGACCGACCGATCCGTCCTGGCGCTGGCGAGGGCGGAGGCGCGCAGGCTCCTCCTGCACCCGCTGGTCGCTGTCGCCGTGCTCGGCCACCTCGCGGTGGTGCTGTGGCCCGGCGGCGCGACCGGCCAGGACTTCCCCGTCCTTCAGGAAGTGGCACGGGAGACCCAGCTGGGCCCGCTCCTGGTCGGGCTCGCCACCCTCCTCGCGGTGAACGGCGCGGTCCTGCGCTCCCGGCGGCACGGCACGGACGCGCATTTCGACGTCCTGGTCCTGCCGGCCTGGCGCCGTACGATCGCGCACGCCCTCTCGATCACCCCCGTCGTCCTGATCGCGGCCCTCCTGGTGGCCGGCCAGTTCGCCCGCGAGGCCGTCCGCCCGGGCGCGGCGGGCCACGTCCCGATCGCCGAACTGGTCACCGGCCCGCTCCTGGTCGCCCTGCTCGGCTCGCTCGGCGTCGTCCTCGCCCGCCTGATCCGCTCCGTCCTCGCGGCACCGATGGCCGCGATCGTGATCATCGCGATCACGTTCGTGATCCCCGTCGACTCCGGCCCCCTGCGCTGGCTCGTCCCGCTCGTCGCCGACGAGGGCGCCCGCCCGCTGCCGGCCGACCTGATCGGCCGCCCCGCCGCCTGGCACGCCCTGTACCTCGCGGCCCTCGCCGTCCTGGCCGTGCTCGCCGCCGTCCTCGCCGGCGGCGCCCGTACCCCCGCGATCACGGCCACCGCCGCGGCCGCGCTCGCCACCACCGTCGCTGCCGCCGTCCTCCAGGCACAGGGCCCGTCCGACGCCCTCGCGGCGGCCCGGGACCGCGCCACCAACGACCCGTCCTCCATGCAGGTCTGCGAAGACGCCGGCCCGACCACCTACTGCGCGTTCCCCGAGTTCGAACCCTGGCTCGCCGAGTGGCGCAAGGTCGCCGAGGGCGTCCGCGCCCTGACCCCGGTACAGCGGAAGATCACCGTACGGCAGCGCGTCCACGCGGCCGACGGCCCCTCAAGCCTGCGCGACCTGCCCCCGGCCCCGCGCGGCGAGGTCACGGTGGGCACGGCCTGGGACGGCACGCGCCGCCTGGAATTCGCCGGGAGCGTCGCCCGCGGTCTCGTCCTCGACGACGAATCGGACCGCGGCGTCAAGTGCGACGCCCGCGGCATCGTCACCATGTGGCTCGCGATCAGCGGCATCCCCGACGGCGAGGCCCGCTACGCCGAAGCTCGTACCCACATCACCGGTGGCGGCGGCTCGATCCTCGCCCCGGTCAACCCGATCGTCCTCCGCGACCGCGAATACGCAGCCGTGAAGGCCCTCCTGAAAAAGCCCAAGCCCGAAGTGACCCGCACGCTCAAGGCCTCCTGGCCCGAACTGACAAGCCCCAAGACCACCACCGACCGTGCCGCCACCCTCCTCGGCATCCCCGTCCCCCCGGAAACCCCCACCGACCGCAACTGGAACTGCACGTGACCAGCGGAACGCGTCGCTGTCTGCGAATGGAGGCGCTTGTGATCTGGGCGTCGGGCGATCGTCGGGAACGGACATGAGTGGGCTGATCGCGCGGGCGCTGGTGCGGCCGCTGGCGAGATCGCTTCCCTGGAGGAATCTGGCCGCCGCCGGAGCGCTGGGTTTGGCGCTCGCCGCCGTGCCGCGCTTCGCGGACCTCGAAGCGGGCGTCATCCTCTACCTGCTGCGCATGGCGGCGCTTGCCGGTGCGCTGGGGGCCGCGTTCGTCCTGGACGATCCGTCCCGCGAGACGACCGAGGTCGTTCCCGCGAGTCGCGCGCTGCGTCAGGCCCTGCGGGTGGCAGTGGTGCTCCCCGCTCTGGCGGCCTGGTGGATGGCGCTCCTCTATGTGGGAGATCCCGGCCATCGGCTTCCTTGGGCGGCTCTGACCTTGGAAGCGGTCGCCCTGTGCGCCCTGGCCTGGGCCATGGCCGGTGCGGCGCTGCGCTTCACCGCTAGCGCGGCGCCGGGGCTCGCGGTGGGCGGCATCCTTCTGGTCCTCTTCATCGCATCCGCGCTGATACCTCCCGACCAGACTCCTCTGGTTCCCCTGGGGCACTCCAACTGGTCCGAAGTCCACAGCCTGTGGACGGCGCTTCTCGTGCTCTCGCTCCTGTCCTGGGCCGCGACCACCCGAGAACCCACTCCCCGCCGTCATCCGGCACCCCAAGCGTGAGCACGCCCGGCCCGGGGCCGTGTGGCTTCGGGCCGTTCCGTGGCGGGGCCTGACCCGACGGGGGCGGTAGGCCAGGCGCGCGAGCGTCGGATGATCACCGGCGGGGCCGTGCCTGGCTATGCCCGCGTGCTTCTCATAGAGGCGTTGCGCCCTGGCGAGTGAGCCGGCGGGGTTGTGAACCGGGGGCGGGGGGCGTACGTGTTTGTGGTGTGGGGCCGACCGCTGATGAGGAGTTGCTGCGTGCTCTGTTCGACGAGCACGGTGGTCCGCTTCTCGGGTACGTCCTGCGGCTGACGGGGGGTGATCGGGCCCAGGCCGAGGACGTGGTGCAGGAGACGCTGCTGCGGGCCTGGCGGCATCCCGAGGCCCTGGGCGGGCGGCCCGTACGGCCGTGGCTGTTCACGGTGGCGCGGAACCTGGTGGTGGACGCGCACCGGGCGAAGCGGTCGCGGCCGCCGGAGACGGGGATCGACGAGCAGGCGCTGATGACGGCGGCCGGGTCGGACGACATCGACCGGGCGCTGGAGTCGTGGACCGTGGCCGAGGCCATGGCCGATCTGAGCCCGCAGCATCGGGCCGTGCTGGTGGAGACGTACTACCGAGGGAGGTCGGTGGCCGAGGCGGCCAAGGCGCTGGGGATCCCGGCCGGGACGGTGAAGTCCCGCAGCTACTACGCCCTGCGGGCGCTCAAGCTCGCCCTGGAGGAGCGGGGGCTGGCGCCATGAACGACTGCGGGGAGATGCGCGCGGCGCTGGGCGTGTACGTGCTGGGCGCGATCGATCCGGGGGAACGGTCCCGGCTGGAGGCGCATCTGGAGGGGTGCCCCGCGTGCCGGGACGAGCTGGCCGGGCTGGCGGGGCTGCCCGCGCTGCTCGGACGGGTGACCGAACGGCAGATCGAGCAGATGGCGGGGCCCCCGCCCGAACTCCTGGACTCGCTGCTGGCGCGGGCGGCGCGGCGGCGGCGCTTCGCGCTGTGGCGGCGGCCTCCCGGCGGCGGGCGGCTGTGGTGGGGGCCGGGCGTGCTGGCCGCGTGCGCGCTGGTGGCCGTGGGGGTTCTGACGGGGGCCCTGTTCGTCTCCGCGCGGGAGGGGGCACCGGTGGCCGCGCCGGCGCCGTCGATCTCCACGAGTGCGGGGGCGGAGCGGCTGCGGGCCAGCGATCCCGGTAACAAGGTCCGGGCGGAGATGATCCTCTACCGGAAGAAATGGGGGACGAAGGTCGAGCTGCATCTGTCCGGCGCCCCGTACGGGGAGAGCTGCCGCTTCTACGCGGTGGCCCGCGACGGGCAGCGCGACATGCTGGGGAGCTGGCACGTCGCGTACCGCAGGGGGTACGGCCAGTACGCGGGCTCCACGATGTTCCAGCGCGACCAGCTCTTCTCGTTCGAGATCGTCACGCTCGGCGGCCAGCCCCTCCTCACCATTCCCGCCTGAGTCGGCGATCCCGGGAAGTCCCGGGGCGCGGGGAGTGTTGGCATGGGACGACGGCGCTCGCGGAAAGGGACGGTACGTGCGGCTGGACAGCGGTGACCTGGGGGCCGGGCTCGGCGAACGGGCCACGCTGGTGCAGTTCTCCACCGCGTTCTGCGCGCCGTGCCGGGCCACGCGGCGGGTGCTCGGCGAGGTCGCCGCGATGATCGACGGGGTGGCCCATGTCGAGATCGACGCGGAGGCGCGGCTCGATCTCGTTCGCGTGCTGGACGTGGTGAGCACCCCGACGGTGCTGGTCCTGGACGCCGCCGGAACGGTCGTCCGGAAGGCCGCCGGGCAGCCCCGCAAGGCCGACGTCATCGCCGCTCTCGGCGCGGCCATCTCGTGAGCGGGGACCCGTTGACCTGCGCCAAGGCGAATGTCACTGTCTCGAAAGCCGAGACGGATGTGACAGCGCCACGCCTGTCGGCTTACCATCGGACCGTGCGTTACTGGACAGAGCAGCTGCTCACGAAGCGTCGCGCGGTCGACTTCTGCCGCGTCTCGGCTTCGCTCTGTCGCATGGCCTGAGGCATCGAGCCCGCCGTTCCCGAGCAATCCGACTTCCGCTCGTACGCGCACGTTCTCTCCGCCAGGAGCAATCCGATGCAGGCTGATCAGCGTCCGGCCGCGGCCGACGCGCCGGTCATCCTGTACGCCGTGCTGAACGGGCCCGGAAACCGCCTCGGCCGTCAGATGCCTCCGCCGATCCGCCGCTTCACCACGAAGATCCGCTCCGACAGGGAGGTTCCCGCATGAGCCGCTCCGACGTCCTGGTTGACGCCGAATGGGTGGAGTCCAACCTGGACGCCCCCGGCCTCGTTCTCGTCGAGGTCGACGAAGACGTCTCCGCCTATGACAAGGGCCACATCCGTGGCGCCGTGAAGATCGACTGGAAGACCGAGCTGCAGGACCCGGTCCGCCGCGACTTCGTCGACAAGACCGGCTTCGAGCAGCTGCTGTCGTCCAAGGGCATCGCCAACGACGACCTGGTCATCCTGTACGGCGGCAACAACAACTGGTTCGCCGCGTACGCCTACTGGTACTTCAAGCTGTACGGCCACGACAAGGTCAAGCTGCTCGACGGCGGCCGCAAGAAGTGGGAGCTGGACTCCCGCGAGCTGGTCACCGACGTGCCCGAGCGGCCGGCCACCGACTACAAGGCCACCGAGCAGGACCTGTCGATCCGCGCGTTCCGCGACGAGGTCGTGGACGCGATCGGCAACAAGGGCCTGATCGACGTGCGTTCGCCCGACGAGTTCAGCGGCAAGCTGCTGGCGCCGGCGCACCTGCCGCAGGAGCAGGCGCAGCGGGCAGGCCACGTGCCGACCGCGCGCAGCATCCCGTGGTCGAAGGCGGCGAACGACGACGGCACGTTCAAGTCCGACGAGGAGCTCCGCGAGCTCTACACCGAGGCCGGCGTCGACCTGAACAAGCCGATCATCGCCTACTGCCGGATCGGCGAGCGGTCGTCGCACACCTGGTTCGCCCTGCGCGAGCTGCTCGGCCTGCCCGACGTCAAGAACTACGACGGTTCCTGGACCGAGTACGGCTCGCTGGTCGGCGTGCCGGTCGAGCTCGGCGAGCCCAAGTAACACACCTTCCGCCCGTACCGGAGCATCATCCCGCCGCGCACCGGCGGAGAAGGAGAGAAGACCATGACCCAGGGCTGCGCAGCGCCCGCGCAGACGGCGCACCTGCCGGCGACCGTCGACCTGACCAACGAGGCCGTCATCCAGGGCACCGTCACCCGTGACGGGCAGCCCGTGTCCAGCGCCTACGCCCGGCTGCTCGACTCGTCCGGCGAGTTCACCGCCGAGGTCGTCACCGGCGACGAGGGCGTGTTCCGGTTCTTCGCCGCGGACGGCGACTGGACCGTCCGCGTCCTGGCCGCCGGCGGTGTGAGCGTCGACAGCACCGTCAGCGCCAAGACCGGCGAGGTCGCCGCCCTGGAGGTCGCGATCTGAGCAGGCCCCGCGCCTGACCGGCTCCGCTGAGACCCCGTCGCCCCGTCCGGGCGGCGGGGTCTCGCGCGTTCGGGACCGGCCGCGCCCGCGACATCGGGGTGAAATGCTGCGCGATGTGCGGACATGTGATCTCCGTCTGGTCAGTTCGCCGCGCCCCAGGGGCGTGAGACGAGAGGAGAGAGCGTGCCACCCGCCGTGGAGGACCCCCATCCACCCGATGACAGGCGCCGCCGCTTCGAGGAGATCTACGAGGCCAACCGCGTCCAGATCCTGGGGTACGCGCTGCGCCGTACCGCCGACGCGCAGGACGCGGCCGACGTCCTGGCCGAGACGTTCCTGACGGCCTGGCGGCGCCTGGACGACGTGCCACGGGACGGGGCCGCGCGGCTCTGGCTGTACGGGGTGGCCCGCCGGGTGCTGGCCAACCACCACCGCGGCGAGCGCCGCCGCTCCGCGCTGGCCGCCGATCTCGGCCTGCGGCTGCGTACCGGGGCGGCCGAGCCCGAGCGGAACCTCGCGGACGTAGGCCCCGCGTTCCGGAGCCTGTCCGAGGCCGACCGCGAGCTGCTGACCCTGGTCGGGTGGGAGGGGCTGGACCACGGCGAGATCGCGACGGTCCTCGGCTGCTCCCGCAACGCGGTGCGGATCCGCCTGCACCGGGCCCGCCGCCGCTTCGCCCGCGCGCTCGAACGGGCGAACGCCGGCCCCGTCGGCCGCCCCCTTCCCACCGCCGCGCGGATCCCGAACGGAGAGCACCCATGAACCGCGACATCGACACCCTGATCGGCGGGCTCGCCCCCGTCACCGACGCCCGAGCCGCCGAGCTGATGTCGGACGAGTCGGCCGCCGACCTGGCCGACCGCATCACCCGTACGGCGGTGGAGCCCCCGGCGCCCCGCAGGCGCCGCTCGCGGGGCCTCGCCATCGGCCTGCCGCTGGCCGCCGGCCTGGCCTGCGCGGCCGTGGCGGTGGCCGCGGTGGCGCAGGATCCCGCCGTCCAGCCGCGGCCCAACCCGACCGCGACGGCGCAGGGCCCGAACGTCCGGCTGGCCTCGGCACTGACCATCGAGCGCGAGGGCGACCACATCGACGTGCGCGTCCGCGACCCCCTCGCCGACCCGAAGCGCTACGAGAAGGAACTCGCGGCCCACGGCCTCAAGGTCGAACTGTCCCTGGTGCCGGTCTCCCCGTCCATCGTCGGCACCGTGGTGATGATGGACACGAGCGAGGGCACGCGCGAGCGCGACATCACGGCGATCACCGCCAAGGGCGAGTGCGAGACCGGCGGCGGAGGCGACGCCTGCCCGGTCGGCGTACGGGTGTCGACCGCGTTCAAGGGCGAGGCCACCGTCGTCTTCGGAAGGGCGGCCCGTCCGGGCGAGCAGTACAACAGCACCGCGCCGGTGACGGCCCCGGGCGAGGTCATGCACGGGATGACGTTCCGGAAGCAGCGCGTGAGCCAGGTGCTGGCCGCGCTCAAGAAGCGGGACGTGACCGTACCCGAGTACCGCTACATGGACGGCAACGTGAGCAAGGCCATGGCCCCCGCCGAGGTCCCGCCGGCGTGGTACGTCCACGACGCGGTCCCGTGGGCGAAGAACCAGGTCCTCCTCTTCGTCGGTCCCGAGCCATCGGAGTGACGGACTGACCGCGCCGACCGGATCCGGCCCCTGCCCTCACCGGGCAGGGGCCGTCTCGCATCGCGTAAGGTCGGCACACATGACGGCAGAGTCACCGGCTCAGACTGTGCAACGCCTGTTCCCGCTGCTCGCCGAGGGGAAGAGCGCGGAGGCGGCGGCGCTGTTCGCCGACTCGGTGTCGTTCTCGATCCCGCATCCGCCGGGCATCCCGTGGGTCCCGGAGGTCGACTCGGCGGAGGGCATGCGGACGTTCTTCGACCTGCTGCGGACCCATGTGCGGGCCAAGGAGTTCGACCTCCGCCACGTCATCGCCGAGGGCGACGACGTGGTGCTCATCGGGCGCATGGTCTCGGAGGTCAAGAGGACGGGCCGGGACATCGACACCGGGTTCGCCCTGCACACCACGGTCCGGGACGGGCGGATCACCCGCTACCACCTCTACGAGGACACCTACGCCGTCGCCAGGGCCTACTTCGACGACTGATCATCCGGCAGGGCCGGGACGTGCTCACCGTCCTCCGCGCGAGCGTTTTCGGCTGCTTTGTGCGGGTGTTCGGCCATGTGCTGGGTGTCGGGCGGCGGTAGGTCTGTACCATCTGGCTGGTGCTGGGACTGTCGGCGCGTTCGCCGCTCGTGCTGCCGTGGGCCACGCTCGTGCTCGCGGGGCGGTTCGTGCTGCCGCTCGCGCTGTGGTTCACCGTCGGGGAGCTGCTGCGCTTCGGGGTGCTGCAGGGGGGCTACCGGCTCAGCGAGGTGAAGGGCCTCGCCGCGAACGTCGCTCCGCTGCTCACCGTCAGCCTGCTGGTGATGATCACGCTGGGCGTCACGGTGGCGATGGTGCACTGCGTCCGCGAGGGCCTGGCGGTCGTGCACGCGCGGGAGGACGACGGGGAGCTCACCCCCTGGGCCGTCGGGAACGACGAGCGCGTGAGCGGTGCGATGAGCCGGGCCGTCCTGCCGTTCGTGATCTTCTACCTGGCCTGGGGGATGCAGAGCGAGGACGCCAAGGAGTTCGCGGCGACGGCGCAGAGCGAAGGGTTCGCCGAGGGCGGGCTGCAGGGGCACATCGAGGGGCTGGGGATGCTCCTGGAGCTGGAACGCCACCTCGCCCTGGCCATCGGGCTCACGGTCGGGTTCCTGGCGCTCAAGCTGCTCGCCGAATGGCTGCTGCAGGACCGGCTGCCGACGTCCGGCGGCGCGGTGCTGGCGTTCTTCGAGGTCAACTTCGCGCTGTTCGGCATCTTCACGATCGACGAGCTGCGCAAGGCGGCGGGTGACTGGATCACCGGCCGGGAGGCGTGGCGGGCGCTGGCGGACGCGACCGGCCCCCTGCTGGACCTGTGGCCCCCGTTCCGGTACGCGGTGCTGGGCGGCCTGCTCTGGCTGGTGATCGCCGGGGTGGTCCTGGGGCTGGACGCCGGCGACGAGCGGGTCGTGCTGGGCAGCGGCCGCGCCGCGCGCCGGTTCACCCGGGAGGCGGGGATCGAGCGGCACAACAGCCCCCGCGAGATCCTCACCCGCGGCATCCGCGACCTGGTCGTCCCCGCCTGGTACGGGCTGCGCCTGGTACGCCGCTCGGGAGTGGTGCCGTTCGGGGCGTTCTGCGCGCTGTTCATGGGCCTGTACGTCGCGGAGGACCTCGTCAAGCGGCAGGTGTTCGAGCTCATCGGGGCTCATCCGCTGGAGTGGTGGCTGCCCCGCCAGGGGATGGTCGGGTTCGGCACCGGGATGGTCTTCGAGATCCTCCGGATCTGCCTGCTGGCCGCGACGTTCAACCTGGTGATGGCCAGGGTCAACGCGCGAAACGCAGCAAAGGCAGTGGGCCCTTCTGCCGGGGCTGCTCCGGCGGCCGCACCTCAAGGGCCACGGAGTTCGCCTTGGAGCGGGGCAGCGCGACCGTGACGGTCAGCTTGGTCGCCGCGCCCGGACGCGGCGGGGTGAGCGTGGAGCCGCGTCCCGTCCACACGTGCCCTTCGGCGTCGGTCACCCGGTAGCCGAGGCCGTACGAGGTCAGCAGCTTGGCGCCGGCGTCGTTCATCGGCTTGACGGCGACGGCCAGCCGCAGCTCCGCGACCTCGGGGCCCTGGCCGAGCGGGGGCCCGGCGACGGACTGCGCGTACAGCCGCCACCGCACGTCGTTCCAGGTGGCGACCGTTCCGCGCGGAACGGTCGTGACCTTCTCGGGCCGGTCCTGGGCGACCCTGTCGGCGAGGTTGTCGTCCACGATCCAGCGCAGGCTCAGCAGGACGGGGACCAGCGTGATCAGCGCGATCGCCTCCAGCACGCGCCGGTCCCGCGGGGAGAGGACCTGCCGCCGCTCCTCCGCCTCCTCCCGCGCGGGTTCCTCGCCGGCGGGGTCGGGACGGGTCCGCTCGAACGGGTCCTCTTCGGCCGGCTCGGGCGGCCGGTACGCGTGGCGGCCCGTCATGGCCGCGCCCTCGGGTCGTACGACTCGGCCGCGCCGCCGAGCAGCTCGGCCGCCTTCGCGCCGGTGAGGCCCAGGTCGATGTCCGCGGCGGCGGAGAGCTGGGGGAGCAGCCCGCCCGTGCCGACCACGAGCCGCGCGCCCGCCACGGCGTCCCGCGGCACCTCGAAGACGTACGACGACCTGGACCACAGCAGCGGCTGGTAGTCGTTGGCGGTCGGCGCGCTCACCCCGAGCCGCGGTCCCGGCCGGAACGTGAACCCGTCCGGCGTCTCCAGCACGACCGATTGCAGCTTGACCGGCTCCTTCCGGGCCATCGCCTGGAACCCGACGATCAGGAAGATCCCCTCGGTGCGTTCGGGGGCGCCGAGGGTGGACTTGAGCGAGCGGGCGGCGGTGACGCTGTCCACCCGGACGCGGAAGTCGCCGGTGGAGACGACCGCGCCGACCCGGCCCTCGGTGCGGATCGGATCCAGCTCCTTCGCCTGCACGCCGGGGCGTACCGCGTACAGCCACATCGCGGCCGCCAGCAGCGCGGTGCCGGTGATCGCGGCGCCGCCCCGTACGAGGATCATCCGCGCCTTCATCCGGCCGCCACCGGAAGCGTGAGGCGCCCGGCCATCTCGCCGCGCTCCGTCTGGACCCGCCACTGGTACGTGCTGTCGGAGAAGCCGGGCTCGTACTCCCAGTTCCGGAGCCCGATCGTGAACTGCTTCGGCGCGTCCGCGGGGCCCGCCTTCCACATGACGGACGCCTCGACCGGCAGGCCCGGCTGGACGTAGGTGGTCTTCGAGCCGGAGACCAGGCCCTCGACCTCGTCCGGCTTGACCCACTTGCCGGCCTTCGTGCGGGCGGCGATGCCGCCGCCCAGCCCGCCGCCGCCCAGGGACGCGGTGTCCTTGCCGGTGTTGACCACGCGCATTCTCACGACGATGTAACGCTGCCGGCTCGTGCCCAGGCCGGCCTCGACCGTCGCCATCCGCGCGTCCCGTACGGTCACCGTGAAGCGCCCCTGGTCGATCGGCTTCCCGGCGGCCTTGACCGGCTGCCGCGGCGCCTCCTTGAGGCCGCCGGTGATCCATAGCACCGCGACCAGCAGCGACACCCCGCCCGCGACCGCCAGCGGCACGGCGAAGCGCCGCCGCGGCCGGTCCTCGGGCGGAGGCCCCGGCGGGGGCGGCGCGAACGCGGGAGAGGGTGCGTGCACCCGCCAGATGGTAACGCCCGCCTTACCGACCTCCGGAACGAACGGGGACAAATGTCTGCAACGGCCGCCGCGTACGCCCCGGTACGGCCACGACTGGTCACTATGCTCCACAGACGCGGAACGACCACGGAGGGGAAGGCCGGTTTGACCGAGTTCTCTAGTGCGGACCTGGACCGGGTCCTGGCCGACGCCCGCGAGACGCTGGCGGCGATGCGCGCCGACGGGGAGATGACCACCGAGGGGGTCGGCACGGACGCCGCCGGGCAGATCACGGTCACCGCCGAGCGCGGGCGGCTGCGGAGCGTCGTCCTGGAGCCCGGGGCGCTGGAGCTGGCTCCGGCGGAGCTGGGCGAGCGCCTGGTCACGGCCGTGAACGCGGCGCTGGACGACCTGCGTCCCAAGGCCGGCGGCGCCGGGACGCCGAAGGCCGCCAAGAAGAAGCCGGCGAAGAAGGCCGCCGCGAAGAGCACGGCGGCGAAGAGCGCCCAGGCCAAGGACACGGCGGCCAAGGACACGGCGGCCAAGAGCACGGCGGCCGGGCCGGATTCGGCCGAGCAGGGGCTCCAGCAGATGGAGCAGATCACCCAGGCGATCAACGACGCGCTCGCCAAGATCGGCGGCGGCCGGTGACCCGGCCGGTACGGGTGGTCGCGATCCTTTAGAGTCGTGTTGCCGTTCCAGAGGGGCATCAGGAGAGTACAAGCATGCGCGTAGCGGGACTCGTGGCCGGCGCCGGATGTGTCGTGCTGACCACGGCGCTCGCGCCGCCGGTGCTGGCGGCGCCGGCGGCCGCGCCGGTGCAGTGCAATCCGGCGCAGGGCCAGCCGGCGAACCAGATCACGCAGCAGCCGTGGCCGCAGCAGCGCCTCGACTTCCAGGAGGCGTGGAAGGTCACCCGCGGCGAGGGCGTGACGGTCGCGGTCGTCGACAGCGGCGTGAGCGCGAGCCACCCGCAGCTGCGCGGCCGGGTCGTCGCGAGCTTCGACGCCACCAAGACCACCCCGAACGACTGCTTCCAGCACGGCACGGAGGTCGCCGGCATCATCGCCGCCGCCGACCAGCGGCAGTCGCGCGGGGTGCCGTTCGTCGGGGTGGCGCCGGGCGCGAAGCTGGTCAACGCCAAGTTCACCGCGGGCGAGAGCACCCAGGACAACACGCTGCTGCCCAAGGCGATCCAGTGGGCCGCCGACCGGGCCGAGGTCATCAACGTGTCCGTGGCGGCGCCCGACACCCCGGCGCTGCGCAAGGCCGTCCTGTACGCGCAGCGGAAGGACGCGCTGATCGTGGCCGCCGCCGGGAACGTGACCGACCAGCAGAAGGGCCAGGAGCAGAAGGCGTTCCCCGCCAGCTACCCGGGCGTGCTGTCGGTCGCCGCCGCCGACGTGAACGGCACGATCGCCAACTTCTCCAACCTCAAGACGCGCGTGGACGTGTCCGCGCCCGGCGAGGGGATCATCTCCACCGGCCCGACCGGCTACATCGGCGGCCTGGGCGGTACGAGTTTCGGGGCGCCGTACGCGTCCGGGGTGGCCGCGCTGGTCCGCTCCCGGCACAAGAACCTCACGTACCAGCAGGTCATCGACCGGATCAAGGCCACCGCCGAGGGCGGCAACGGGACCGGCAGCGGCAGCGGCATGATCAGCCCGATGCAGGCGGTCACCGGACTGGTGAACCCGGGCCAGGCCGGCGGCGGCGCCCGCCGGGCGGCCGGGCCGATCGACATCGGCGGCGAGATCCCCGAGGACGGCCGCACCCGCGGCATCGCCGGCACCATCGCCGCCGCGACCATCATCCTGGCCGTGCTCGTCGCGTTCGGCGGCGCGGTCGTCCCCCTGGGCCGCCGCCGCGGCTGGCGCCCGGGCCGCGCCCGCGTCGCCGCCGGCGACCAGGACTGACGGCCGCACGGCGGCACGGCGAAACGGCGAGGGCCTCCACCGGAGATCGTTCCCGGTGGAGGCCCTCGCCGTTCTGACGGGCCGTACGCCCCGTACGCCCCGCTAGCGCTGCGGCCGGTTGTCGGGGTCGCCGACGTAGGCCGTCTGGATCAGGCGCTTGCCGGTACGGCGGTCGACGAACATGCCGCGGCCCTGCGGCAGCGGCTTGGGCCGCACGTCGCCGAACAGCGCGCCCTCGTCCTTGCTGCCCGACATGACCAGCGCCGGGCTGGCCATGTCCTTCATCCGCTGGATGACCGGGTCGAACATGGCCCGGCCCGCGCCGCCCATCGAACGGGACAGGATCACGTGCAGGCCGATGTCGCGGGCCTGCGGCAGCAGCTCGGCGATCTGCGCGATCGGGTTGCCCGACGGGGTCGCCACCAGGTCGTAGTCGTCGATGACCAGGTAGAGGTCCGAACCCGTCCACCACGAGCGGTTGCGCAGCTGCTCGGGCGTCAGGTCGGACGGTGGGAGCCGGGCCACGAGCGCCCCGTTGATGTCCTTGAGCAGGCCGTTCGCCGCCGTGGACGACGCGGCGTACCCGATGACGTGGTCGCCCTCGGCCACGTCGAGCAGCGCCCGGCGGTAGTCGACCATGATCAGGCGGGCCTCGTTCGGGGTGTTCCGCGCCTTGATCGACTGGACGAGCAGCTGCAGCAGGTTGGACTTGCCACACTCGTTGTCGCCGACGACCACGAAGTGCGGGTCGTTCTCCATGTTGAGCAGGACGGGCGACAGCGTGTCCTCGTCGATGCCGATCGGGATGCGCTTGCCCGTGTCGGCGGCCTGCGGGAGCTGCGCGGCGGGCAGCACGTCGGGCAGCATCCGCACCGGCGGCGCGCCCGGCCGGCCGCGCCAGCCCGCCTGGACGGTCTCGACCAGCTGCCGCATGCCGTCGGCGACGTCCTCGGTGGTGGCGCGGCCGTCGATACGGGGCAGCGAGGTCAGGAAGTGCAGCGACTCGCGGCTCAGCCCGCGGCCCGGCCGGCCCTCCGGCACGTTCACCGCCATCTTGCGGTTGATCTCCGACTCGTACGGGTCGCCGAGCTTGAGCTCCAGCCGGGTGCCGAACAGGTCGCGGATCGTCGTGCGGAACTCCGACCACTTGTTCGTGGCCGCCATGATGTGGATGCCGAAGCCGAGGCCGCGCGCGGCCAGGTCGGTGATGGCCGACTCGACCTGCTCGAACTCCGACCGCACCGTCAGCCAGTTGTCCACCACGAGGAAGACGTCCCCGAACCCGTCGCCGGAGATCTCCCCGGCGGCCCGCATCCGGCGGTACGCGGCGATGCCCTCGATGTTGCGCTCGGTGAAGTACCGCTCGCGGGCCTCGATCAGCGCCGACACCTCGGCGACCGTACGGCGGACCCGGTCGGGGTCGAGGCGGGTGGCGACGCTGCCGACGTGCGGCAGCCCCTCCAGCCCGGCCAGCGAGCCGCCGCCGAAGTCGAGGCAGTAGAACTGCACCTCCTGCGGCGTGTGCATGAGGGCCAGCGAGGTGATCAGCGTCCGCAGCGCGGTCGACTTGCCGCTCTGCGGCTGGCCCGCGACGCCCACGTGCCCGGCGGCGCCGGACAGGTCCAGCCACATCGGGTCGCGGCGCTGGTCGAACGGCCGGTCGACGATGCCCGCGAACGCGTGCAGCCGGCCGCGGCCGTCCCAGCCCGCGGTGGTGAAGCCGAACTCCTCGGTGTGCTGGAGGTTGGGCAGCACCTGGTCCAGCGTGCCCGGCTCGTCCAGCGGCGGCAGCCAGATCTGGTGCGGCTCCGGCCCGGCGTTGACGAGCCGCCCGACGACCAGGTCGAACAGGCTCTCCTTCGGGCCCTCGTCGGCCGGCTTGGCCTGCTGCTGCGGCTGGTCGGGCTGCTGCGGCTGCTGCGGCCGGATGTAGTCGGGGCCGAACGCCACGATCTGCGGCGGCGCCGTGCGCTGGGCGGCCTGGCCGTTCTGGCCGCGCTGCCCGTTCTCCGGCTCCGGCTCGTACGGGCCCGACACGTACGCGGCGCGGAACCGCGTCATCGTCTCCGTACCGACCTTGAGGTAGCCGTGGCCGGGGGCCTGCGGCAGCTCGTACGCGTCCGGCACGCCCAGCACGACCCGCGACTCGGCCGCGGAGAACGTCCGCAGGCCGATCCGGTACGACAGGTGCGTGTCCAGGCCGCGCAGCTTGCCCTCCTCGAGGCGCTGCGAGGCCAGCAGCAGGTGCACGCCCAGCGACCGGCCCAGCCGGCCGATCATGACGAACAGCTCGGCGAAGTCCGGCTTGGCCGACAGCAGCTCGGAGAACTCGTCCAGCACGATGAACAGCGTCGGCATCGGCTTGAGCGGCGCGCCCTGCTCGCGGGCCTTCTCGTAGTCGCGCAGCGAGGCGTAGTTGCCGGCCGCCCGCAGCCACTCCTGGCGGCGCACCATCTCGCCGTGCAGCGCGTCGTACATGCGGTCGACCAGGGGGAGCTCGTCCTCCAGGTTCGTGATGATCGCCGAGACGTGCTTGAGGCCGTCCATGCCGAGGAACGTCGCGCCGCCCTTGAAGTCGACGAGCACGAAGTTCAGCGTCTCGGACGAGTGCGTCATCACCAGCCCGAGCACCAGCGTCCGCAGGAACTCCGACTTACCGGCACCGGTCGCGCCGATGCACAGGCCGTGCGGGCCGAACCCGCCCTGCGCGGCCTCCTTGATGTCCAGCTCGACCGGCCGGCCGTCGGGGTCCACGCCGACCGGGACGCGCAGCCGGTTCCGCGGCGCCCGCGGCTGCCACGCCGTCCGCGGCTCGATCGCGCGCGGGTCGCCGACCTGCATCAGCGTCGTGAGCGTCGTGGACGCCGACAGCACGTCCATCTCCTCGACGCCGCCGCCCGCCGCCGCGCTGGCGCGCAGCGGCGCCAGCTGGCGGGCCAGGCCGTCCGCCTGGATCACGGTGAGCTGGTCGGGCCGGCCCAGCATGGTCGGCACGTCCTTGCCGGTACGGTCCCGGCGCAGCATCGCCATCTTGTCGGCGGCGACCCGCAGCCGCAGCATCGTGTTGTCGGCCGTCGGGTTCACCGAGTCGCCGCCGATGTCGATCACGCAGACGCCCTCGATGCCGTCCGCGCCGATCTGCGAGTCGGGCGTCACCTGCCCGCCGTCCACCACGATCACGTGGTACGGCAGGTCGTTCGGCGACAGCCCCGGCGTGAACCGCGGCCGGTCCTTCAGCTCGCCCGCGAGCATCGCCTCCAGCATCGACAGGCTGGGCGCGATCAGCCGGACCGGGCCGGCCGCGTCGTTCTCGGTGGGGTGCATCGCGTGCGGCAGCCACTTCACCCAGTCCCACTGCGGCACCGCGTCCCGCGACGCGCACACCGAGATCCGCACGTCGTCGGGGGAGTGGAACGTCGCGATCTGGACGATCATCGCCCGCACCATGCCGCGGATCACGTCCGGGTCGCCCATCGGCATGATCCGCGCGAACGACGGCATCGACGCGGCGATCGGCAGGTTCGGCACCGTCGAGTGCGCCCGCACGAACCGGCGCAGCGCGCCCGCCGTCATCGGCTCCAGGTCCTCGATCGGCTTGGTCTCCGGCGGGACGACCTGCACGGCCAGCTTCTGCGGGCCCGCGCCGATCCGGATGTTGCCGAAGTCCTTGTCGGTCGGGCGGCGCTCCCACAGCCGGGCGCTCATCACCAGCGACCACAGCGACTCCGGCGGCGGGCTGTTCCACTCCAGCGCCTCGCGCTGCTGCTCGGCGGCCCGCCGGACCTTGCGCCGCGCCTGCGACAGGTAGCGGTAGTAGTCGCGCCGCTCGCCGTTCAGCTTGAACTTGCGCTCGCCCGCGCCGCGGCCCATCTGCCCGATCATCATGACGCCCATGGCGATCGCCATGCCGCCGCTGCTGATCATCATCATCGGGTTCCGGGCGCCGCCGCCCAGGAACATCAGCCCCATCATGACCGGCATCACGATCATCGGGACGTACATCAGCACCTGCTGGAAGCCGCCGCTCTGGGCCTCCGGAAGCTCCGGGGGCGACTCCAGTAGGATCTCACCCTTGGGTGTCGGCGGGGCCTGTCTGCGCTGCTGCCGCCGTACGAGGACGGTACTCACGTGGGGGTTCCTCCGGGGGCCTCATCTGACCGTTCGGCGATTCGGGCACGCCACATGCGTATCCGAATGAATCTAGCGGTTGATTTCGCATGATCGGAGCGAACATTCTAGGCTCCGCGCTGTGACCGCCCGGTGTCACCATCAGGGAGGACTGGACCACTCGTGAACTCGCCGGCTGCCCCCCCGCTGTGCAGGGTGACGATCGTCGCGCCGCGACGCCGTGTCGACCTGTCCATGCCGACCGATGTGCCCCTGTCGTACATGCTCCCCACGCTGCTGCGCGCCGCGGGCGAGAACCTCGCCGACGCCGGGCTCGCCCACTCCGGCTGGGTCTTGCAGCGTCTGGACGACGCCCCCTTCGACCCCGCGCGCGACCTGAGCGCGCTGGGCGTGCGGGACGGGGAGATCCTCTACTTCCGGCCGCGGTCGGCGCAGCTGCCCGAGCTGGCGTTCGACGACGTCGCCGACGTGATCGCCAGCGGTATCAAGGAGCGCTCCGACCGGTGGCGGCCGACCACCACCCGCTCGTTCGGGATGGGCGTCGCCGCGGCGGCGCTGCTGGTCGGCGCCGTCATCATCGCGCTGTCCGGGCCGCCGTGGATCGTCCCCGCGATCGCCGCCGGCATTGTGGCGCTCATCACAGTGGTCGCGTCCGGCGCGCTGTCCCGCGCGTTCGGCGACGCCGGGGCCGGCAAGATCCTCGGGTACGCGGCGCTCCCGTACGCGTTCCTCGCCGGGCTGCTGGCGCCGGCCCGCAAGACGCTGGAGATCACCGATCTCGGTGCCCCGCACATGCTCGCCGGCTGCGGCGCGCTCGCCCTGACCGCCATCATCGCCGCGTTCCTGATCGTCGACGGGCTCCCGACGTTCCTCGGCGTGGCCATCGCCGCGATGCTCGGCGCGATCGGCTCGGTCGTCGCGTTCTTCGTCGACGGGCTGGAGCCCGCCGGGATAGCGGCCGTCGCCGCCGTCATCGCCATGGCGTTCACCGCGGCCATCCCGGCGCTGGCGTTCCGGCTGGCCCGGCTCCCGCTGCCGCCCATCCCCACCAGCGCCGAGGACCTCAAGAACGACACCGAGACCGTGGACGGCCGCAGCGTGCTGTCCCGTACCGGCGCGGCCGACGCGTTCGCGACCGGCCTGGTCGCCTGCATCTGCATCACCGCCCTCGGCGCCCTGTTCTTCCTCTTCACCGCCGACGGCTGGGCCGCCGCGGCCACCACCGCCGCCATGTCGCTGTCGCTGCTGCTGCGCTCGCGGGTGTTCCGCAGCGTCGCCCAGCGGAGCTGGCTGATGGTCTCCGGGCTCACCGGGCTCGCCCTGCTGACCATCGGCACCGCGCTGGACTACGGGCAGGCCGTCTCGCTGGCCGCCGCGCTCGTCCCGCTGCTGCTGATCAGCGGCATCGTCGTCGGGATGGTGATGTGGCTGCCGGACAACCGTCCCACCCCGTTCTGGGGCCGGGCCGGCGACATCATCGACATGATCGTCGTCATCACGCTGATCCCGCTGGCGCTCTGGGTCCTGGACATCTACTCCCGCGTCCGCGGTCTGGCGGGCTGACCCGATGCAGAACCGCCGAGACCTCTATCAGGCGCACCGCCTGATGATGCAGCGCGTCGGGCTCGCCCTGCTGAACGGCGAGCCCGACGTCGCCGAGTCCCCCATGCGCCGGCTCTCCGTCGGCGTGCTGATCGGCGTGGTGATCGCGGTCGTGCTGGCCGGCGTCTTCGGCATCTGGGGCATCCTGCGCCCCGGCGGCGCCAAGGGCCTCGACCAGGGCGGCATGGTCATCATCGAGAAGGAGACCGGCACCAAGTACGTCTTCGACACCAACTCCAGGAAGCTGCTGCCGGTCGCCAACTACGCGTCCGCGCTGCTGGCCGTCAACAAGAAGGGCGCGCAGACCCGTACGGTGTCGCGCAACTCGCTCACCAAGTTCGAGCGCGGCCCGATGATCGGCATCCAGGGCGCCCCCGACTCGCTGCCGGCCGCCAAGCAGCTGCTGCGCGGCCCGTGGTCGGTGTGCGTGCGCGAGGCCGACGCGGGCAACGGCGTGAAGCGCCCGATGACCGCGCTCGCGGCCGGCCGGAACATCGGCGGCCGCGCCCTCCCGGCGAACGAGGCGCTCGCCGTCCAGGCCGGCGGCCAGAACTGGGTCATCTGGAAGGACCGCCGGATGAGCCTGAAGATCCCGGCGGCGCAGGTCTCCGCGCTCACCGGCGGCGCCCAGCCCGCCCAGGTCGCGCCCGTCTGGCTCAACTCCATCCCGGCGACCGGCGACTTCGCCGCCCCGCAGATCACCGGCCAGCGCGGCAAGGCGGTCAGCGGCCCCGGCGGCCAGCCCGCCCGGGTCGGCCAGGTCTTCAAGGCCAACACCGGCGGCGGCGTCAACTGGTACGTCATGCTCGAGGACGGCATGTCGCAGATCTCCGAGACGCAGGGCCGGATGCTCCTCATCGACCCCGCGACCAAGGCCGCGTACCCCGGCCGGCTCGCCGAGGCGCTCCCGACCGACCTCCCGTCGGCCACCTCGATGCAGTCCCGGACGCGCCTGTTCAGCGACGCCCTGCCGGCGACCATGCCGAAGTTCGCCTCCTGGACCACGACCGACCCGCTGTGCGCGGTCTACTCCGGCGGGAACTCCGCGACCGCCCAGCTCACCATCGGCGGCACCCTCCCGGCCCCGTCCCAGACCGCCCTCGGCGCGGGCTCGGCCGGCGGCGGCGCGTCCGTCGACCAGCTGGTGCTGCCGCCCGGCGGCGCGTCCCTCGTACGCCTCACCCAGAGCGGCGGACAAACGAATACCGCGGGTGCCGCCGGGTCGTTGTCCATCATCAACGACCAAGGCATTCGTTTCGCCATTCCGTCGGCCGAAATTGCGGCCAATCTAGGTTATGACGCAGCGAAGGCCGCTCCGGTTCCCGCGAGTGTCCTACATCTCATCCCCGCAGGTCCGGCCCTGGATCCGAAGGCCGCCGCGATGCCCGTACAAAGGTCCAGTTCATGACCGTGACGGCCCATGAGGTGGGACGTGCGTGCCGGAAGGTTAGGGACCTGTGATGACCATTTCTCTCGACAATGCGTGGGTGACCCCCTATCGTATGTGAGTAATTTGGGTCACCGGAGGCGTCCCCCAGCGGCCTCTCCCCGCCGAGGCTTGCGCGGCTGGTTGTGTACGGGGGCATTACAGGACCGCGTGATTCGCACATCGCAACGGAGGTGAACCATGGGCCAGCAGTCCGCACAGGACAGAGAGGCCATGGGCCAGGCGGCCCAGGAGATCGAGAACTCCGCCGGCATCATCAAGGGCCTGCAGACCAAGCTCGACGGCCAGAAGTCGCAGCTGATGTCGGGCTGGCAGGGCGCGGCCGCCGGCTCGTTCGACCGCGTGTTCAACGAGTTCCAGACGCAGATGCGCAAGGTGCTCGGCGAGCTGGAGTCGATGCACGGCAAGCTCGTGGACACCAAGATCCAGTACGAGGCGACCGAGCAGGAGCAGGAGGACGCGGCCAACAAGATCGCGAGCCTGCTCAACGGCACGACCTGATCGCCCCCTGACTGGATCTGACACCGGAGGACTCGAATGAGCTACACCAAGGCGAACTTCGGTGCCCTGCAGCAGGCCCAGGCGGACTTCACGCTCGCCTACCGCGCCCTGCAGGACACCCTGAACGACCTCGAGAAGAGCCTCGAGAGCAAGCTGAGCCAGTGGGAAGGCTCGGCCGTCCAGGCGTACTGGCAGCACAAGGCCGAGTGGGACAAGGCCGCCAACCACATCGGCACCGTCCTCAACCAGCTGGGCGTCGTCATCGGCGACGCGCACAGCAACTACTCCGACGCCGAGCGCCGCAACGCCGGCCTCTGGGGCGCCTGATAGCCGACCTGGTGGTGTGACGTCGTGCGGTCCTCCGAGGGCCGCACGACGTCGCGTCCCAGAAGGTTCATCGGTCAGACGGATACCGGAAGGTGAGCCGTGGGTTACCACAGCAGCGGGCAGTACCAGGACACGTACACGTACAGCGAGAGCAGCCTCGCCAGCTACTCGGACGAGCGGATCAGGGAGCTCTACGACCACTACAAGGCGGCGGGGACGCTCGGCGACCACCCGAAGCTCCAGCACCAGTACAACATCGTCCAGAACTCGGGCGAGCCGCCGAAGGTCGAGGACTACAACGGCCAGAAGCGCGAGACCGAGCCGAGCGACAAGTGGGGCAAGAAGGCCGAGGACGGCTACGACGTCGACCCCGACGAGCTGCGCACCCTGCGGACGACGATCCTCAACGAGCTGGACGACCTCAAGGGCCAGCTGAACGCGGTGAAGAACGCCAAGGGGTTCACGGCGGACAAGGTCGGCGGCGGTGACATCGGGGCGACCTGGGTGGGCATGGCCACCAACGCCGGCACGGTCTTCGGGACGAACTTCGACAACATCATGGGCAGCATCGAGGCGGTCGCGGAAAGGCTGCGGACCACCGCCGACGCCTACGAGGAAGCCCACAACAAGACACAGCAGTCGACGGGGAACGTGCAGATCTAGCGCGGGATCCAGCGCGGGTAGGCACGATCGCTTTGTCGGTAGGAGACCGGACGGGGCGAACTTCCCAGATCGAGGGCGAATCTCGACTCCCCGCCCTGCGTTTTCGCGGGCTCTGGGCAAGTGCGGGTGTTACTGCGAAAGGGCAAAGACGATGGGTGAGCAGTGGCGTACTACGAACGTCTACCACGACAAGGCGGAGACTAATCCCCAGGCCCCCGGGGACATCAAGTTCAGCCAGGTCAAAGAGATCCTGAAGAAGATCGACCCCAAGCCCGTCACGGACGCCTCCGACGCGTACCTGAAGGCGGCGAACGCCCTGGCGGCCTACACCACGACGCTCGAGGGCTACGCGGACAAGATCATCAAGCACTGGAAGGGCGAGAACGCCCAGAAGGCGCTCGACCAGCTGGAGCAGGTGCACCGCACCGCCCGCAAGATGTCCGACATCAGCCTCCGGACCTCGAACTCCTTCGGCTGGTACGGCACCGAGATCCTGCCCTGGTACAAGTCCGTCGGCGAGACGATGGAAGACGGCTGGGACGACGACGACTCCGACGACAACCGCTGGGCCAAAGAGAAAATTGAAAAGCTCTACATGCGGACCGCGGAGTCGCACAACAACACTCCGCAGGAGGTCGAGGAGGACCTGCCGAACCTGAAGGGCGGCAATGAGCCGCCGCCCGGTGGCGGCGGCAATCTGCCCGGTGGCGGTGGCAACATGCCCGGCGGCGGTCCCGGCGGAATGCCCGGTGGCGGGCCGGGCGGCATGCCCGACGGCGGGAAGTTCCCCGGCGGCGACAGCAGCCCGTTCTCCGCGGCCGACAACAACCGGAACCCGCACCTCGACCCGGGCGCCATGCCCGACCGCAGCAACCTGGCGGGCATCGGCAGCGACGCGGGCTCGCCGTCGTTCGGCGCCGGCGCCGGCGGCGGGAGCAACCTGTCGAGCATGGGCGACCCGACGGGCATGGGAGGCGGCGGTGGCGGCGGCCTTCCCGGCGGCGGTGGCGGCGGCGGCAACTTCCCCGGAGGTTCGCCCGGCGGTCTCGGGTCCGCGGGCATGGGCGCCGGCGGGATGGGCGCCGGAGGCTTCCGGGGCGCCGGGGCCGGTGCCGCGGGCCGCGCGGGCATGCCGATGGGCGGCATGCCGATGGGCGGTATGGGCGGCCAGGGCAACCAGGGCGACCAGGAGCGCGAGCGCGAGACATGGCTCACCGAGGACGAGGACGTCTGGGGCGCGGACGATGACACCGCGCCGCCCGTGATCGGCTGAACGGCGGCCGTTTCGCGACGGGCCGTCCCGCCCCGGTGACTCCGCGGAGTCACCGGGGCGGCTGACTCGCGGCAGCGGCTGACGGTACGGTGTCGAACGCACGTGGCGGAGAGCGTTTCGCGTTCAGATCGCGGCAGGGAAGGTTTCAAGGTGCGACGGCTGATTCGGTTCGCCTCAGCGGCGTCGGCGGTGGCTCTGGCTCTGGGCACGGCCCCGGTCACTGCGGCCCACGCCTCACCGGTGAGCGCGCGCCAGTGGTGGTTCGACTCCTGGGCCATCGAGAAACTGGTGTGGCCGAAGACCAAGGGCGCCGGCGTGACCGTCGCGGTGCTCGACACCGGGGTCGAGGCCAGGCTCCCGGACATGAGCGGGGCGATGGTCCCCGGCAAGGCGTTCCGGACGAGCGGTGACGGCAGCACCGACACCGAGGACGCCGGCGACTTCGGCCACGGCACCGGGATGGCCAGCCTCATCGCGTCGCGGGGCACCAAGACCGGTTTCATGGGCGTCGCCCCCGAGGCGAAGATCATGCCGCTGGCGACCCCGGGCATCTCCGACTCGTCCTCGCCGGACGCGATCAAGTACGCGGCCGACAACGGCGCCAAGATCGTCAGCATCTCGCTCGGGTCGTCGGCGGGGAACTACCCGCACCAGTGCCCTCCGGACATGCTGGAGGCCATCGGCCACGCGGCGAAGAAGGACGTCATCATCGTCGCCTCCGCGGGCAACGAGGGCTCCACCGGCAACCGCCCGGTCTTCCCCGCGTCGTGCCCGGGTGTCGTGGCGATCGGCGCCATGGACAACAAGGGGCAGGCCTGGGCGAGCACCCAGCGCCAGGACTACGTGACCCTCTCCGCTCCCGGGGTGAACATTCCCGCGCTGAGCCAGGACGGCAGGGTCTGGCCGAACGGCAACGGCACCAGCCACGCGTCGGCCCTGGCCGCGGGAGCGTTCGCGCTGCTGCGCAGCGAGTTCCCGCAGAAGTCGGCCCGCGAGATCGTCCAGCTGGCCACCAACACGGCCAAGGACTTCGGCCCGCCAGGGAAGGACAACAGGTTCGGCTACGGCACGCTGAGCCTGCGCACCGCACTGACCCAGCAGGTGCCCGCGAGCGCCCCCAACCCCGTGTACGAGCGGCTGGACAAGGCGCTGGCGGACACGAAGCCGGCGAAGACCAAGCCCGCGGCGGCGGAGGAGTCGTCGGGGACGAGCCCGCTGCTCATCATCGGCGGCATCGTCGTCGTGCTCGCGGTGGTCGGCGTGGTGCTCTTCCTCTTCCTGCGCCGGGGCAAGAAGTCGGGGCCGCAGGCTCCGCCGCCGCCGGGCTTCGGCGGTCCCGGCGGCCAGGGCTACTTCAACGCGGGGCACGTGCAGCCGCCCGCTCCCGGCATGGCACCGCCGCAGCCGCACGGCCAGCAGCCGCCCGTTCCCGGCCAGGGAGCGCCGCAGCCGCCGTACGGGCAGGCCCCCGCAGGCGGCCCGCAGGGCCCGCCGCAGGGTGCTCCCCCTGGTGGAACGCCTCCGCAGAGCTAGCTGAACCGCGCGTACCGGCCCGGCCCGCGATCGAATCGGGGGCCGGGCCGCGGCGTGCCGGTGACCCGCCGACAGAGCCCAGTGAAGGGACGGACCGTGCGATTCGGGGTCGAAGAGGAGTTCTTCGTCGTCGACCGGGCGACCCGGAGCGTGGCGCCCCGCGCCATGGAGGTGGTCGCCGAGGCGAGGAAGCCGCTCGGCTCCCGGGTGGACGGCGAGGACACCCTCCTGCAGGTGGAGAGCCGGACACGACCCCGTACCGCCGCTGCCGACGTCGCCGCCCAGCTCCGGGAGGGGCGTTCATGGCTGGCCTCCGCGGCCGCAGGCAAAGGGCTCGCCGTCGTCGCCAGCGGTACGCCCGTCCTGGGCGATGCCCTTCCCGCTCCGCTGAACGAAGGGGAGCGGCTGGAGGCCGCGCGCGCCACCGTCCGGGGGCTCCTGGACGAGAGCGTGTTCTGCGCGGTGCATGTTCATGTGGAGGTGCCGGACCGGGAACGGGCGCTGCTGCTGAGCAACCACATGCGCCCTCACCTGCCCGTGCTGCTCGCCCTCATGGCGAACTCCCCGTACTGGTCCGAGCGGGACACCGGCTATGCGAGCTGGCGGCCGCTCCTCTGGAGCCGCTGGCCGGTCGCGGGACCTCCTCCTTACTTCCGGTCGGAACGGCACTACGACGACCTTGTGGCGAAGATGCTCGAAGCGGAGGCGCTCACCGACGAGGGGGCCGTCCATTGGGACATCCGTCCTTCGCGGCGGCATCCGACCCTGGAGGTCCGGGTCGCCGACGTCCCCATCACCGCCGATGAGTCGGCCTCGTACGCCGCGCTCGTACGGGCCTTGGCCCAGAGCCTGCTGCCCGCGGTGGAGCGGGGCGAGCCCGGGCCGCGGCTGGAGCCCGAGTCGATGCGCCTGGCCTACTGGCGCGCCGCCCGGGACGGCTGCTCGGGGTCCGGCGTCGACGTGCGCACCGGAGAGCTCGTACCGTTCGGCGAACTCGTTCGGCGCACGCTGGACGTGGCCGCGCCCGCACTGGAGCGGAACGGCGAACTCCGGCTCGTCACGTCCTGGCTGCGACGCCTCGACGAGTCCGGCGATGGGGCGGCACGGCAGCGCCGCGTCCGGTCCGAGCGCGGCACCCTGTCGGCGGTCGTCGACCACCTGATCGAGCGGACCGAGAACGGCACGTTCCTCTAGAGCGGCGTCACCCGGCGCACCGCGCGCATGCCTTGAGGGCGGCCAGCACGTCCCGCGCGGCCACCTCCGCCCCGGCACGAGCCGTCGGCGTGTCGATCGGGCCGGCCTCGTCGCCCTTCTTCTCCGCCGGCTGGACCGTGTGCGCGTACTCGACGGTGACCAGCACGTTGCGAACGCGCGCCGTCACGACGACCTTGCTCGTCCCGACGGACGCGCCGCTCGACTGGATCGGCCGGGCGAACGCCTGGTCGCCGAAGCCCTTGAGGGGGAACGGCCGGTCGAACTCGAGTCTCACCGGGCTCTGCGTGCTGCGGCCCGACCCGGAACGCGCCGCATCCCATTCGGTCTGGTACGCGCCCTCGGCGAGAGCGGTCCCGGCCTTGCCGCCGCCATCGAGCATCAGGCGCATGCCGACGGCGAAACGGTGGGACGAGAGCGCCCCATCGGGCTCGCCGGTCAGAGGCTCCTTCCACTCGCAGGAGCCCTGCCGCTCGCCCGCGGCCGCCTTCCCCCCGGAGGGCTCACCGGCGCCGGCTCGGGGAGCGTGCCTTTGCAGGGTGTTCTTGGAGAGCGTCGAGCACACGTCGGGCAGGGAGGCGTACTGCGGTGCGGCCTCAGAACCGGAGCGAACGGCCAACCCCAGCAGAAGCGCGCCGACGAGCAGCACCGCGCCCGCCGCGATCCCGGCTTGCAGGAGACGGCGCCGGGACCGCTCCGGTGGCGCCGCCTCGTCCAGCGCCTCGGGCGCTTCCGGGGCCGCCGGTTCGCGGGGGGACCCGTCCAGGCCCTGCTCCGGGGCGACGAGCGCGGGACGCGGCGGCCGTGCGGAGGGCTCGGCGTTCTCGGTGGTCGAGCCGTCATCGGTCACGGGTGGCTCCAGATCGTTCAGCGCGGCAACGTCAGAACTCTAGAGCCGTCGTAGTGCGGCGAGGCCCCTCCGTGAGGTTCTCCGGGCGGCCCGCTTCGCCTAGCGTGGGACGCCCCGCGATGATCAAAGCTAAGGTGGCGACGGCGCTCGCATTCGATCGCGGCGGGCGGCCCGGCAGGAGTGAAGGGAACCCATGAGCACGGAAGACCCCGAACGCTCGGAGATGTCCCGGCGGTTGAGCGCGTGGCACTTCGAGTGGGTGGAGCGGCACGGCTTCGACCTCGATGACGACGAGGCCACCCCCGAGGCCATCGCCGAGTACGAGCGCGGCGCTCGGGAGATCATGGGCCGGGACCCGGAGACCGGGCTGCGTCCGGGCACTCCTCCGGGGCGGTACCGCAGGCCTCCGCGCTAGCCGTTCCGGCGGGTGCGGCCGGGGCGTGACCGGGATCACATCGGCGAAGTGATCTCGTCTGAACTCGTCCGGTCCGTGCTGCGTCCCACCCTTGGAACGCCATGGCTCCCACGTCGCGGACGGTGTGCCGGTGAGGCCGGATATCAGAGCGTGACGTATGGCGACATAGAGGTTGCGTGCCATTGGTCTTGACGCGAAGATGGCTGACCATCTGTGGACACGGGGGCTTGCGGGCTTCAAGGTGAACATCGGCTTGTGAGGGGTTCGGCTGCATGCGCGAGGAATGGCAGGCGCACATCGATGAGCTGCTCGAACGGTACAAGGAGCAGCGGCAGCAGCTGAAGGACCTCCAGGAGCGGATCGAGTCGGTTGGCGCGACCGGCGAGGCGGCCGACGGGATGGTCAAGGTCACGGTCGGTGCACAGGGCCAGCTGACGAACGTCGAACTCGACCCCCGCGTGTACCGCAAGCTCGCCTCCGAAGAACTCGCCGAAGCGGTGCTGGCCGCCTCGCAGGACGCGTTCCGGAAGGTCGGAGAGCAGCGGCGCGAGGCGATGGCCGGAGCGGTTCCCGAGGAGATGCTCGGCGGGGACGTCGACAAGCTGCTGCCCGCGGACCTCACCAACATCGACGCGGTGATCCAGCGCTACGGGCTGCGTGGCAAGTGAGCAACGAACTCCGGGTAGAGCGGGACGCGCTCAAGCGCGCGGGCGACGGCTTCAAGGCCGGTGCGGATTCGCTGGCCGCGGCGGGCAGCAGCCTTGAGGGCAAGCTGTCGGCCGAGGGCAAGTGCTGGGGCGCGGACGAGACCGGCCAGGCGTTCGAGAAGGACTACGCCAAGAACGCCCAGGACGTGCTCAAGATGATCACGTCGATCGTCGAGAACCTCGGGCAGATGAAAGAGGGGATCGACCGGATGGCCGGCACCCTCGGGGACGCCGAAGACGCCTCCGGAGGTCGATGACCCATGGGAATGGAGATTCCCGACTCGGTCAAATGGCTCTCCTGGATCGTCGGCTCGGACTGGCCCGAGGGCGACGAGACGGCGATGCGCCGGTGCGCGGAGGCCTGGCGCGACGCCGGTGTGAACATCGACGGCATCGTGGACGAGCTGACGGTGGCGGCCACCAAGGTCCTGTCCACCGTCGAGGGCGACGGCGCGGACTCCTTCCGGTCCAACTGGGAGAAGTACGTCGACGTCGACCCGATGATCTTCCCCAAGCTGATCGAGGCGTGCGACCAGCTCGCCGAGGCGCTCGACGGCGGCGCGCTCGAGATCGAGTACGCCAAGTACATGTTCATCGCCCTGTTGATCATCACGGCGATCGAGATCATCATGCTGATCAACGCGGCGTTCGCGACGTTCGGCGCGTCCACGGCCGCGATCCCGGCCACGCAGGTGGCGGCGCAGATCGCCAGCCGTACGATCGGCCAGACGCTGCTCAAGGCCATCGCCCGGGGCATCCTGATGGGCGTCATCGAGGGCGTCGGCCTCGACCTCGCGATCCAGGGCCTCCAGATCGCGCAGGGCAACCGCGACGGCGTGGACTGGAAGAAGACCGGCATGGCCGCCCTGGACGGCGCCATCGGCGGCGCCCTGTCCGGCGGCATCGGGCACGGCCTGGGCAAGACCGGCGCCCTCGGCGACAACGCCGCCGACTCGGCGCTGGGCGCGATGGGGCGCGGCGCGCTGCGCGAGGGCCTGGCGGAGTCCATCAGCGGCGTCGGCTCGGCGGTCGCCTCGGCCGCCATCTCCGGCGAGGGCCTGACGGCCGAGGGCCTCGCCAAGGCGGCGACGTCCGGCGCGTTCGGTGGCGCGGTCGGCGGCGGCAAGAACGGCCTCGACCTGCACCTGCCCGACACCAACATGGGCGGGAACAACCCTGGCGGCGGCAACGACCCGGGCGGCGGCAACGACCCCGGCGGTGGGAACGACCCCGGCGGTGGGAACGACCCCGGTGGCGGTAACGACCCGGGCGGCGGTAACGACCCTGGGGGCGGCAACGACCCTGCGGGTGGCAACAATCCCGGTGGCGGAAACGACCCCGTCGGAGGCAACAACCCGGGCGGCGGGAACGGCCCGTACGGCGGGAACAACCCCGGCGGCGGCAACGACCCCGGTGGCGGCAACAACCCCGGCGGCGGCGGGGGGAACAACTCTGGCGGCGGCGGTGGTTCGCAGACGGCCGGTGGTGGGGGCGGTGGCTCCAACCCCGGCGGCGGCGATGGCGGCGGCGCCCTGCCTCGGGGCGGCGGTGACGGCGGCGGCCCGTACCAGAGCGTCAGTAGCGGCGACGGCGGCGGAGGCGGCGGCGGTGGCAACCGGATCGCGGCACTGCTGAGCGGCGACGGCGGCGGAGGCGGAGGCGGCTCCGCGCTGGCCGGCGTCGGCGGGTCCGAGGGCGGCGGTTCCGCGGCGGCTGCGTCCGCCGGTGGCGGCGCCGCGGCGGGAGGCGGTGCCCCCGCGGGTGGCGGCGCCGCTCCGGTCGGCGGCGGCGCGATGGGC
>NZ_JBEZWH010000069.1:0-6831 GCF_040703975.1 Spirillospora sp. NPDC029432
GCCGCCACGATCGTCGAGCAGCTGGCCGGCACCCCCGCGATGCGGGTGATCGAGCAGGCCGCCAGGGACGCCGCCGTCAAGGCCGCGTCCGCCGCCGCCGAGCGGGCCGTCGCCGAGGCGCGCGCGGCGGCCGGGGCGCACCCGGTCACCGGCGCCGCGTTCGAGGCCACCACCACCGCGATGTCCATCGCCGGGCAGGCCGCCCAGCACCCGATGGCCGCCGCGGCGGCCCGGCTCGCGGCCCGCCACCCGCTCACCCGCGCGGCGACCGCGACCGCGCTGGACGTGGCCGGCCGCACGGTCGGCGCGCCCGCCGTCCAGGCCGCGTCCAAGATCGTCGTGGATGCCGCGCTGGACACCGTGGCCGACGTCGCGGTGGACGTGACCATGGACGTGGCCGGCGACCTGGTGTTCCGGGTGGTGCGCGACACCGCCCGCGACACGGCCCGCGACCTGGCCGTGGGCGTCGGCGGGCGGGCCCGGGAGGCGGCCGCGCTGTCCCCCGTCACCGCCGCCGCGGCCGAGGCGGCCACCGAGATCACCGCCCGCGCCGCCGCCAGCGAGACCGTGCGTGGCACGGTCCGTTCGGCCGGCGACCTGCTGGCGGCCGCCGCCGGCAGCGCCGTCGCCCGTACCGCCCGGGAGTTGGCCGTCCGCGCCGCGACCGCCGCGGTCCAGGCCGTGATGGCCGAGCTGATGCGCGAGGCGCTCAAGCTCGCGCTGCGCGAGGAGCTGCGCGGCCTGATGCTCGCCGTCGCGCGGGACGTGGTCGTGGACGTCACCCGGACCACCTGGACCGCCGCCACCCGCCCCGGCCCGGCGGCGCCCCCGCCCGCACCCACGCGGAGCGTGTGGGCCGAGGCCGTCGAGGTCGAGGTCACCGAGGTCACAGGGGTCGTCGAAGTCGTGGAGGAGCGGGCCGAGCCCGCCGAGCGATCGGCTTCATGAGAACTTCCTGAAAGATCCGTGAGAACCGCCCCCGGCGGCGTGACCGCACGTCAGGGGCTATTACGTTGAGTTCATGGAGCCCGCAAGCACGCCGCAGGCGCCCGCCCGGATCCTGGTCGTGGACGACGAGCCCGCGGTACGGGAGTCGCTGGCCAGCAGCCTGGAGTTCGAGGGCTACCGGGTCGGGGCGGCCGCCGACGGCCTGCTGGCGCTGGAGAGCGTCGAGCGGGAGGCCCCCGACCTGGTCGTCCTGGACGTGCTCATGCCGCGGATGGACGGGCTGACGACCTGCCGCCGGCTGCGCGCCCAGGGCGCCACCATGCCCGTCCTCATGCTGACCGCCCGGGACATGGTCGGCGACCGGGTCACCGGCCTGGACGCCGGCGCCGACGACTACCTGGCCAAGCCGTTCGAGCTGGACGAGCTGCTGGCGCGCGTGCGCGCCCTGCTGCGGCGCAGCGCGATGGCCGCCCCCGCCGCCGCCCCGACCGGGCGCGGCCCGCAGGAGGTCCTGGCGTTCGACGACCTGCGGATGAACACCCTCACCCGCGAGGTCACCCGGGCCGGGCGGCCGCTGGAGCTGACCCGCACCGAGTACATGCTGCTGGAGATGTTCCTGCTGCACCCCCGGCAGGTCCTCACCCGCGAGCAGATCCTGGAGACGGTGTGGGGGTTCGACTTCGAGCCCGCCTCCAACTCCCTGGACGTGTACGTCATGTACCTGCGCCGCAAGACCGAGGCCGGCGGCCTGCCCCGGCTGGTCCACACCGTCCGCGGCGTCGGCTACGTTCTGCGAACGGCGTCGTGATGCGGCGGCTGTCGCTGCGCGGGCGGCTGTCGCTGCTCACCGCGGTGGCGGTCGCGGTGGCGGTGGCGGCGTGCGCCACGGCCAGCTGGTTCATGGTCCGCGACCAGCTCTACAAGGAGCTCGACCGGCGGCTGGCGGCGATGGCGTCGATGCCCGAGCCGGGCCCGCCCGGGGGCCGGGGGCCGCGCGACTCGCGCCGCCTGGACGACCTGGCCCGCGCGCTGGCGCGGTGCGAGGCCGCCGCCACGACCACCGCCGGGCAGTGGCCGCCCGGCCCGTTCGAGGTCATGCAGGTGGTGAACGCGCAGGGCCGCCCCTGCACGGTGCCCAACGCCGGCTCGCTCACCGTCACCGCCGAGGACGCGCGGGTGGCGCGGGGCGAGCGCGACTTCGCCGTGCACGACGGCACCGGCGTCACCGCCGACGGCGAGCGCGTCGACGTGCGGGTGCGCACCCAGGCCTTCGTGACGCCCGGCGGCGAGCGCGCGGCCGTGTCGGTCGCGCTGGACCTGGACCAGGTCGAGGGGCCGCTGAACGATCTCGCGCTGGCGCTGGCCGCGTTCGCCGCGCTGGGCGTGCTGGCGGCGGCGGGCACCGGGCTGATGGTCGCGCGGGCGTCGCTGCGCCCGGTGGACGAGCTGACGGCCGTGACCGAGCACATCGCGCGCACCGAGGACCTGGGAATCCGGATCCCGGCCGAGGGCGCCGACGAGATCGCCCGGCTGAGCCGCTCGTTCAACACCATGACCGCCGCGCTGGCCGCCTCCCGCGACCACCAGCAGCAGCTGATCGCCGACGCCGGGCACGAGCTGCGCACCCCGCTGACCAGCCTGCGCACCAACATCGACCTGCTGCTGCGGGCCGAGGCCACCGGCCGCGACCTGCCCGCCGAGACCCGGCACCGGCTGCTGGTCAGCGTCAAGGCGCAGATGCGGGAGCTGTCCAGCCTGGTCGGCGACCTGCTGGAGTTGGCCCGCCCCGAGGAGGCCGAGCCGGCCCGCGAGACCGTCGCGCTGCACGACGTCGCCGCCCGCGCGGTCGAGCGCGCCCGGCTGCGCGGCCCCGGCCTGGCCATCGAGGCCGACATCGAACCCTGGTACGTGACCGGCGACCCCGCCTCGCTGGAGCGCGCCGTGGTGAACCTGCTGGACAACGCGGTGAAGTTCAGCCCGCCGGGCGGCGCGGTCCGGGTGCGGCTGGCGGGCGGCGAGCTGACCGTGCGCGACCACGGCCCCGGCATCCCCGGCGAGGACCTGCCGCACGTGTTCGAGCGGTTCTGGCGGTCGCCGTCGGCGCGCAGCCTGCCCGGGTCCGGGCTGGGCCTGTCGATCGTCGCCCGCGTCGTCACCGAGGCCGGCGGCGAGGTCCGCCTCGACCCCGCGCCGGGCGGCGGCACGCTGGCTCGCGTGCGGCTGCCCGGCGGCGCCGAGCGCGGCGACTGATCCGTTCTCATCCGGGATTAATGTTCGGCTCAGGCCACTCCAAGCCCGGCCGCCGACCTTGGTCCCATGAGTCAATTGGTCACCGATACGGCGGCTCCCGCCGGGGCGCGGCCGGGCGACGGCCGGCGGCCCCTCGTCGAGGTGGTCGTCCCCGTCTACAACGAGGAACGCGTGCTGGCGGCGAGTATCCGGCGCCTGCACGGCTACCTGTGCGAGACGTTCCCCTACCCGTTCCGCGTCACGATCGCCGACAACGCCAGCACCGACGGAACCTGGCCACTGGCCGAGGAACTGGCCGCCGGGCTGGCGCACGTGCGCGCGGTGCGGCTGCCCGAGAAGGGCCGCGGCCGGGCGCTGCGGTACGTGTGGGGGCACAGCGACGCCGACGTGGTCGCGTACATGGACGTGGACCTGTCCACCGACCTGGACGCCTTCCTCCCGCTGGTGGCGCCGCTGATCTCCGGGCACAGCGACCTGGCGATCGGCAGCCGGCTGTCGCGGGGCTCGGCGGTGGTGCGCGGCCCCAAGCGCGAGCTGATCTCCCGCTGCTACAACCTGCTGCTGCGCACGACGCTGGCGGCGCGGTTCTCCGACGCCCAGTGCGGCTTCAAGGCGGCCCGCACCGAGATCGTCCAGGCGCTGCTGCCGGCGGTCGAGGACGAGGCGTGGTTCTTCGACACCGAACTGCTGCTGCTGGCCGAACGCAACGGGCTGCGCATCCACGAGGTCCCCGTGGACTGGGTCGACGACCCCGACAGCCGCGTAGACGTCCTGCACACTGCGCTCGACGACCTCAAGGGCATGGCCCGGGTCGGGCGGCGGATGGTCACCGGCGCGTTCCGCGCCCCCGTCGGCGGCCGGACCCGCCCCGAGCTGCCCGCCGGGATGGCGCGGCAGCTGCCCAGCTTCGCCGTCATCGGCGTCATCAGCACGCTCGCGCAGCTGGTGCTGTTCGTGCTGCTGCGCATGGTCATGGGGCCGCTGTGGGCGAACGCGGTGTCGCTGGTGGTCACCACGATCGGCAACACCGCCGCCAACCGCCGCTTCACCTTCGGCGTGACCGGGCCGCAGCGTGCGTTCCGGCAGCAGTTGGAGGGCGGGCTGGCGTTCCTGCTGGGGCTGGCGCTGAGCACCGGCGGCCTGGCGCTGCTGCACGCCACCGCGCCCGGCGCGTCCCGTGCGGTCGAGGTCGCCGCGCTGGTCTGCGCGAACGGGGTGGCGACCCTGGTGCGCTTCCTGCTGATGCGCGCGTGGATCTTCCACCCGCGCCGGCTGGGCCGCGACCGTGCCGCCACCGCCGTACCCGAGACCGAGACCGCGGGGGAGACGCTGCGATGACGGCCACCGAGACGAGCACTGCGACGAGCACCGACACGATCACCGGCGGCCCCGGCGGCGGCGCGCGGCACGCCGCGCCCGGCGGGACGCGCGGCCGGCTGCGGCGGCTGGCGCTGGGCGGCCCCGAGGACCCGCGCTGGTCCCGGCCCGCGCTGTGGGCGGTGCTGCTGCTGGCGTTCGGCCTGTACGCCTGGAACCTGCCGGACGGCGGGTACGCCAACTCCTACTACTCGGCCGCGGTGAAGAGCGGCACCGAGAGCTGGAAGGCGTTCTTCTTCGGCTCGCTGGACTCCGGGTCGTTCATCACCGTGGACAAGCCGCCGATGGCGCTGTGGGTGATGGGACTGTTCGCCCGGGTGCTGGGGTTCGGCACCTGGAGCCTGCTGCTGCCGCAGGCGCTGATGGGCGCGGCGTCGGCCGCGGTCGTGCACGCGACCGTGCGGCGCGCGTTCGGGCACCGTGCGGCGCTGGTCGCGGCGGTGGTGACGGCGCTGACGCCGATCGCGGTCGCGATCAACCGCGACAACAACCCGGACACGCTGCTGGTCCTGCTGCTGGTGCTGGCCGCGTGGGCGTGCCAGCGGGCGATCGAGTCGGGCCGGGTGCGCTGGCTGGTGGCGGCGGCGTTCTTCGTCGGCTGCGGGTTCAACACCAAGATGCTGCAGGCGTTCGTGGTGGTGCCCGCGCTGGCGCTGGCGTACCTGGTCGCGGCCCGGCCCGGGGTGGTGCGGCGGATCGTCCACCTGCTGGCGGCCGGTGTCGCGATGGCGGTGTCGAGCTTCTGGTGGATGGTCGTGGTCGACCTGATCCCGGCGGACCGGCGGCCGTTCATCGGCGGCAGTACCGACGGCACCGTGTGGGACCTGGTCATCGGCTACAACGGCCTGGGCCGCATCCTCGGTGAGGGCGGCGGTCCGGGCGGCGGCCGCGGCGGGCCCGGTGGCGGTGGCGGCGGGTTCGGCGGCGAGGCCGGCGCGGGCCGGCTGTTCAACGACATCCTGGGCGGCCAGATCTCCTGGCTGCTGCCGTTCGCGGCGCTGGCGCTGGTGGCGGGCCTGGTCCTGCTGTGGAAGCGGCCGCGGACGGACGCGGCGCGCGCCGGGCTGGTGCTGTGGGGCGGCTGGCTGGCCGTGCACTACGTGGTGTTCGGCTTCGCCGAGGGCACGTTCCACCCGTACTACTCCACCGCGATGGGCCCGGCGATCGGCGCCCTGACCGGGGCGGGGGCGGTGCTGCTGTACGGCGCGTACCGGCGCTCGGCCGCCTGGGCCTGGGTGCTGCCCGCCGGGGTCGCGGTTATGGGCGCGTGGTCGTTCGTGCTGCTGGACCGTACTCCGGACTGGAATCCGTGGCTGCGGTGGGCGGTGGCGGCCGTGACCGTCCTCGCTGTCGTTGCCCTTGCCGCCGGCCGGGTGCCGCGCCTGCGCGCGCGGGTGGCCGTGGCCGGGCTGGCGCTGGCGGTCCTCGGGGGGCTGGCCGGTCCCGCCGCGTACGCGGTGTCGGCCGCCTCGTCGCCCGTGAACGGCACCAATCCGCTCGCGGGCCCGTCCTCGGGGCAGGGCTTCGGCGGGCCGGGCGGCCGTCCCGGCGTGATGCCGGGACGCATGCCCGGCGGCGGTCTCCCGGGGGGCATGCCGCCCGGCGGGCAGGGCCAGGGCCAGGGCCAGGATGACCGGCCGCAGGGCGGGGAGGCGCCTGGCGGTCAGGCTCCCGGCGGGCAAGCGCCGAGCGGCCGGCCGCAGGGCGGAGGGCGTCCCGGCGGGGGCGGCCCCGGCGGCGGACCGGGCGGGCAGGTGAGCGACCAGATGGTCGACTACCTGCGGAAGAACCGGAACGGCGCGCGCTGGCTGGTGGCCGTCGGCAGCTCCCAGCAGGCGTCCTCGATCATCCTGGAGAGCGGCGAACCGGTCATCGCCATGGGCGGCTTCACCGGCCAGGACCCGGCGATGACCGTGGAGAAGCTCCAGCGGTACGTCGAGAGCGGCCAGCTGCGCTACATCCTCATCGGCGAGGGGCGCGGCGGCCCCGGCGGGGGCGGCTCGTCGGAGGTGACGGCGTGGGTGCGGAAGAACGGCACCCTGGTCGACGCGAGCGCGTACGGCGGCTCGTCCGGCACCTCTTCTCCGTCCGCCTCGTCTTCCGGGGCCGGTGACGGCACCCGGCTCTACAAGCTGAGCTGAGGGATCTCGATGACGACGACTCTGTCCGGAAAGGCCCCGCCCGCCGAGCGCGGCGGGCGGGCCGCCGCCGGCCCGCTGCGCCGGCTGGTCCGGCTGGTTCGGGGCCCCGGGAACG
>NZ_JBEZWH010000069.1:6838-40392 GCF_040703975.1 Spirillospora sp. NPDC029432
GCGCCCCCTGGTCGCGGGGGGCGTGTCCGCCCCCCGTCATATAAATCTTGTGGTGTGTTGCCCCCCCCCCCCCCCACCCCCCCCCCCCCCCCCCCCCCCGGGGGGGGGGGGGGGGCGCCGCCGCCGGCCCGCTGCGCCGGCTGGTCCGGCTGGTTCGGGGCCCCGGGAACGATCCGGCGTGGGCGCGGCCCGCGCTGCTGGCCCTGCTGGCGGGCACCGCGCTGCTGTACGTGTGGGGGCTCGGCGCCTCCGGCTGGGCGAACTCCTTCTACTCGGCGGCCGTGCAGGCGGGTGCGACGAGCTGGAAGGCGTTCTTCTTCGGGTCCTCCGACGGCGCCAACGCGATCACGGTCGACAAGGCGCCGGGCGCGCTGTGGCCGATGGTCCTGGCCGCCCGCGTCTTCGGCGTGAACTCCTGGAGCATCCTCGTCCCGCAGGCGCTGATGGGCGTGGCGACCGTCGGCACGGTGTACGCGGCCGTACGGCGGCGCCTCCCGGCCGGTGCCGCGCTGCTGGCCGGGCTGGCGCTGGCGCTCACGCCGGTCGCGGCGCTGATGTTCCGGTTCAACAACCCCGACGCGCTGCTGGTGCTGCTGCTGACGCTCGGCGCGTACGGGCTGCTGCGGGCGCAGGAGGACGCGAGCACGCGCTGGCTGGTGTGCGCGGCGTCCTGCGTGGGGTTCGGGTTCCTGGCCAAGATGCTCCAGGCGTTCCTGGTCGTGCCGGTGTTCGCGCTGGTCTACCTGCTGGCGGCACCGGCTCCGGTACGGCGCAGGCTGTGGCAGCTGGCCCTGGCCGGGGCGGCGCTGGTGGTCTCGGCGGGGTGGTGGGTCGCGGTGGTCGCGCTCGTGCCCGCCTCGTCCCGGCCGTACATCGGCGGCTCGCAAAACAACAGCGTGCTGGAGCTGGCGCTGGGCTACAACGGCCTGGGGCGCCTCAACGGCGACGAGGTCGGCGGGCTGGGCAACCTGAACCAGAACGCGGGCTGGGACCGGCTGTTCGGCGCCCAGATCGGCGGCCAGATCTCCTGGCTGCTGCCGGCCGCGCTGGTGCTGCTGGCCGCGGGCCTGTGGGCGACCCGCCGGGCGCCGCGCACCGATCCGGTACGGGCGGCGTTCGCGCTGTGGGGCGGCTGGCTGCTGATCACGGGGGTGATCTTCAGCTACATGCAGGGGATCTTCCACGAGTACTACACGGTGGCGCTGGCCCCGCCGGTGGCCGCGCTCGCGGGGATGGGCGTGGGGCTGCTGTGGGAGCGCCGCCGTGGCCGGGCGGCCTCGTTCACGCTGGCGGCCGTGGTGCTGGGGACGGCGGTCTGGGCGTACGTGCTGCTGGGGCGTACGGAGGACTGGAACGCCTGGCTGTCACCGGTGGTCCTCTCAGCGGGCGTGCTGGGCGGCGTCCTGCTGCTCGCGGCGGGCCGGCTGCCTCGCGCGGTCGCGCTGGTCGCGGGTGCGCTGGCCCTGGTCAGCGGCTTCACGGGCCCGGCGGCGTACGCGCTGGACACGGTCGGTACGCCGCACACCGGAGCGATCGTCACCGCGGGGCCGTCGTCCGGTTCCGGCCCGGGCGGCATGCGCGGCGGCCCGCCAGGACGCGGCGGCCCCGGCGGCCGCGGAGGCTTCGCCCCGCCGCCCGGAATGCGGCCCGGCGGCGGCCAGGCCGGCAACGGGGGCAGCCCCGCCGGCGCGCGTCCAGGGGACGGCGGCGGTCCTGCCGGTGGCCGGCAGGGCGCCGGCGGTGCTCCGGGAGCCGACGGCCTTGTGAACGGCCGCCCGGACGGCGGCGGGCGGCGGCCCGGGGGCGGCGGGCTGCTGAACGGGGTCACGCCCGGTGCCGAGGTCACGGCGGCGCTCGCCAAGGACGCCGCGTCCTACACCTGGGTGGCGGCGGCCGTGGGGTCCAACAACGCGGCCGGGTACCAGCTGGCGTCGGGGCGGCCGGTGATGGCCGTGGGCGGCTTCAACGGGACCGACCCGGCACCGACGCTGGAGCGGTTCCAGGAGTACGTGGCGGCCGGGCGGATCCACTACTTCGTCGGCGGCGGCGGGCTGGGGGCGCGGGCCGAGAGCGGCAGCGACGCGGCGCAGCGGATCGCGGCCTGGGTCCAGGCGAACTTCACGGCCACGACGGTCGGCGGCACCACGCTGTACGACCTGACCAGCGCCAATGGCGGGTCCTGACCGGCCGGCCGCCGGCCGGCGTGATCTACTCGGAGGGAGAGTCCACGAGAGAGGGGACGCGGCCATGGCCGAACTGCTGGACGACGCCGCGATCACCGGCCGTCTCAAGGAGCTGCCCGGCTGGACGCGGGACGGCGACAGCATCCGCCGCACGGTGAAGGCGCCGTCGTTCATGGGCGGGATCGAGCTGGTGCTGGAGGTGGCGCGGGCGGCCGAGGAGGCCGACCACCATCCCGACATCGACATCCGCTGGCGGAACGTGACGTTCGCGCTGTCCACGCACAGTGCGGGCGGGCTGACGGCCAAGGACTTCGATCTGGCGGCGCGGATCGACGCGGCCGCCGCCCGGCAGGACGCCGGGTAGCGACGGGCAGGTAGCGACCGGCGGGTGCCGCGCGATCGCCTCCGCCGGGCCGGCGGAGGCGATCGCGGTGTCCTGCCCGCGGGACCGGGGGTTTCAGCGGGTGCGGCGGCGGAACAGCACGCCGGAGAGGGCGACGGCGGCCAGGAGGATGCCGGCGCACCAGGCCAGCGCGACCCAGGGGCGGGTGCCGACGGGCTGGTCGAGCAGCAGCCCGCGCACGGTCTCGATGATCGGGGTGGCGGGCTGGTTGCGGGCGAAGCCGTGCAGCCAGCCGGGCATGGTCTCGACCGGGACGAAGGCGCTGCTGGGGTAGGGCAGGAACAGCACGAAGAACGTGAAGCCGCTGGCGGCCTCGGGCGTGCGGGCCAGCAGGCCGGCGGTGGCGGAGATGGCGGACATCGCGACGATGAACGCGATCAGCACGCCGGCGGTGGCGAGCCAGCCGACCGGGCCGGCGCTCGGCCGGAAGCCGATGAGGAACGCGACGGCGAACACCGCGAGGACCGAGCCGAGGTTGCGCAGGGTGCTGGCGGCGACGTGGCCCGACAGCAGCGCGCGGGCGCCGATGTCCATGGAGCGGAAGCGGTCGACGACGCCCTTGCTCATGTCGTCGGCGACGCTGACGGCGGTCATGGACGCCCCGTACGAGGCGCAGATGATCAGGACGCCGGGCAGCGCGTAGGTGACGTATTCGGTGCCGGTGTCGATGGCGCCGCCGAACAGGTAGACGAACAGCAGCATGATCATCACGGGCAGCAGCAGCGTGATGAGCAGGCCCTCGACGTTGCGCAGCGTCAGCCGGAGGCTGCGGCCGGCCATGACGGGCCAGGCGGTGAGTTCAGACACCGGTGTGCTCCCTGTCGCTCGTGGCGGCTTCGTTGGCGGCTTCGTTGGTGGTTGCGCCGGCGGTTTCGGTGGTGGCGGCCTGGCCGGTCAGGGCGAGGAAGACGTCGTCCAGGGTGGTCTCGTTGACGGTGAAGCGGCGGACGGCGGTGCGGGCGGGGTCGATCTCGTCCAGCAGCGCCCGGATCTCGGCGGCGTCCCCGCCGGTGGTGACGCCGAGGGTGAGGCGGGCGGGGTCGCGCTGGGTGGTGCGGGCGCCTAGCGCGCGTTCCAGGGCCTCGTAGTCGGCGGGGCCGGCGGCGACGAGGTCGAGGCGGCGGCCGGGGATGCGGTCCTTGAGCTCGCCGGCGGTGCCCTGCGCGACGATGCGGCCGGCGTCCAGCAGGGCGATGCGGCCGGCGAGCCGGTCGGCCTCCTCCAGGTACTGGGTGGTGAGCAGGACGGTCACGCCGCCGTCGGCGAGGCCGGTGACCACGTCCCACAGGGCACGCCTGCTGCGGGGGTCCAGGCCGGTGGTGGGCTCGTCCAGGAAGATCACCTGGGGGTCGCCGACGAGGCCGGCGGCCAGGTCGAGGCGGCGGCGCATGCCGCCGGAGTAGGTGGCGACGCGGCGCCCGGCGGCCTCGGTGAGGTCGAAGCGCTCGAGGAGTTCGGCGGCGCGGCGGCGGGCCCGGGCGCGGGGCAGCCGGTGCAGGCGGCCCATCATGCGCAGGTTCTCCTCGCCGGTCTGCAGCTCGTCGACGGCGGCGTGCTGGCCGGTGAGGCTGATGGCCTTGCGGACCCGGCGGCGCTCCTGGACGACGTCGAGGCCGGCGACGCGGGCGGTGCCGGCGTCGGGCGGGGTGAGGGTGGACAGGATGCGGACGGTGGTGGTCTTGCCGGCGCCGTTGGGGCCGAGCAGGGCGAACACGCTGCCCCGCGCGACCTGGAGGTCGACGCCCGACAGGACCGTCACCGCCCCGTAGGACTTGCGAAGCCCGGACGCGCTGATGGCCGGTTCGTCACTCATGGAGCCTCACTCTGTGTATGGCGTACGCTCTACTGTGTATGGCCTACGCGATACTGCGTAGGGTATACACATCACCGGAGGAGCGGTCAAACCCGATGGCGAAGGGCGGCGAGTGGGCCCAGTGGGCGAGGAGAACGGCGGCGGGCTGCCGGAGAGCGTCGAGCTTGCCTGGGGGCTGCGCGACCGGCCCGGCAAGGGCCCCAAGCGGACGCTGAGCCTGAAGGGGATCGTCGAGGCGGCGATCCGAGTCGGGGCGGCCGAGGGGCTGGAGGCGGTGTCGATGAGCCGGGTCGCCGCCGAGGCCGGGGCGTCGACGATGGCGCTGTACCGCTACGTCCCGTCCAAGGGGGACCTGCTCACGCTGATCCTGGACGAGCTGCTCGGGCCGCCGCCGGGGCCGCCGGAACCGGGGACCGGCTGGCGGGAGGCGCTGCGCGAGTTCGCGGTCGCGCTGCGGGAGGTCATCGGCCGCCACCCCTGGGCGCTGAGCATCCCGATCACCGGCCCGCCGGTCATGCCCAACAACGTGGCGTGGATGGAGGCCGGGCTGCGGCGCATGCGCGGCACGGGCCTGGACTCCGGGACGCGGCTCTCGATGCTGACGCTGCTGACCGGGTACGTGCGGTTCACCGCGGCCCTGATCCACGACCTGGAGTCGGCGACCCGCGCGGCGGGCAAGACCGACCAGCAGGTCGCCGTCGACTACGGGACGGTGCTGGCCGCCGTCACCGAAGGGGGCGACTTCCCCGAGCTGCGCGCGATCGTCGCGGAGCAGCTCTTCACCCGGCCGGGCGACGACACGCCCGAGGACGAGTTCGAGTTCGGCCTGGACTGCCTGCTGGACGGCCTGGAGGCGCGGGTGCGGCGCGCCGGCGGCTAGATCGCCGCTCTGCGCACGAACGCGCGGGCCGGCCGGGAGGCGACGCGGACCTCGGAGGGGAGCCGGGAGGCCCCGGGGCGAGGGAGATGGGGTGGGGCCTCCCGGCGTTCCGGCTGCGGTTTCAGCCGGGGTCGTGCAGGTTCTCGCGCTCCTCGCTTCCCTCCTCGTGCCCGGCGTGCCCGGCGTGCCCGTCCTGCCCGTTGGGCTCGTCGTCGTCGCGGTGCCGGTCGCGCCAGACGATGACGGCGATGACCGCGACGACGATGAACGTCGGGACGAAGAACGGGATGGCGCTGACCACCGGGTGCGTGGCCAGCACGCCGTCCACGGCGGGGGTCATGTCGTGACCTTCTCCGGGGCGGCGGCGGACTCGGCGGCGGGCTCGTCGGGGAGCCGGCGGGAGACGCGCGCGGTGCCCCAGCCCAGGGCGAGGATCAGCGCGAGCGTGCAGAACAGCACCACCGAGGAGCAGGCCAGCCACAGCCAGCCGGGGACCCCGGTCTTCAGCTCGCGCTGCAGGATCTGCTTCTCGCTCTGCACGTCGCGGGTGAAACTCGCGGGGGCGGGCAGCTCGCGGGCGCCGATGGCGGGGTCGGCGGGCAGGTAGATCGGCACGCCCGCCAGCGTGCGCCCGTCGTGGACGCGGATCAGGGTCTTCCAGTCGCCGTGCAGCGGCATGGGGGCGCTGGTGCGGTAGACGCCGTCGCCCTCCTCGATCAGCGGTTCGACGTGCAGGCCCTGGCCCTGCCAGCCGGTGATGGCGATCCAGGCGGGGTCGTCGAGCGCGCCGGCCGGGGTGAAGGTGATCCGGGCGTGCGCGGTACGGCCGGCCGCGCCGCCCGTGACGTCGGTGAGGGCGACGGTGGCCTTGACGTTCTGCGGCACACCGATGACCAGCCCGTTGGCGACGGCCGCGGCGACGGCGGCGATCGAGACGGCGAAGGCGGTGCGGGAGACGGCGGGGCGGGGTAGCCGGCCCTCCAGCCCCTCGGCGAGCATGGCGCCGCACAGCCCGCCCGCGACGCCGCCGGCCACGGCCATGAGCATGCCCTCGACCAGGATGTCGCCGGTCCACGGGAGCCGGAACGCGACCTGCGTCCAGGCGTACTCGGCGCCGAACCCGGCGGTGCCGATCAGCACGCCGGACACCGCTCCGAGGGCGAGCGGGCGGCGGGCCAGGGCCAGCGCGGCGATCTCCACGCACAGCGCCTCGGCGAAGTAGAGCGGGACGGCCGCCCACAGCTCGCCGATGACGACGGGGCCGACGATCACCGACACGCCGCCGCGGATCAGCATGTAGAACGCGACCGCGAACAGCGCGCCGCCGCGGCCCACCCACAGGCGGGCGGCGACCAGCGCGCACCCGGCCGCCAGCGCGATCAGCAGCGGCTGGTGCACCAGCCGGAACTGGGGGACGCCGAAGTCGTACTCGGCCTGGAACACCGACAGCCCGATGAGCAGGCCGCCGGCGTGCATGCCGCGGCGGACGTAGCGGACGACGCCGGCCGGGCGGTCGGCGGCGGGGCCGGTCCAGGCGCGGCGGCCCTCGCGTTCCAGGATCATCATGGCGATCAGCGACAGCCCGGCGCCGCCGATGAGCATCAGGTGGGTGGGGCCCCACAGCGTGACGTCCTGGCCGAAGATGCGGTGCCAGACGTCGTCGAGGGGGAAGCCGAGCAGGGCGTAGAAGCCGGCGCCGGCCAGCAGGACGCCGCCGGCGGGGGCGTACCAGTCGCGGGTGATGCGGACCGCGGCGCGGCCGGGGCGCTCGCCCTTGGGCAGGGCCATCGCCAGCACGCCGGCGGTGAAGATGCCGAACAGCCCGATGAGGATCGGGTAGTGCGCGATGTTGGCCAGCGGGCCCTCGTCGCGGCCGTGCGAGATGTGCAGGGAGATGTCCCAGTACATTCCCAGCAGGGCGGTGACCAGGGACAGCAGCGACACCGTGGCGGGCAGTGCGGCCCAGCCGGGGAGTCCCCGGCCCGGCCCCCGCTCGGCCAGCGCGGCCAGCCGGCCGAGCAGGGTGATCTTGCCGGTGCGGTGTCCCCAGCCGAGGACCAGCAGCACGGCGGTCAGCAGGCCGGCGCCGCCTGAGGCGATGATGATCTGGTCCAGTGCCGCGCCGCCCGCGGGCTTGGCCTCGGCGGGTTGCGCGGCGAGCCACAGCGCCGCTTCACGGCCGCCGCTCGTCATCGGGTACCACACGGATGCTCCTATAGCCGTCAAATCGGGGTACAAACTCCGCCCCGGCCGGAGTATGTCATTTTTGAATGTGTCATTGTCTAGTGTCACGTTCTGTGGTGTCGGACACCACCCGAGAGAGGAGAACCATGCGACGGACCCTGGTGACGGTGGTGGCGGCCGGGACGCTGCTGACGGCGGCCGGCTGTGGCGAACCGGCCCCCGAGCCCGCCGCGAGCCCCACGGCCCCCGCCGGTACGGCGGCGCCCTCACCGGCCGCGCCCACGCCCGGGAACAGCACCGACATCGCGGTCACCGTGCGGGACGGCAAGGTCAGCACGGCCTCGGGCCGCGTCAAGGTGCGCCGGGACGCCACCGTGCGGATCACCGTGACCAGCGACGCGGCCGACGAGCTGCACGTTCACGGCTACGACCGCACGCTCGCGCTCAAGCCCGGCACGCCCGGCACGCTCCAGCTGGTCGCCGACACCCCGGGCGTGTTCGAGGTGGAGCTGCACCACTCCGGCGCCCGCGTGCTCGAGCTGCAGGTGAGCTGAGCGGTGCAGGTTCTCGCGCACGGGCTGGGCGGCCGCACCGACCTGCCGCTGGACGCCGTCGCCGCCATCGCCGGCGGCGGGACGGCGGTGGCGGTCTCGTTCCTGGCGCTGACGGCGGCCTGGAAGCGGCCGCGGCTGAGTCCCGGCGGCGGCCGCCCGCTGCCGCCGCGCCTGGCCCGTCTCCTGGATTCGCCCGCCCTGACCGCCGCCGGGCGGGCCGCGGCCCTGCTGGCGGCGGTGCTGGTCACGGTCGTGGCGTTCGCCGGCCCGCCCCGCGACACCGCGAACCTGGCCCCTTGGGCGCTGTACGTGACGTTCTGGGTGGGGCTGGTCCCGGCGAGCGTCCTGCTGGGCCCGGTGTGGAAGCGCGTCAATCCGCTGCGGACCCTGCACGCGGGCCTGTGCCGGGTGACAGGAATCTCACCCGAGGGTGCCCGGACGCTGCCGCCGAGGCTCGGGTGGTGGCCGGCCGCGGCGTGGCTGGCCGGGTTCGTGTGGCTGGAGCTGGTGGCGCCCAACCGTTCCGATCCTCGCGTGGTGGGCGCGCTGATCGTGGCGTACGCCGCGGTCAACGTGGCCTTGGCGGCGCGGTACGGGCGCGGCTGGTTCGATCGCAGCGACGGGTTCGAGGCCTACTCCAGCCTGCTGGCCCGGCTGTGCCCGCTCGGCCGCCGCGGCGACGGCGTCCTGGTGCTGCGCACGCCGCTGACGGGCATCATGGGCGGCGCCGCCGAGCCCGGGCTGGTCGCGGCCGCGTGCGTGCTGATCGGCTCGACCGGCTTCGACGGGATCACCCGCACCACGTACTGGCGCGACAACGTCGACCCGGCCGACCTGGTCGCGGGGACGCTGGGCCTGGCCGGGGCGATCGCGGCCGTGACCGTCCTGTACGTGGCCGCCACCCGGATCAGCGCCGCGCTGACCGGCGGCGATCCGCGCGAGGTGCCGGGCCGGTTCGCCGCCACGCTGCTGCCGATCGCGCTGGGCTACACCCTGGCCCACTACTTCTCGTTCTTCGTGCTGGAGGGGCAGATGACGTTCATCCTGGCCAGCGACCCGTTCGGCACGGGCCTGAACCTGCTGGGCTCCACCGGCAACCGTGTCGACTACGACCTGGCCGGGCCGACGCTGACCGCGCAGGTGCAGGTGAACGCGATCGTGCTGGGGCATATCGCGGCCACCATCGCCGCCCACGATCTGGCCCTGCGCACCCAGCCGCGCGACCGCGCGTTCCGCGGCCAGCTCCCGATCGCGGCCGTCATGGTCGCCCTCACCTGTGCGGGCCTGTTCGCCCTCCTCAGCGGCTGACCGCGCCGGAGCCCGTTCGCACGGTGCGGGCGCGGCTCCGGCGGCAGGGCCCGCGGCGGTGAGGGAGGCCGGGTGAACGGGTCCCGGGCGGGCCGGGCCGTCAGGTGCGCTCGGCCGGCGGCCGATCCTCCAGGCGGGCCTCCGGCTCGTGCTCGCCGCCGCGTTCCCGCCGGTTGTGCCCGGCCTCGGCGTTCTCCCGGTCCGGTTCCGGCTTCGCCTCGTCCCGGTGCTCGCCCAGTTCCTCGACCGCCCCGCGGGTCTCATCGGACGCAGCGGATGCAGCGGCCGCGGCGGCGCGTTCGGCGGCCTTCTCGCGCTGCTTCTCGCGCTGTTTCTTGCGGCGCTCGTGCTCCTGCACGGCGATGCCGATGGCGATCAGGATCGGGCCCCAGTACTTGGCCGAGTCCAGGACCGCCTGGATCCAGCCGGGCAGGGCGAGGTCGGGCAGGGGGATCGAGGGCAGGTCGATGCTGGGCCACGGGATGTCGGGCAGGTCGGGCGGGTCGATGTCGGGGAGGTCGACGGTGGGCAGGTCGATGTCGGGTTTGGGGATCCTGATCAGGGCGGTGATGCCCAGCAGGGGCAGCAGGACCTTGGCGGCCGCCAGCACGACGTGCCGTGCGGCGTATAGCCTGGGGTGGCGGCGGGCGAGGGCCTCGCGGCGGGCGGCGCGGCTGCCTTCGGGCGGGGTGAACCAGGTCTCGCCGGAGCGGTCGATGAGCGCCCGGACGTCCTTGGCGTCCTTGATCTCCAGTTCGGGGGCGGCGGGGGCGAGGGCGCAGTGGGAGAGTTCGCCGCGCCAGTCCCAGGAGGCCTTGACCGTGAGGTCCTCGTGGGTGAGTTTCACCTTCTTCTGGGAGGTGGTCGCCTCGGCCACCATGTCGCCGTCGAGGTAGAGCCGGATGCCCCGTTTCACATCGGTGGCGCCGGACGGCGCCGCCTCGACCTCGAGCCGGTGCCCGTCGTGATCGAGTGTCCAGCGCCCCTGGGCGGTGCGGGCCATCGTGCGTTTCCCCCTGTCGACGGTGCGTGCCTTTCTCCCACCGTGGCAGGCCGGCCGGGCGCGGGGCATCGGACGAAAAGCCATGGCGGATAGACCAAAGTTGCATCGGAGCCGGAAAGAGGTCGGGTCCTGTCCTTGATCGGGCCCATACTGCGGGGATGAGCGGGACGTCGGGACGGCTGCTGCGGCTGCTGTCGCTGCTGCAGGCGCGGCGGGGGTGGAGCGGGCCGGAGCTGGCCGGGCGGCTGGGGGTGTCGGTGCGCACGGTGCGCCGGGACGTCGAGCGGCTGCGCGAGCTGGGGTATCCGGTGCGCGCCGAGCTGGGGACGGCCGGCGGGTACCGGCTGGAGGCGGGGACGGCGATGCCGCCGCTGCTGCTGGACGACGACGAGGCGGTGGCGATCGCGCTGGGGCTGCGCGGCGCGGCCGTGGCCGGCGGGGTGGCGGGGATCGAGGAGTCGTCGGTGCGGGCGCTGGTCAAGCTGGAGCAGGCGCTGCCGGACCGGCTGCGGCGGCGGGTGGGCGCGCTGGGCGCGGCGACCACGCCGATCGGCGGGCCGCCCGCGGGGCCGGCGGTGGCGCCGGAGACGCTGGCGGTGCTGGCCGCGGCGTGCCGGGACCGCGAGCGGCTGCGGTTCGCCTACCGGGACAGGGGCGGGGCGTGCGGCCGCCGGCTGGTGGAGCCGTACGGGCTGGTGTCGGCGGGGCGGCGCTGGTACCTGGTGGCGTGGGACGCCGATCGCGGTGACTGGCGGACGTTCCGCGCCGACCGGCTGGCGGAGCCGTTCCCGACGGGGGTGCGGTCGGCGCCGCGCGAGGTGCCGGGCGGGGACGCGGCCGCGTTCGTGAAGCGGTCGCTGGCGGCGGGCCGGCCGGTGCGGCGGGCGGTGCTGACGGTGCACGCGCCGGCGGCGGTGCTGGCCGACCGGTTCCGGGTGGCGGAGGCGGAGGTGGAGCCGGTGGACGAGCGCACCTGCACGTTGCGGACGGCGGCCGACTCGCTGGAGTGGACGGCGCTGCGGATCGCGTACCTGGATCTGGAGTTCACGGTGCGGGAGCCGCCCGAGCTTGCCGCGCGGCTGCGCGAGCTGGGGGCGCGGCTGCTGCGGGCCGGCGGCGAGGATTCCGCGCGTACCTGACAGGAGGTGACAGGTACCGGCGGCAGGATGCGGGACGCAGGTCGTCAAGAGTCATCGAGAGTCGTCGAGACTGATGCGAGGAGTTCCCCATGCCGGTAAACGCCGAGTTCATCGCCGTGACCATCGACTGCCCGGAGCCGCCGGTGCTGGCGGCCTTCTACCGCGCGCTGACGGGCGCGGAGATCACCTATGACACGGAGGAGGCGGCCGCGGTGCTGCTTCCGGGCGGCACGAACGTGTACTTCCAGAAGGCCGCCGAGCACCGGGCTCCGCGGTGGCCGGACGCGGAGCACCCGCAGCAGTTCCACCTGGACTTCTACGTGGACGATCTGGACAAGGCCGAGGCGGCGGCGCGGGAGGCGGGCGCGGGACGGCCGGACTTCCAGCCGGGTGGGGAGCGCTGGCGGGTGCTGACCGACCCGGCGGGCCACCCGTTCTGCCTGTGCGTGCGCAGCGAGTGAGCCGGGTGGCCGCGGAGCGCTGAACGGGTGAGCGGGGGCGGCGTCAGGCGGGGCGGTAGGGGGCCAGCAGCCGGTCCAGGTCGGCCGTCAGGGTCTCGGCGAGGTCGCCCTCGCCGGTCAGGGCCCACAGGATCAGCGCGCCGTTGTAGGTGATCTGGACCGAGCGGGCCAGGGCGGCGGTGTCGGTGCCGGGGGCCAGGGCGCCGCGGTCGGCGGCCTGTGCGAGCAGGTCGGCGATCTCGGCGCCGACCGCGCGGGCGTGCGCGGCGGCGTGCTCGCGGAATTCGGGGTCGGCCAGGTCGAGCTGGAGGAAGGCCAGGCTGTTGGCCATCTCCTCGGGCGTGCGGACGGCGCCGGCCATGCCGGCCAGCGCCGCCTTCATGATCTCCAGCGGGGCGGTGTGCTCGCCGCGGGCACGGTCGAAGTGGCGGCGGGCGCCGGGGCCGGCGTGGCGGGCCAGTGCCAGGAGCAGGCCGCGCTTGGACCCGAAGCGCTGGACGAGGGTGGCGGGGGCCAGCCCGGCCTCCCGCGCGACGACGCCGAGGGTCAGGCGGCCGGGGCCGAGCCGGCCCAGGGCGCGGGCGGCGGCCTCCAGGATGGCCTCGTCGCTGGTGGTACGCGGGCGCGCCACGGTCGTCCCCCCTGTTCGTGAACGGCTGTTCGGGAACTGTACCGCGCGGCGGAGCCCGCCCCGCGCCGTCCCATTGAGATCATCTTCGCCGTGGGATCGGCCCCCGGCCGCCCGCCGTACGCCTCGCGTTCCCGACGGAAGGCGCGGTTCCCCCCGAATGTGGCATGTGTTACAAACGGGGCTGTTACAGCCGGGCGCAAGGAGGCACCATGACTGTTACACGACGTCAGATCCTCGCCGGGGGCGGAGCGGCGGGCGCCGCCATCGCCTTCACCGGCCCGGTGGACGAGCTGTTCACCGGCGCCCCGGCCGCGGCGCAGGTGGGCGGCGACACCGGCTACGGCCCCCTGGTGCCGGACCCGGACGGCCTCCTGGACCTGCCCCGCGGGTTCCGGTACCGGATCCTGTCGCGCGAGGGGCGGCCAATGCGCTCGGGCGAGGGCCCCGTTCCCAGCAACCACGACGGGATGGCCGCGTTCCCGGGCCGCGGCGGACGCACCTGGCTGGTGCGCAACCACGAGAACCGGCCCGACGCCGAGCACCGCGTCCCCCCGGTCAGGGGGCTGACCTACGACCCGGAGGGCAAGGGCGGCTGCACCGTCCTGGAGATCGGCCGCGACGGGCGGGTGTGCGCCGAGCGGGTCGGCGTCGCCGGCACGGCGGTCAACTGCGCGGGCGGCCCCACCCCCTGGAACACCTGGCTGACCTGCGAGGAGACCGAGGACAAGGCCGGCGTCAACGGCTACACCAAGGACCACGGGTTCGTGTTCGAGGTCGGCACCGACCGGCGCCTGGATCCGGTGCCGCTGACGGCGATGGGGCGCTTCCAGCACGAGGCGGTGGCCATCGACCCGCGCGACGGCGTGGTGTACGAGACCGAGGACGCGTTCGAGAAGCCGTTCGGGCTGTTCTACCGGTTCCTGCCCCGCAGGCCCGGCGGCGGGGTGGGGAGCCTGCGGGCGGGCGGGCGGCTGGAGGCGATGCGGGTCCCGGGCGTACCGGACCTGTCGGCCGTGCAGGAGCCGGGCACCACGTTCTCCAAGGTCCAGTGGCTGCGCGTCCCCGACCCGCTGGCGCGCGAGACGCCGATCCGCTTCCAGGACTTCGGGCCCGGCGGCGTCACCCACGGGCAGAAGCTGGAGGGCTGCTACTGGGGCGGCGACCGGGTCTACTTCGTCACCAGCTTCGCGCGCAGCGACGAGGGGTCGCGGGCCGACCACTTCGGGCAGGTGTGGTCGTACGAGCCGCGCTCGGGCCGGCTGACGCTGGTGATCGTGTTCGGGCCGGGCACCGACGTGACCAAGCCCGGCGAGTCGCCCGACAACATCGCGCTGGCCCCGCAGGGCGGGCTGATGGTGTGCGAGGACGGCGACGGCGCGCAGCACGTGTTCGGCGTCACCCGCGGCCGCCGGGTGTACCCGATGGCGCGCAACCGGCAGAACATCGGGACCGCGCAGGAGCCGGCGTGGGGCGAGTTCGCGGGGGTGACGTTCTCCCCGGACGGCCGCACGATGTTCGTCAACGTCTACGACCCGGGCACGACGTTCGCCGTCACCGGCCCCTGGCGCCGCCACTAGCGGCCGGTGACGGCCGTGCCCTTCAGTGCCGGCCGGTGAAGAAGTCGCGCAGGTCGCCGGCCAGCAGGGCGGGCTGCTCCATGGCGGGGAAGTGGCCGCCGCGCTCGAAGCTGGACCAGTGCGCGGCCACGCCCCGCGGGTCGACCAGCGGCCGGACGGCGGGGTCGGCGGAGAACTCGGCGATCCCGACCGGCACCGAGCCCGGCGACCCCTCGCCGGGCTCGACCGGCGAGGCCATGTCCCGGCGCGCCTCGTAGGCGAAGTGGGCGGAGGAGGCGCCCAGGGCGCCCAGCCAGTACAGGGTGATCTTGGTCAGCAGGTGGTCGCGGTCGACGGCGTCCTCGGGGAGTTCGGCGGCCGGGTCGGTCCACTCCTTGAACTTCTCGGTGATCCAGGCCAGCTGGGCGGCGGGGGAGTCGGTCAGCCCGTACCCGAGGGTCTGCGGGCGGGTGGACTGGATCTGGAAGTTGCCCATGCCCTCCTGGCCGGCCGCGATGCCGGGCCGCACGCCCATGGTGCCGTCGGGGGCCAGGACGCCGAGCATGTCGTCGGTGGCGGCCAGCGCCAGGTGCAGCCCGGCGACCCGGCCCGGGGCCAGCAGCCGCATCGTGTTGGCCACGCCGCTGCCGACGTCGAAGGCGTGCAGGCCGTACCGGTCGTACCCGAGGCGTTCCATCAGCTCGATGAGCGCGGCGGCGGAGCGGTGGACGCCCCAGCCGGGTCCGCTGAGGGGGGTGGAGAACCCGAAGCCCGGCAGGGACGGCGCGATGACGTGGAAGCGCTCCGACAGCGGGCCGATGACCTTCATGAAGTCGGCGGGCGAGCCGGGCCAGCCGTGCAGCAGCACGATCGGCAGCGCGCCGGGGTCGGCGGCGCGGACGTGCGCGAAGTGGAAGGTCTGGCCGTCGATCTCGGTGGTGTACTGCGGGATGTCGTTGAGCGCGGCCTCGTGCTTGCGCCAGTCGTAGCCGTCGCGCCAGTACGCGGCGAGTTCGCGCAGGTAGTCGACGGGAACGCCGCGGCTCCAGCCGGTGCCGGCCGGCTGGGCGGGCCAGCGGGTGCGCGCGAGCCGCTCGCGCAGGTCGTCCAGCTCGGCCTGGGGGACGTCGATGCGGAACGGGCGGACCTGGTCCGGTGTGTTCGTCATGTTCTGAAGCTACGCCCCCTTACGGAACGTGCGGTTCCGCAATGGTGCCAGGATGAGGGCATGCTGGAGACCTCGGTCCGCCTGCTGCGGCTGCTGTCGCTGCTGCAGTCCCGCCCCTCCTGGCCGGGCGCCGAACTGGCCGCGCGCCTGGAGGTGACGACCCGTACCGTCCGCAACGACGTCGAGCGGCTGCGGATCCTGGGCTACCAGGTGCACTCGACGACGGGCATCGCCGGCGGCTACCGGCTGGGCGCGGGCGGCACGCTGCCGCCGCTGCTGCTGGACGACGAGGAGGCGGTCGCGGTGGCCGTCAGCCTGCACGCGGCCGCCGGCGGCACGGTCGCGGGGATCGAGGAGACCTCGGTGCGCGCGCTGGCGAAGCTGCAGCGGATGCTGCCCTCGCGGCTGCGGCACCGTACCGAGGCGGTCGGCGCGGCGACGGTGTCGGTGGCCGCGGGCGGCCCGGTGGTGGACGCGGCGGCGCTGACGGTGATCGCCGCGGCCGTCCGCGACCACGAGCGGCTGCGGTTCGACTACCGCGGCCACGACGGGACCGCGAGCGTGCGCACCGCAGAGCCGCACCGCCTGGTCTACACCGGCCGCCGCTGGTACCTGCTGGCCTGGGACTGCGACCGGGACGACTGGCGGACCTTCCGCGCCGACCGGATCAGCCCCCGCACGCCCAACGGGCCGCGGTTCGTCCCGCGCGAGCCGCCCGAGGGCGGGGCGGGCGCGCACGTGGTGCGGGGGGCGGGTTCGCGGGCCTGGCGGTACCCGGCGCGGGTGCGCCTGCAGGCCCCGGCCGAGGCGGTCGCCGAGCGGCTCACCCCGGCCGCGGGCCTGCTGCGCACGGTGGACGCGCGGACGTGCGAGCTGGAGACCGGCGGCGACTCCCTGCACGACCTGGCGGGCTTCCTGGGGAGCCTGGGCGTGGGGTTCACCGTCCTGGACCCGCCCGAGCTGCGCGATCATCTGCGCGCGCTCGCCGCCCGCTACGCGGCCGCCGCCGGGCCGCCCGGCTGACCGCGCGCGCCGATGCGCGATGATCGGGCCATGGGCGAGATGACGATCGCGCGGGCGCGCGAGGCGTTCACGGCGCGGACGGCCTACCTGGACACCGCGACGTACGGGCTGCCGCCGCGGGCGGCGCACGAGGCGGTGCTGGCGGCCGAGCGCGACCGCGCGGCGGGGCTGCTGGCCGCGGGGGTGATGGACGAGGCGGTGGCGCGGTCGCGGGCGGCGTTCGGGGCGCTGGTGGGGGTCGCGCCGGAGCGGGTCGCGATCGGGCCGCAGGTGTCGTACTTCGTCGGGCTGGTGGCGGCGTCGCTGCGCGAGGGCACGACGGTGCTGGTGGCCGACGGGGACTTCACCTCGCTGCTGTTCCCGTTCCTGGCCCGTCCCGGGATCGGGGTGCGGTCGGTGCCGCTGGAGGAGATGCCCGGCGCGGTCGGCCCGGACGTGGGGCTGGTGGCGGTGTCGGCGGTGCAGTCGGCCGACGGGCGGATCGCGCCGATGGAGGACCTGATCGCCGCGGCCCGCGCGCACGGCGCCCGGGTGCTGCTGGACGCCACGCAGGCCGCGGGCTGGCTGCCGCTTCCCGCCGGCCGGGTCGACCTGCTGGTGTGCGGCGGCTACAAGTGGCTGCTGGGACCGCGCGGCACGTGCTTTCTGGCGGGGACGGACGAGGCACTGGCGGAGCTGCCGGCCATCGCGGCGGGCTGGTACGCCGGGGAGCGGCCGTGGGAGTCGGTGTACGGGCTGCCGCTGCGGCTGGCCGGCGGCGCGCGCCGGCTGGACCTGTCGCCGGCCTGGCAGAGCTGGGCGGGGCAGGCGCCGGCGCTGGAACTGCTGGCGCGGGTGGGGGTGGAGGCGGTGCACGCCCATGACGTGGCGATGGCTCGGCGGTTCCGGGCGGGGCTGGGGCTGCCGCCGGGGGATTCGGCGATCGTGTCGGTGAAGGTGCCGGAGGGGACGGCCGAGCGTTTGCGGGCCGGCGGGGTGGCCGCCTCGGTGCGGGCCGGGCGGCTGCGCTGCGCGTTCCATCTCTACACCACCGAGCGGGACGTGGACCTGGCGGTGGAGCTGCTGGCCGGTACCCTGGCCGACGGCCCCGAGCGCAACATCGAGGCCGACATCGAGGGCCACATCGAGGGCCACATCGAGGGCAACATCAAGGCCGATGCCGAGGGGAACGGGTGACGGGGTGACGGGGATGTCGACGGCGCAGATGGCCGCGTTCGCGCTGGCGATGTCGGTGGGCGCGATGTCGCCCGGCCCCGACTTCGCGATCGTGGTGCGGAACGCGGCGCTCGGCGGCCGCCGCGGCGGCACGGTGACGGCGCTGGGGGTGGCCGCCGGGGTGCTGGTGTGGGCGGCGACGGCCGCGCTGGGCGTGGCGGCGCTGCTGGCGGCCTCGGCGACGGCGTTCACGGTGGTGAAGGCGGTCGGCGCGGTGTACCTGCTGTATCTGGGGATCCGGTCGCTGCGCGCGGCGGTCCGCCGCGGCGGCGAGGGGCCGGACGGGCAGGACGGGGAGAACGGGGAGCGCCCGGCCGTCTCGCGGGGCACGGCGTTCCGGCAGGGCCTGCTGTGCAACGTGCTGAACCCGAAGGCGGCGGTGTTCTTCGTGGCGCTGATGCCGCAGTTCCTGGGCGAGCACCCGGCGGTCACCGACACGCTGGTGCTGTCGGTGATCGCCGCGGTGGTGGCGCTGGCGTGGTTCACGGTGGTGGCGAACGTGGTGGGCGCGCTGCGCCGGCTGTTCGCGCGCGAGCGGGTCCGCCGCGCGATCGACGGGATGACGGGCGCCGCGATGATCGGCCTGGGCCTGCGCCTGGCCGTCTCCCGCGCCTGAGCCCCCTCCCGCGCGCGGGCGTCAGCCCGGCGGCCAGGTGACGACGGTGCGCGCCCAGGTCAGCCCGGCTCCGAATCCGGCGAGCAGGACCAGCTCGCCGGGGGCGATGCCGCGGGTGCGCACGGCGCGGTCGAGGGCGTAGGGGAGGCTGGCGGCGCCGATGTTGCCGGCGTCGTGGCCGGCGATGGCCAGCTGGGCGGGTTCCAGTCCCGCCTCGGCGGCCAGCGACGCCACCAGCCGCGGGTTGGGCTGGTGGGGGACGACCAGGTCCAGGTCGGCGGGCTTGACGCCGGCGTCCTCGGCGGCCTCGCCGACCAGCCGGGGGAAGATCTCGGTGATGAAGTCGCGGACGGCGCGGCCGTCCATGTGGATGGTGTGCGCGCGTTCGGCCAGCGTGCCGGGTCCGGCGGGCCGGCGGCTGCCGCCGGCGGGGATGAGGACGTCGCCGGCGCGGGTGCCGTCCGAGCCGAGGGTGAGCGGGCCGATCCCGTACGGAGCGGGTGCGGGGCCGACGACCGCGGCGGCGGCGCCGTCGCCGAACAGCGCGCGGGTGGCGCGGTCGCCGGGGTCCAGGAAGCGGGAGTAGACCTCGACGCCGATGACCAGGGCGTGCGGGGCGGGGCCGGGGCGGGCGGTGGCCAGCCAGCCGACGGCGGCCTGCAGCCCGTACACGAATCCGGTGCAGGCGGCGGCGATGTCGAAGGCGGCGGCGCGGCGGGCGCCCAGGAGGGCCTGGACGCGGCAGGCGGTGGCGGGGCCGAGTTCGTCGGGGGTGGAGGTGCCCAGCACGATCAGCCCGATGTCGCGGGGGCCCAGCCCGGCGGCGTCCAGGGCGCGGCGGGCGGCCTCGGCGGCGAGGTCGGAGGCGGCCTGGCCGGGGGCGGCGGCGTGCCGGCCGCGGATCCCGGTGCGGCGCTCGATCCAGCCGGGGTCCAGGCCCAGCTCGCGCGAGACGTCCTCGCTGGGGATCGGCGGCCCGGGCAGGTACGAGCCGGTCGCGCGGATCGCCCAGGCCCGGTGATCGGGCGGCGGGTGTTCGGGGGGCCGGTGCTCGGCGTACCGGTGGGCTGAGTGCCGGGTGTCCGGGTGCCGGGTGTCCGGGTGCTCGCGATCGAGGTGCTGCGGCCGGGCGGGCATGGGGCGCCTCCTGTCTCCCTCTCCCTGGCTCTGTCTGGCTCTCTTTCGTGGCTTCCGGGACCGTTCCGGGCGGGGTGACCGGCCGCTGGCGGTGCGGACGGTTGTCAGGCCGATTCATTGAGTGATAATTGAATTTCGCACCGTTTGTGCCTTACTAGGTGGTTCAGCGCGCGCTTTATCCGTACGGCAAAGAGAGTCTCCCCTCGAGGTAAGGAGAGCCGCGTGGCCCTCTCTTCCGGCTGGACGCACGAGCACAGGCCCGACGACGCCTGCGCGTTCCTGTTCCCCGGCACCGGCGCGGCCGGCCCGCCCGACCTGCGGGCGCTGGCCGCCCGCGGCCCCGCCGCCGCGTGCGCGGTCGACGACGTCCTGGACGCGGTCCGCGAGGCCCTGCCGCGCTCGCCGCGGTGGCCGTCGATGCGCGCGATCCTGCTGGAGGACCCCGCCCGCTACCGCGCGGCGGCCCGCGTCCCGGGGGTGGCGCAGCTGGCCGCCTACACCGCCTCGGTGGCCGCCGACCGGGCGCTGCGCGCCACCGGGACCGTGCCCGCCTTCGCCGTCGGGCAGAGCTTCGGCGAGATCGCCGCGCTGGTGTGCGCGGGCGCGTTCAGCGTCAGCGACGGCGCGCGGATGGCGCGCAGCCTGGTGGAGGTGCTGGCGCGCCGCGGCGCCGGCGGCGGGCTGGGCCTGCTGGAGACCGGCGAGGACGGCGCCGAGGCCCTCATCGCCCGCGCCGGCGCCGCCGGGCAGGTGGTGGTGGCCTGCCTGAACGCCCCCTCGGCCACGGTGGTCGCGGGGCCGGGCGGCCCGCTGGAGCAGGTCCTGGACACCGCCCGCGCGGACGGCGTGCGCGCGGTGCGGCTGGCGGTGCCCTACCTGTCGCACCATCCGGCCATGGCCGGCGCCGACGACCAGTGGTGCGCGATGATCCGCGCCTATCCGCGGCGGCCGATGCGGATCCCGGTGCACTCGCCGGTACGCGGCCGCGCCTACACCGACGACGACGATCTGCACCGCGCGCTGGCCGACTGCATCGTGCGGCCGGTGCGGCTGCCGGAGACGCTGCGGGCGGTGCACCGGGCGGGGGCGTCGCTGTTCGTCGAGGCGGGCGCGGGGGAGGCGCTGTGCCAGTGCGCGCGGCTGACGCTGCCGGGGGTGGCGACGCTGGCTCCGCTGCGCGAGCGCCCGCGCCGCGCCCCGGCCGGCCTGACCGGCGGTCCCGGCGGGGCGGCGGGCGGGTCCGCGCGGTCCGTCCACGACCCGGTGCGCGGCGCGGCGGGCGCCCGTTCCGACGGCTGACCCGCTCCGCCTCCCTCGGCACCCGCGCCCCGCGATCCCCCCGCCCCCGACCTCTGCCCCCTGCCCTTTGCCCCCTGCCCTTTGCCCTCTGAGCCCCGCGCCCCCGGCCGCGCGTGCGCGGGGTCCCCGACCCGTGAACAGGAGCGCCGCGATGGGCACCGTCCGTCCCCCCTTCTCCCACCCCGACCCCGAGCCGGACGCGCTGGCGGCGTTCGTGCGCGGGCCGGGGCTCACCGCCAAGACGCGTGCGCTGCTGGCCGAGGCGGTGCCGGGGGAGTTCTTCGCCCTGCCCGACGGGCTGGCGCCGCGCGAGCGGCAGGCGCTGACCTACCGGCGGTTGCGCGCGGCCGGGCGGGCCGCGCCGCCGGCCGCCGAGCTGCTCGACGATCCGCCCGCGCTGTGCGCGCTGCTGGAGCGCGCCGCGATCGCCGACCCGGCGCTGTTCCACGTGATGCTGCTGCACTACACCTTGGCGCTGGGCCCGATCCTGCGGTTCGGCGCCGAGCAGGAGGGGCCGCGGCGCGAGCGCGAGTCGCTGGAGTCGATGGCCTCGTTCGGGACGCTGCTGATGACCGAGGTGGGCCGCAGCAACAGCCACCTGTCGCCGCGCACCCTCGCCCGCTTCGACGCCGCGACCGGCGGGTTCGTGCTGGAGACGCCGGACGCGGCGGCGGCCAAGTTTCCCACCAGCACCGCCCACCCGGCCGTCCCCAAGACCGCCGCCGTCTACGCCACGCTCGTGCACGGTGGCGCCGAGCGGGGGGTGTTCGTGTTCGTGGTGCCGGTGCGGGGGCCGGACGGGGCGCCGCCCGCGGGCGTGACGATCGTTCCCGCGCCCGACACCACCGGCCTGCAGGTCGACTACGCGGCCGTGCGGCTGGACGGGCTGCGCGTGCCGTACGAGGCGTGGCTGCGCGACGGCGCGCGGCTGGGCGCCGACGGCTCCTTCCACGACCCGGCGGGCGGGCCGGCGCAGCGGCTGACGCGGTCGATGGGGATCGCGCCGGCGGTGTGGCGGGCGGTGGTGTCGGTGTCGGCGGCGATCACGCGGGCCTCGGCGCACCTGCTGTGGGCGCATTCGGCGGGCCGCTCCACGCTGGGGCGGCTGGCGCCGCGGCGGCCGCTGACCGACTACCGCAACCAGCGGGAGGCGGTGCTGGGCGCGCTGGCGTCGGCGTACGCGCTGACGGCGGTGGCGGGGCGGGTGAAGGGGGCCCGTACCGGCGCCGACGGCCCCGGCCCGGACCCGGACGCGGTGCCGGGCGGGGGGCCGGAGACGGCGTGGGCGCCGTGGTCGGCGGTGGACCGGGACCTGGCGCTGCTGAAGGCCGCGGCGACCGAGCTGGCGCAGGAGACGGTGTCGATGTGCCGGGTGCACGCGGGCGCGCCGGGGTTCACCGCGACCGACCGCCTCAACGGCTATCGCGGGCTGGCGCACGCCTACATGAACGCCGGCGGCGACAACGAGCTGATCCTGTTCGATACGGCGCGGGCGATGGCCGACCTGGACCGGTACGTGCCGCCGCGCCCCGGGCCGGCGCCGCGCGGCGCCGGGGACCTGCTGGATCCGGGCGAGTGGGTGCGGCTGGCGGGCGCGTGCGAGGCGCGGATGCGCGAGCGGCTGGCCGAGCGGGTCGCGGCCGAGCTGGCGGCGGGCGCGGACGCGGACGCGTTCACGGCCTGGAACGCCAACCTGACGCTGGCGTCCCGCACGGCGCGGGCGTGCGCGGACCGGATGGTGCTGGAGATCTGCGCGCGGGCGGCCGGGTCGGGGCCGGCGGTGCTGCGGCCGCTGCTGGGCCTGCACGCGCTGGGGTGGATGGACCGGCGGGCCGGGACGCTGCTGGACGCGGGGGTGCTGGAGCCGGGGTCGCTGCAGCGGGTGTGGGACCTGCGGGGGCGGCTGGGCGAGGAGCTGGCGCCGCGGGCGGCGGAACTGGCGGCGGCGCTGGAGGTGCCGGCGGAGGTGTCCGCGCCGGTGTCGTTCGTCCCGGGGCTGTGACCGGTCCCTGAAAGCCCCCTGAATCGTGGGGCCGGCGGGCAGCGCGGGGCGGGCGGTGTCCCCTACGGTGTGCGGAGGCGGATTTGGTGCGCCGTGTAGCGGAAGCGGCGGTGGGAACCGGTGCCGGTTGACTACCGTTCTCGTTACAGACCGTACGGGCGACCGATGTCCGTGCGGAGTCGATACGGAGGTGGACACAGTGGGAGTCAGTCTGAGCAAGGGCGGCAACGTCTCGCTGACGAAGGAGGCTCCCGGGCTGACCGCGGTCGTGGTGGGTCTGGGCTGGGACGTGCGGACCACGACCGGCAGCGACTTCGACCTGGACGCCAGCGCCCTGGTGTGCTCGCAGGAGAACAAGGTGCTGTCGGACAAGCACTTCATCTTCTTCAACAACCTCAAGAGCCCCGACGGCTCGGTGGAGCACACCGGCGACAACCTCACCGGTGAGGGCGAGGGCGACGACGAGCAGCTGAAGGTGAACCTGGCGGGGGTGCCGGCGGAGGTCGCCAAGATCGTCTTCCCGGTGTCGATCTACGACGCCGACAACCGCCAGCAGAGCTTCGGCCAGGTCCGCAACGCCTTCATCCGGATCGTCAACCAGGCCGACAACTCCGAGATCGCCCGCTACGACCTGTCGGAGGACGCCTCGACCGAGACCGCGATGGTCTTCGGCGAGCTGTACCGGCACGGTACGGAGTGGAAGTTCCGCGCGGTCGGCCAGGGCTACGCCTCGGGCCTGTCGGGCATCGCGTCGGACTTCGGCGTCAACGTCTGAGCCATGGACTGAGCGGCCGGCGCGGCCGGTGCGGGCGCGGGGCGCGGGCCCCGCGCCCTTTCGCGTTCCGGGGCGGGGTCAGGCGGGGACGGCGGCCAGGGCCTCGATCTCGATGAGCAGGTCGTCGCGGAACAGCGCGGCGACCTGGACCAGGGTGCTGGCGGGGGTGACGCCGGCGGGCAGGAACTCGTCGCGGACGGTGCGGACGGTGGCGACGTCGCGGGCGTCGACGAGGTAGTAGCCGAGCTTGATGACGTGTTCCCAGCCGGCGCCGGCGGCGGTGAGCGCGGCGGCGAGGTTGGTGAAGACCTGGCGGGTCTGGGCGGCGAGGTCCGCGGGGCCGACGAGGGCGCCGGTGGCGTCCAGGGCGACCTGGCCGCTGACGGCGACCAGCCGGCCGGGCGCGTCGACGCTGATCACATGGCTGTAGCCGGGGCCGGGGGCCAGTTCCGCGGGGGCGATCTGGCGGATGGCGGTGCCGGGGCGGATGTCGTCGCTCACATGATCACTCTATCGCCGGCCGTCCGCGGGTCGGGGACGGCCGGCGGCGGGCGAGCGCGGGCGGCAGGGGTCAGCCGAGGAGTTCTTCGCGCAGCCGGGTCTTCAGGAGCTTGCCGCCGGGGTTGCGGGGCAGTTCCCGGTCGCGGAACCACACGTGGGCGGGGACCTTGAACGCGGCGATGCGCTCGGCCAGGAACGCGCGCAGCGCGTCGGCGGTCAGCTCGGCGCCGGGGCGCAGCAGCACGACGGCGCCGACCTCCTCGCCCAGGACGTCGTGGGGGACGCCGATGACGCCGCAGTCGGCGACGGCGGGGTGCTCGTAGAGGGCGGCCTCGACCTCGGCGCAGTAGATGTTCTCGCCGCCGCGGATGAGCATGTCCTTGGCGCGGTCGACGATGTAGACGAAGCCGTCGGCGTCCAGGCGGGCCAGGTCGCCGCTGCGGAACCAGCCGCCGGCGGTGAAGGCGCGCTCGGTGTCGGCGGGCCGGTTCCAGTAGCCCTTGATGACGTTGGGGCCCTTGATGAGCAGCTCGCCGACCTCGCCGGTGGGCAGCTCGCCGCCGCCGGCGGGGTCGACGACCTTGACGTCGCAGACGGCGACGGGCGGGCCGACGCTGTCGGGGCGTTCCAGGTAGTTGGCGCCGCCGTTGTAGGTGGTGACCGAGGAGGTCTCGGTGAGGCCGTAGCCGTTGCCGGGGGCGCGGGCGGGCAGCCGCTCGGTGATGGTGCCCAGCAGGGCGGGCGGGGCGGGCGCGCCGCCGAAGCTGACGCCGGTGAGGCTGGAGGTGTCGTAGTCGCCGAACTTCGGCGAGGTCAGCACCTGCCAGGCCATGGTGGGGACGCCGCCGAACCCGGTGACGCCCTCGCGTTCGATGAGGCGCAGCGCCTGCTCGGCGTCCCACTTGTACATCAGGACGACGGTGCCTCCTTGCAGGGCGCTGCTGACCAGGACCGAGTGGCAGCCGGTGGCGTGGAAGAAGGGGACCGACAGCAGGGTGACGCGGCGCTGGGGCGCCATGAGGGTGGCGAGTTCTCCGCCGCCGCGCACGGCGGCCGACAGCGTCCCGTAGGCGAGGCTGATGGGGTTGGTGGTGATGTTGCGGTGGGTGCCCAGGGCGCCCTTGGGGCGGCCGGTGGTGCCGGAGGTGTAGAAGATGGTGGCGTCGTCCTCGGGGTCGAGCTCGACGGCGGGCGGTTCGGTGGCGGGGTCGACGTCGCCGAGGAAGTCCTGGTAGGAGACCGCGCCGGGGGGCAGCGGGCCGTCGGGGCGGGCGACGACGGCGGGCAGGCCGAGGCGGGGCAGGGCCTCGGCCAGCCGCGCGGCGCGCTGGGCGTCGGCGACGAGGACCTTGGCGCCGCTGTCGGTGAGGCCGTACTCCAGTTCGGCGGCGGTCCACCAGGCGTTGAGGGGGACGGCGACGGCGCCGGCGAGGGCGGTGCCGAAGAAGGCCACCGACCATTCGGGGTAGTTGCGCATGGCGATGGCGACGCGGTCGCCCTTGGCGACGCCGTGGCGGTCGATGAGGCGGCGGGCGAACGCGGCGGCGCGGGCGTGGTGCTCGGCGAAGGTGAGGCGGTCGTCCTCGTAGACCAGGAAGTCGGCGTCGCCGTGGGCGCGCGACAGCTCCAGGATCTGCGGCAGGGTGGTGGGGGCGTTCTTCCAGACGCGGGTGGCGACGCCGCGGATGTCGATCTCGTCCATCTCGAACGGCTGCCCCGGGGCGGTCAGGGCCGCCCGCGTCTCGGCGATGGTCTTCACGCACTACCTCCGTCACCGAACTGAATTCTAGAATTGAGGCGAATCTACGGTCCGGCGCGCCGCCCGGTCAACGGCCCGTGCGCGCCGGGCGCCCGCGGGCTGCGAGAATGGCCGCATGACGGAGCGCAAGCCGATCGAGTACTGGCTGTCGGACATGGACGGGGTCCTGGTGCACGAGGGGAGCCCGATCCCCGGCGCCGACGAGTTCATCCGGCGGCTGACCGCCTCCGGCAAACGCTTCCTGATCCTGACCAACAACTCCATCTACACCCGCCGGGACCTCGCGGCGCGGCTGGCCTCCATCGGCCTGGACGTCCCGGTCGAGGCGATCTGGACCTCGGCGCTGGCGACCGCGCAGTTCCTGGCCGACCAGCGCCCCGAGGGGTCGGCGTACGTGATCGGCGAGGCGGGGCTGACCACCGCGCTGCACGAGGCCGGGTACGTGCTGACCGACATCGACCCCGACTACGTGGTGCTGGGCGAGACCCGCACCTACAGCTTCTCCCAGATCACCCGGGCGATCCGGCTGATCGAGCGGGGCGCGCGGTTCATCGCCACCAACCCCGACCCGATCGGCCCGTCCACCGAGGGGTCGCTGCCTGCGTGCGGCGCGGTCGCCGCCATGATCACCAAGGCGACGGGCGTGGACCCCTACTTCGTCGGCAAGCCCAACCCGCTGATGATGCGCACCGCGCTGAACCGGGTCGGCGGGCACAGCGAGTGCACCGCGATGGTCGGCGACCGGATGGACACCGACGTCGTCGCCGGCGTCGAGGCCGGGCTGGAGACGATCCTGGTGCTGACGGGGGTGACCCGCAAGGAGGAGGTGGGGCGCTTTCCGTTCCGCCCCACGCACGTGCTGCCGTCGATCGCCGACGTGCTGCCGATGATCGGCGACCGCTCCTGCGACTGACCCCCTTCCCCTCCGCCCTCTGCCTCCCGCCCTCTTCGTCCCGCTCCCGTCCCCTTGCCGGTGAACGGCGGCGGCCCGGCCCGGCCCGGTTACGCCGCTTATGCCGGGGCCGGGGGAGACCCTCCCGGAACTCCCGTCCGCTACCAAGCGTCGCATTCCGGTTACGATGCGCGAGGCTGATGCGAGTGATCTTCGGGGTGCGTCGCATCGAGGGGGGCGGCCATGCACGAGGCGGACGAACCGCGCGACCGCGCCGCGGCCGGCTGAGCACGGCGCGGCGTCATGCACGAACTCAGGCAACGGCCCCCGCGCGTACCCGCGCCACCCGCCCCGCGGCGCCGCCGCGGGCTCCGGGGGCCGTGGGCGGCGGCGGGCTGGGCGGTACTGGCCGCGGTGTCGGCGGGGCTGGTCGCCTGGACGGTCACCGGCCCGTCCCCGCGGCCGGACGCCTCGGCGGCCGGCACCGCCGCTGCGGGCGGCGGAGCGGGCGGTGGGGCGGGTCCCGCCGCGCGGGCCCCGGTGGTGGTCAACGGGCGCCGGCAGCCGCCGCCGGTACGGGTGCCGCGCGCGGCCACCGGCCGCTACGCCGCCGTCCCCGGCACGGCCGCGCCCCCGGGCCGGCACGGGTACGTGGTCCGGTACACGGTGGAGGTCGAGCGGGGCCTGCCGTTCTCCCCGGCGCGCTTCGCCGCCGAGGTGCACCGCGTCCTGAACGACCGGCGCGGCTGGGGCCGGGGCGGGCGGCTGCGGTTCCTGCGCGTGGCGGACGGGCCGGTGCGGTTCCGGGTGGCGCTGTCGAGCCCGGCGCTGACCGACCGCATGTGCCGCCCGCTGGACACCCGCGGCCAGGTGTCGTGCCACGCCCGCGGCCGCGCGGTCCTCAACGCGCGCCGTTGGAGCCAGGGCGCGCCCCCCTACCGCGGTGACGTGGCCGCCTACCGCGAGTACCTGGTCAACCACGAGGTCGGGCACGCGCTGGGGCACGGGCACCGGGGTTGCCCGGGACCGGGACGGCGGGCGCCGGTGATGGTGCAGCAGACCCTGTCGCTGTACGGGTGCCGCGCCAACCCCTGGCCGCACCCGGGCGACTGACCAGCCCCCGCCCCGCCCCGCCCCGCCGCCGGGCCGCCGCCGGGCCGTAGCGGGGGCGGGGCGGCCTAGACTCGGGCCATCATGCGCACGATCAGCGGGACGGTCACCCACGAGACGCAGGTCCGCAGGTCCCGGTTCGTCTGCACGCTGGCGCGCGTGGCCGACGAGGCCGCGGCGGTGGAGTTCATCGCCCGGCACCGCCGCGCGCACCGCGACGCCACCCACAACTGCACCGCCTACGTGGTGGGGGAGTCCGGTGAGATCACCAAGAGCAGCGACGACGGGGAGCCGTCGGGCACGGCGGGCGTCCCGATGCTGGAGGTGCTGGTCCGCAACGGGCTGACGGGCGTCGCGGCGGTGGTGACGCGCTACTTCGGCGGGGTGAAGCTGGGCGCGGGCGGCCTGGTGCGCGCCTACGGGCAGGCGGTGGCCGAGGCGGTCGAGGCGGCCGCGGTGGTGGAGCGGGTGCCGGTGGTGACGGTGACGGTGGAGGTCGAGCACGCGCTGGCGGGCCGCTTCCTGGGCGACCTGCACGGCGCGGGGCGGCAGCCGTCCGATGTCCGCTACGGCGGGGCGGTCGAGGCGGACGTGGCCGTCGCGGCCGCGGAGCTGGCGGAGTTCGAGGCGTGGGTGGCCGGTGTCACGGCGGGCCGCGCCCGCTCGCGCCGCGGCGCGAGCGGCTTCATGGACGTCCCGGCCGCCTGAACGGCCGGGACGCACCCCCCGCCCCGGCCTCACCCCGGCTCACCCCGTCTCGCCCTTCGCCGTCGGGTTGCCGTCCGGCCCGTTCAAGCGGGGGTGGCCAGGCCGGGACGGCAGCGCAGGCACGGGCGGTAGCCGGCGGCCTCGGCGGCCGCCGGGCTGCGGAAGCCGTGCCGGTGGGCGGGGGTGATGCGGCGGGCGTCGGCGCAGGTCGGGTGGCAGTACACGCCGGTGGTGTCGCTGCCCAGGTAGTGCACGCCGCGGCGGGCGAGGGCGGCCAGGGCGTCCAGGTCGACGTCCTCGGCGCGCAGGAGGCGTTCCTTGGCGCCGGCGCCGAAGACGTACTGGCCGATGGTGCCGTCGGAGCGGGTGACGCGGTGGCAGGGGATCAGCAGCGGGACCGGGTTGCGCCCCAGGGCCGATCCGGCGGCGCGGACGGCGCCGGGGCTGCCGGCCTGGCGGGCCACCCACGCGTAGGGGCGGGTCTGGCCGCGGGGGATGGTGGCGGTGGCGGCCAGCACGGCGGCCTCGAAGGCGCTGAGGCCGCGCAGGTCCAGCCGCAGGGCGCCGGCGCGGCCGGTGCGCAGGGCCGGCTCGAGCCCGGCCGGGGGGCGGTCGGCCGGCAGCAGCGGCCGCGCGAACCGTTCTCGGAACGCGGCGGTGAAGGCGCGCTCGTCCATCCCGGCGCGCAGGAACGCCACGCCGTGGCCGGTGAACGCCACGTGCACGTCCTCCAGCGGGCCGGGCACCCGGACGCGGCGGGCGGCGACGCGGTCCAGCAGGGCGGGCGGCGCGTCGGTGGCCAGCGAGGCCAGCGCCTCCTCCAGCCCACCCGGGCCACCCGGGTCGCCGGGGCCGCCGGGGCGCCGGTGGTGGCGGGTGTTCATGGGGTGCCCCCTTTCGTGGAGTCCGCGCGCCCGCCGGAACGGCCGGTGCCGGTCGCGGCGGCGCGCAGGGCGTCGTGGTCGGTGGTGAGGGCGCGCAGCCGCGCCAGGCCGCGGGAGATGTGCGACTTGACCGTTCCCGCGGGGACGTCGAGGATCTCGGCGATCTCGGCGACGGGCAGGTCGGCGACGTGCCGCAGGACGACGGCGGCGCGCTGGGCCGGGCCGAGCTCGGCCAGCAGGGCGGCCAGCTCGCGGCCGGTCTCGTGGCGGGCCGCGGCGGCCTCCACGCCCTCGGCCGGGTCCGGCGGATCGGGGGCCTCCTCCAGCGGGCCCGGCCGCGGGCGCCGCGCCGCCGCGCGCAGGGTGTTGCGCCAGTGGTTGGCCAGGATCGTCAGCAGCCACGCCCGCGGCCGCAGCACGGCCAGGCGCTCGGGCCCGTACCCGCACAGGGCGCGGTAGGCGCGCAGGAACGCCTCGGCCGACAGGTCCTCGGCCTCGGCCCAGCGGCCGCTCAGCCGCAGCGCGGTGGAGAACACCGTGCCGCGGTACGCCTCGTACAGGGCCGCAAAGCCCTCGTCGAGGTCGCCGCGCAGCGCGGCGACCACGGCCGCGGCGGCCGGGTCGCCGCAGCCGTCGCCGTCCTGGCCGGTCTCCGCGCCGGTCTGCGCACCCGCGCCGGGAGCGGGGGCGGGGAGGGTCTGGTCGGTTACCGTCACGTCCGTGTCAACACCGGCCGGGCCGGGACGGTTGCGGCGGCCGCGGGTCAGCCGAGCCAGCCGGGGCGGATCATGCCGGTCTCGTAGGCCAGCACGACGAGCTGGGCGCGGTCGCGGGCGCCGAGCTTGGCCAGGATCCGGCTGACGTGGGTCTTGGCGGTGGCCGGCGACAGCACCAGCCGTCCGGCGATCTCCTCGTTGGACAGCCCCGCGGCCACCAGTTCCAGGACCTCGCGCTCGCGGTCGGTGAGGGCGTTGAGCTCGACGGCCGGCGGCGGCGCGGTGATGCGGGAGGCGAACTCGGCGATCAGCCGGCGGGTCACGGTGGGCGCCAGCAGCGCGTCCCCGCGCGCCACCACCCGCACGCCGTGGATCAGCTCGGTCGGCTCGGTGTCCTTGACCAGGAACCCGCTGGCGCCGGCCTTGATCGCGCCGTAGACGTAGTCGTCGAGGTCGAAGGTCGTCAGGATCACCACCTTCACGCCGTCCAGGCGGGGGTCGGTGACGATGCGGCGGGTCGCCTCCAGCCCGTCCAGGTTCGGCATCCGGATGTCCATCAGGACCACGTCGGGGCGCAGCTCGGCGGCCAGCCGCACCGCGGCCTCGCCGTCGCCGGCCTCGGCGACGATCTCGATGTCGTCCTCGCCCTCCAGGATGGACCGGAAACCGGCCCGCACCAGCGTCTGGTCATCGGCCAGCACCACCCGGATCACGCGCTCTCCTCCACTTCCCGTACCCGTTCCCCCGGACCACTGCCCGGTTCGGCGGGCAGCCGCGCCTGGACGCGGAACCCGCCGCCCGGCACCGGCCCGGCGGTGACCTCGCCGCCGGCCGCGGCCGCGCGCTCGCGCATCCCGCGCAGCCCGTTCCCCCGCTCCAGCGCCGCCTCGTCGACCGGCCCCGGCCCGTCGTCGTCGATCTGAACGATCACCGCGCCGCCGCGCAACCGTACCGCGACGGTGACCTCGGCGGCGCCGGAGTGGCGGGCGGCGTTCGTCAGCGCCTCCTGGACGATCCGGTACCCGGCCAGCGCGGCCGGCGGCGCCAGCAGCGCGCCCAGCCGCGCATCGTCGACGTCCCCGGCGCGCCGCACCGGCAGCCCGGCGGCGCGGGCGCGCTCCAGCAGCCCCTCCAGCCGCGCCAGCGACGGCGCCGGCTCCACCGGCACCGCCCCGCCCTCACCCTCCTCCTCGTCGACCTGCCGCAGCACGCCCAGCACGCCGCGCAGCTCCCGCAGCGTCTCCTTGCTGGCCTGCTTGATCGCCTCCAGCGACGCGTACGCGCGTTCGGGATCGTCACGGCGGTGCAGCGCGGCCCCCGCCTGCACGTTGATCAGCGAGATCTGGTGGGCCAGCACGTCGTGCAGCTCGCGGGCGATCCGCAGCCGCTCCTCCACCGCGCGGCGGCGGGCCTCCTGCTCGCGGTCGTGCTCGGCCTCGGCCGCCCGCCGCTCGGCGTCGGCCAGCAGCGCCCGGCGGCTGCGCACGTACTGCCCGGCGACGATCGTGGCCAGCAGCATCACGCTCAGCCCGGCCACGTCCTCGGCCTCGACGAACGCGCTGGGGTTCCAGCTGCGCTCACCGCCGCGGAGCGCCCCCACCACCACGAACCCGGCGTTGATCGCGATGACCGCGCCCAGCGGCACCCACGGCCGCGACCGCACGCTCGCGGTGAACAGCGCCATCAGGAACACGAACGCGATCGGCCCGTCCGGATAGCCCAGCGGGTAGTACAGCGGCGTGACCAGCGTCGCGATCACCAGCACCGCCGGCGGATGGCGGCGCCGCAGCGCCAGCGCCGCCGACACGACCGCGATCAGCACGATCCCGCCCGGCCACAGCGGCGAGTCCGCGGGCTGCGCCGACGACGCCGACCACACCACCGTCACCGCGAACGTGACGACCGCCAGCACGATGTCACCGGCCAGGCCCCGCGGCCAACGGATCGCTCTCACGGGCACCACCGTAGTTCAGCCCGCCCCGCTCCCGCCCGGCCCGCCCGCGGCGCCCGCCCCGCCCCGGGGACCCCTACTTTCGTCAGTACCGGCGGGCCCGCCCGCACTTGTACTGTGACCAGCGTGAACGGCGCCGACCATCCCGATCTCTCCGGCCCGCCCGGCCGCGTCCTGCGGGCACTGACGGCCCGCCCCACCCGCCGCGCCGCGGCCGGGGACGCGCTGCTGTGGGCGGTGCTGATGTTCCCGGTGGTGGCCGGGATGACGCCCCAGAACGGCGGCGAGGTGTCGCTGTGGCTCCAGGCGGCGGGCGTGGCCGCGTTCGGCGCCGCCGTCGCGGTCGGCCGCGCATGGCCGCTGGCGCCGCTCGCGACCGTCATCGTCGCACTGCTGATCCACGCCAACTTCGTGTTCGCGCTGCCCGTGGTCGCCTACCTGGCCGGGCTCCGGATGGCCCGCGCCCGCCCGATCCTGTGGATCTTCACCGCCACGTTCGTCGGCGGCACCGTCCTCAACCTCGCGCGCGGCATCGACGTCACCACCTGGTTCCCGCTGACGATCTGGCTGGTGCTGCTGGGCGTGCTGCCCTGGCTGGTCGGCCGCTACTGGCGCCAGTACCGCGAACTCCTGCACGCCGGCTGGCAGCGCGCCGAGCAGCTGGAACGCGAGCACCGCATCGTCGCCGAACGCGAGCGGCTGCGCGAACGCTCCCGCATCGCCCAGGACATGCACGACTCCCTCGGCCACGAACTCGCCCTGATCGCGGTCCGGGCCGGCGCGCTGCAGGTCGCGCCCGACCTGCCCGAACGGCACCGCGCCGCGGCCGCCGAACTGCGCGCGGGCGCCGCCGAGGCCACCGACCACCTGCGCGAGGTCATCGGCGTCCTGCGCGAGAGCACCGGCCGCGGCGGGGGAGCCGACCCCGACCCCGAAAGCGGCCTGGCCGGGACGCGCCCGGCCCGCGAGAGCATCACCGACCTGGTCGACCGCGCCGCCGCGTCCGGGATCCCCGTACGCCTGACCGGCTCGGCCCCCGCCCTCGTCCCCGCCACCGGACCGGAGACCCCCGCCGCACCCGGTACGCCGCCGCCCTCGCCGTCCCCGCCGTCCATGCGGGCACCAGACCCCGGCCGCGCCCCGGGCGGGGGAGACCCGGGCACTCCCGGCACGTCCGCGGGCACCCCGCCCCCGGCCCCTGATCACCATCGCGGGCACGAGGCGAACGACCGCACCCCGGCCCCGCCGCGTGCTGCGCCCTCGGGCCCGCCCCCGCCGCCCGTGCCCGCGGTGGCGCCGATGGTGGCGCTGGCCGCGCACCGCGTCGTGCAGGAGGCCCTGACCAACGCCGCCAAGCACGCCCCCGGCGCACCGGTCACCGTACGGCTCGAGCAGGACGGCGACACCGTCACCGTCGCCGTCACCAACCAGGCCGCCCCGCCCGCCCCCGCCGCCGCGGAGGCCCCGGCGGCGCGCGCCGCGAGCGGTCACCGCTCCCGTACCGGCACCGCGCCCGCCACCGCCGGGACCGCCGCACCGCCGGCGCCCTGGAGGGACCGGATCGCCGGCGACACGGCCGCCGTCCGCGACGGCGCGGGCACCGGCCCGCAGAGCGCGGAGCGGCCCGGCGGCGGGTACGGGCTGGCCGGGCTGGCCGAGCGGGTCGAGGCGATCGGCGGGCGG
>NZ_JBEZWH010000070.1:0-39825 GCF_040703975.1 Spirillospora sp. NPDC029432
CCACCCGCAGCCCCTCGACCCGCTCGGTGCCGAGGATCTCCACCGGCGCCCGCCAGAACCGCACGTCGATCCGGCGCGGCCGGTCCTCGTCCGGGCCGCCGGGCGCGGATAACGGGAACGGAAAATTGGTCTGAACCACTGGGCAGCGCGGAGCATGACGAGGATGATGTCCGGCATGACAACGGGCGACGGGGACGCCGGCGGGCGACTTTTCCCCGAGGACCTGGACGGCGTCGACCCCGTCGCGGCCGTGATGCTCGCCGACGCCTGCCGCTCCATCGCGGCCTACCCCGAGCTGGTCGCGGTCGGCGCGCTGTTCACCGCGGCCGAGCGCGTGCCGGGCGGCTGGCAGGTCGTCTGCCCCTGCGATCCGCTGCCGCAGGGCGCCCGCGAGCTGCTGGCCGACCATCTGGAGGACGGCCCCGCGCCCGGCGCCGGCGCCCTGCCGGGTGCCGTGGAGCGGCTGCGGCTGGAGCCGGTCGACGAGCTGGCGGTGGACGGCCGGCACTTCCGCGTCATCCGGATCGAGCAGCTCGTCCGGACCGGCCCGGACGGCCCCGAGCCGCCCCGGCCCACCGACTACGATCCGCATCCCGCCGACCGCCGGCTCCCCCGGCACCGCCCGTACGACCTGCTCGGCGACGGGCAGGACACGCCCGACCTGGCGACCGCCGAGCTGCTGTGCCAGCTGCTGGACGCCGCCGCGAGGGCGGGCACGGAGCCGTCGGAGTCGTTCCTGACGCCGGTGCAGCTGGCCCCGGCGTTCACGGTGGCGGAACGTTCCCAGGGGCGGTGGCGGCCGGTCGGCCGGCTGCACGACACTCCCCAGCAGGCGCGCGACGCGCTCGCCACCTACTTCCGGCACGTCGTCCCGGCGATCGAGCGGCCGGGCGAGGCTGAGCTGGCCGACTACGCCGAGGCCGCCGCGCTGATGTCCGGCGCGGGCCGGCCGAACGGGATCGCGGTGGTGGGCCGGCGGTTCCGGATCGTCCGGCTGGAACGCCTCACCCTGATGGGCCCGGACGGACCCGAGCCGCCCCGGCCCGGCGACGCCGACCCCCGCTGATCAACCGACGCGCGTACGGCCGGGTCAGGCGGTGAACGCTAAGCGTCGCCGTAGACGGGGCGGTGCTCCTGGACGGACTCGGCCAGCTGCTCGGCCAGCTCCTCCACGTCCAGCCGCTTCTCGATCCTCCGCAGGTCGTCGATCTTCGCGCGGGTCTCGGCGCGGCGCGGGGCCAGCATCGAGCAGCAGTCCTCGTCGGGCAGCTCGGAGATCGTCAGCGTCCGGATCCGGCGCGCCTGGTCCATGATCTCGGTCTTGTCCATGCCGATCAGCGGGCGCATGATCGGCAGCTCGACCGCGTCGTCCAGCGCGGTGATGTTGGTGAGCGTCTGGCTGCTGACCTGGCCGAGCGCGTCGCCGGTGATCAGTGTGGCGCCGCGCAGCCGGCGGGCGACCAGCTCGCCGGTGCGCAGCATCAGCCGGCGCTGCGCGATGACCGCGAGCCGGTCGGCGCCCGACGACTTGATCTGCTGCTGGGCCTTGCCGAACGGCACCACGAACAGCCGGGACCCGCCCTGGAACTTGTCCAGCTCGCGGACCAGCGCGTACGCCTTGTAGATCGACTCCGGGCCGGTGAACGGCATCCCGGAGAAGTGCAGGTAGTCGACCCGCAGCCCGCGGCGCATCATCCGGTACGCGGCGACGGGCGAGTCGATGCCGCCCGACATCAGCACCAGGCCGCGGCCGCTCATCCCGACCGGGAGGCCGCCCTGGCCCGGGAGCCCGCCGGAGTAGACGAACGCCTCGTCCCGGTCGATCTCGATCGAGAGGGTGTGGTCGGGGTTCTTCAGCCGCACCCCGAGGCCGTACTTGACGGCGATGCTCGCGCCGATCCTGCGGTCGAGCTCGGTGGAGGTGAGCGGGAAGCGCTTGTCGCGGCGGCGGGAGCGGACCGCGAACGTGCCCTCGCGGCCGGCCATCAGCTCCAGGGCGGCGCGCTCGACGCTCTCCACGTCCTTGCCGACCCGCCAGGCGCGGTGCGCCCAGACGATGCCCATGACGTCGCCGATCCGCGCGGCCAGGGCGTCGATCTTCTCGACGGTGGCGTCCTTGGTACGGACGATCATCACGCCGTGCCGGCGGATCACGTCCACCCGGGCGATCGGGCGGACCGCGAGCCGGACGTTGTCGGCCAGCCGCCGCTCGAACTGCTCGCGGTTCTTGCCCTTGAGGACGACCTCGCCCAGCTTGAGCAGCACGCACGGCTCGCCGTCGACCGGTGCCTGAGCCGGCGCCCGCTCGGTGACGGGGGCGGGCGCGGCGTCGAGCGTGGTCATGCGGGATCCTCCTGGGGGAACACGAACGGGGCGGGTCTCTAGTGTGACCCACAGACCGCAACGCCGCGACCGGTAAAGCTGTTCCCCGCCGCGGCCGGCCGTTCCCCCAGGAAGGAGGCCCGGCGGTCAGCCGAAGAAGACCTCGGCCTCGGCGTAGCGCTCGACCGGGACGGTCTTGAGCTCCTTGGTCGCCTCGTCGAGCCCGACGCGGACGATGTCGGTGCCGCGCAGCGCGACCATCTTGCCGTAGTCGCCGTCGCGGACCGCGTCGATCGCCTGGAGGCCGAACCGGGTGGCCAGGACCCGGTCGAACGCGGTGGGCGTGCCGCCGCGCTGGATGTGGCCGAGCACGGTGGCCCGGGCCTCCTTGCCGGTGCGCCGCTCGATCTCGTCGGCCAGCCGCTGCCCGATGCCGCCCAGCCGGACGTGGCCGAACGCGTCCTTCTCGCCGGTCTGGAGCTCCATCTGGCCGTCGACCGGGTGGGCGCCCTCGGACACCACGATGATCGGCGCGTACCGGGTCTTGAACCGGCTCTCGACGTAGGCGACGACCTTGTCGATGTCGAACGGCTGCTCGGGGATGAGGATCACGTTGGCGCCCGCGGCCATCCCGGCGTGCAGCGCGATCCAGCCCGCGTGCCGGCCCATGACCTCGCAGATCAGCGCCCGGTGGTGGCTCTCGGCGGTGGTGTGCAGGCGGTCGATGGCCTCCATCGCCACGCCGACGGCGGTGTCGAAGCCGAAGGTGTAGTCGGTGGCGTTGAGGTCGTTGTCGATGGTCTTCGGGACGCCGACCACGTTGACGCCGTTGGTGTACAGCTCGCGGGCCACGCCGAGGGTGTCCTCGCCGCCGATGGCGATCAGCGCGTCCACGCCGAGCCCGGCGAGGTTGTCCTTGATCCGCTCGATCCCGCCGTCCACCTTGATCGGGTTGGTCCGGGACGAGCCGAGGATGGTGCCGCCGCGCGGCAGGATGCCGCGCACCGCCTCCACGTCGAGGGCCATGGTGTCGCCCTCCAGCGGGCCGCGCCAGCCCGCCCGGAAGCCGACGAACTCGTACCCGAAGACCTGCACGCCCTTGCGCACCACGGCGCGGATGACGGCGTTCAGTCCGGGGCAGTCGCCGCCCCCGGTCAGCACTCCGACGCGCATGCCCTCTCCCTCAGCAGACACCGGGCTCCTCCCTCGATCTCACGCGGCCAAGACTAGCGGTGCGCGCACGGTCACACAGGGCATTCGCCCTCCGGCCGCGCGCGCCCTATTGGTCTAGACCATAGCCCGTCGCGCACCCGCCGTGGCAACTTCCCGGACACGGCCGAGGACCTGCACGGCCAACCCGCCGGGAACGCGCCGCACGGCGGCCCGCCGGGGGCGCGGCGCGCCCGTCCCGTCATAGGACCACCGCACCTCCGCCAGGGCCAGTTCCCGCGCCGCCGCCGGGGCGAGCCCGTCCCGGTGCGCCCGCGCGAAGTCCCATCCGTCCCGGAACGACCCGCGGGTCGGCCGCTCCCGCGCCCACTCGCTGAACGCGCCGCGCCAGCCCGTCCCGTACGACGCGGCCAGCCCGGGCCAGGCGCGCTCCACCTCGCCCGCGCGCTTGAGGAGGATGCCGTGCGCGGCGGCCCGGACGGCCGCGGCGTCGAACCCGGCCGGCATCGGCCCGCCCGCCGTCATGGCGCGGACGAGCGCCTCCTGCGCCGCCGCCAGACCAGGGTCGTACGGGCCGGGGCCGTCGGGGGGATCGGGCGGGGCGGTCACGTGACGGCCGCCAGGCCGGCGGCGGCGGCGATCGCGTCCAGCTCGGCCGTGAGCTCGGCGGCGGGAGGGTAGCGGCCGTCGCGTTCCAGCAGGAACCCGGGCGGGCGGTGCCGCGCGCACAGCTCCCCGATCAGCTCCAGGACCTCGCGCGGCACGGGCGCGGTGTGGGTGTCGTGGTAGCGGCCGCCCGCCTCGGCGCCGCCGGCGACGTGGCAGTACGCGACGCGGTCGAGCGGCAGCCGGTCGAGCAGGGCGGCGGGGTCCGCGCCGCGGTTGCGGGCGTTGGCGTACACGTTGGCGACGTCGAGGAGCAGGAACGCGCCGGTGCGTTCCACCAGCTCGGTCAGGAAGTCGCCCTCCTCGTACTCGGCGTCCGGCCAGTCGAAGAGGGCGGCGATGGGCTCGACGGCCAGCGGTACGGGCAGCCCGTCCTGGGTGCGGCGGATGTTGGCGGTGAGCGCGTCCAGCGCGGCACGGGTGCGCGGCACGGGCAGCAGGTGCCCGGCCTCGATCCCGCCCGCCCGGACGAACGCGACGTGCTCGCTGACCAGCGGCGCGCCCAGGGCCTCGGCGCAGGCGGCCAGGTGCGCGACCCGCTCGGCGGCCACCGGCTCGGCGCCGCCGAGCGAGAGCCGCACCCCGTGCGGGACGACCGCCGCGCCGCGCCCGCGCAGCTCCAGCAGGGCGGGCGCGGGATGCGCGGGATGCACGGACTCGGCGATGACCTCGGTGAAGCGCAGCCCGGGCAGCGCGGCCACGAAACCGGCGATCTCCGGCCGCCAGCCGATCCCGACTCCGAGCTCGGGCGGGTTCATCAGCCGCCTCCCCCGCAGCCGCCTCCGCCACCGCCGCCCCCACCGCCGCCCCCACCGCCGCAGCCGCCGCCACCGCCGCCCGATCCGCCGCCTCCGCAGCTCGACCCCCCGCCGCACGAGCCGGACGAGCACACCGAGGCCGACGCCGAGCACGACGAGCCGCCGTGGCCGCCGGACGCGGTCGAGACGCCGGTCAGCTCCAGGTAGCGGCCCAGCCCGGCGGAGTGGGCGAACAGCGGGTCGAAGGCCATCAGCGCCGCCGTCCCGAACAGGGCCACGCCCATCAGGACCGCGCCGGGGGGCAGGCCGCTGTAGGAGGGCGTGTACGCGGGGTTTAGATGGGCGTTGGCGGTCCGGGCCGCCTCCAGCGCCAGCTCGCCCTCGTCCGTCAGCTCCTTCCCCGCACCGAGCATCTCGGACGCGAAGAACAGCCCGATCAGCGCCGCGAGCACCAGCACGATCCGGGGGAAGCCGCTGTAGACCTCCGCGATGACGAAGACGGCGAAGCCGAGCGCGCACCAGCCGCGGACGATCCACTGCAGCGCCCTCATCTGGGTCCGCCCGGTCGGCGCGACCACCAGACCCAGCGCGGCCAGCCCGTCGCGCAGCCGGTCGATCTCCGCCCGCACGCCCGGCTCGGTCGTCAGCTCGGCCAGGGTGCGCGCCCGCCCGCCGGCGATCGCGCCGAAGACCGCGGCGTCCAGCGGCATCTCCGCGGCCGGCGGGCCGCCGCCCGCGCGCGGGGTCGCCACGAGCCGGCCGTCGGCGTGGACGTCGACGGCGCCGTCCAGCCGCACGGCCGTCAGCGAGGCGGCGATCGCGTGCCGGCCGCCGCCGTGCATGTAGGCGATCTCGTACGGGTGCGGCGCGCGCGGCGGCCGGCTCCCCCGCCGGACCCGCCGCCGGGCGCCCAGCAGCCCGGCCAGCGGCAGCAGGCCGACCAGGAAGTGCACCGCGACCGCCGCCAGCGCGGCGGTCCAGAAGTCGTCTCCCATCGCGCTCCCGTCCTCAGTGTCCTTTTGTCGCTCAGACGCCGCAACGGCCGGGCGGGTTCAGGACGGGGCGGCTACTCCTGGTCCAGGCCCTTCTCGATCGCGTAGCGGACCAGCTCCACGCGGTTGTGGAGCTGGAGCTTGCCGAGGGTGTTCTGGACGTGGTTCTGGACGGTGCGGTGGGAGAGCACGAGACGCTCGGCGATCTGCTTGTACGTCAGCCCCTTCGCGACCAGCCGCAGCACCTCGGTCTCGCGCTCGGTCAGCCGCGGGGCGCCGTCGTCGGCGCGCGGCGCGGCGGCCAGCCGGCGGTACTCGCCCAGCACCAGCCCGGCCAGGCCGGGGGTGAAGACGGCGTCGCCGTCGCCGGTGCGGCGGACCGCGTCGAGGAACTCCTCGCGCCCGGCCGACTTGAGCAGGTAGCCGGTCGCGCCCGCCTTGACCGCGTCGAGCACGTCCTGCTGCTCGCCGCTGGCCGACAGCACCAGGACCCGGACGGGCGGGTCGGCGGCGACCAGGTGGCGGGTCACCTCGACGCCGCCGATGTCGGGCAGCTGGAGGTCGACGACGGCCACCTGCGGGCGGGCCGCCGCGGCGATGCGGACCGCGGCCTTCCCCTCGCCGGCCGTGGCGACCACCTCGTGCCCGGCCTCGGCCAGGTCGCGCGCCACGGCGTCGCGCCACATCGGGTGGTCGTCCACCACCATCACCCTGAGCGGCGTACCGGAGGATTCGTTCACGCCCACAGCGTAGGCCGACCTGGGCGGCGAAGCGCCCGTGTGCTCCAACCGGGACCGGGGCGTGATGAGCGCGCGCCCTAGCGGGCCCTGGCGCCGGGGACCGTCATCTCGATCTCGGTGCCCTGGCCGGGCGCGGAGACGACGGAGACCGTGCCGCCGAGGTCGCGGATCCGGCCCTGGATCGACTGCGCGACGCCGAGCCGGCCCGCCGCGGCGGCCTCCGCCAGCCGCTCCTTCGGCATGCCGGGGCCGTCGTCGCGGACGCTGACCGTGATCTGCCCGGCGCCGTCGTCCTCGACCAGGACCCAGGTGCGGGTGCCGGCGGGGCAGTGCGCGCGGACGTTGCCGAGCGCCGCCGCGACCGCCGCGCCGACCTCCTCGGCCGCGTGCCGCGGCAGCCGCACGGGCGTGGCCGGGGTGGAGACGGTGACGAGCGGGGAGGCGTGGGCGTCCAGCATCGGCCGCAGGTCCGCCTCGGCGCCCTCTTCCGCCCCGCCGGGCCGGGGCGGCGGGACGCTGCCGCCCCCGATGCCGATCAGGGTGCGCAGCGCGGCCTCCTGCTCCCCCGCCATCCGGCCCAGCTCGGCCGCCTCGCCGCCGATCTCGCCGCCGCGCCGGTGCACCATCGCCAGCACCTGCAGCGTCGAGTCGTGGATGTGGCGGGCCAGCCGCTCGCGCTCCCGCGTCGCGGCCTCCAGCTCCACCGCCCGCGCCAGCCGCGCCTCGGCCTGCAGGGCCAGCTTCACCACGTGCCCGCCCGCCAGCCCGGCCAGGCCGAGCAGCACGATCCCGTTGAACGTGCTGGAGCCGGGCCCCTGGAGGCGGTGCAGCGTCCCGGCCGCCACGTGCACCAGGATGTTGGCCAGGCCCAGGGCCAGCGCGGCCGACAGGCCGTACCGCTTCCCGCCCGCGACGGCCCACGACAGCACCACCGAGGCCACCCAGGAGGCGGTCAGCGTCGCGCGGCCGCCCGCCAGGTTGGCGGCGGTCTCCACCCAGACGGTCGCCAGCATGCAGCCGGCGGCGACCGCCAGGTCCGCGGTCAGCAGCGGCCAGCCGCGCCGGCGCGGGTTGGCGAACAGGTAGGTGGCGGCGAACGTCCAGGCCACCATGACGGCCAGCACCGCCCACCCGCCGGCCGGGTGCTCGTAGCCCCCGGAGTTGCGGACGATCAGTACGGCCGCGTACGCCAGCGCCGCGAACCGGTAGACGGCGACCGCGCGCCAGAGCGCCGCTTCCAGTCCCATGGCGTCAGCCCCGGGCGGTGCCCGCGCGGCTCACTCGTCCTCGTCGACCGGGCGGGGCTCCTTGCCCGCCAGCTCGGCCTTGACCTCGGCGGCGTACCGGTCGACGTACTCCTGGCCGGACAGCTCCCGGATCGCCTCCATGATCTCGTCGGTGATCTTGCGGAGCACCTCGCGGTCGTTCTCCTGGCCGTAGTAGCGGGAGAAGTCCAGCGGGCGGCCGAACCGCACGCCCGGCCGCACGCCCAGCCGCGGGTACGGCTGCCCGGACGGCATCAGCTCGAATGTGTTGATCATGGCCATCGGGATCACCGGCACCCGCGACTTCAGCGCCAGCCGCGCCACGCCCGTCTTGCCGCGGTAGAGCCGGTTGTCGGGGACGCGGGTGCCCTCGGGGTAGATGCCGAGCAGCTTGCCCTCGCGCAGGATGCGCAGCCCGGTCTCCAGCGCGGCCTCGGCGGCCGAACCGCCGGTGCGGTCCACCGGCACGACCCCCACGCCGGTGAAGAACGCCTTGCTGAGCAGCCCCTTGATCCCCTTGCCGGTGAAGTAGTCCTCCTTGCCGATGAAGAAGATCGGCCTCATCAGCGGCAGCGGGCCGAAGAAGTGGTCGGCGAACGACAGGTGGTTGCTGACCATGAGGGCCGGGCCGCGCTTGGGGACGTTGCGCATGCCGGAGTTCCGCGGGCGCCACAGGAGGTACATGATGGGCGAGAGGACGATCCGGAGCAGGATCCAGAACCAGAGCATGCCGACACCTTTTCTGTCTTCCTCCGGCCGCGCCCACCTGCGGCCGCGCCTACCGAAACACTCCGACGAACGGGGGATGATGCGACATCTTCCCATCCCCCGGCCCGCCTGCCCACACCGCGGCCCCGGCGGGGATGGTATGAACGTAGGCTCAGCGCAGGGAATCGCGATCGGGTGCGCTCCAAGGGCTTGTTCCGGGCGGCGCAGCGAATACCGTGGGACACACGTTCCGTGGCGTCCTGGAATGTCGCCGCCCCCCGCGGGCGGCCCGTTGCGGGCGCGCGCGGGCGCACACGTCTATGGGGGAGCGGAGGCCGTCATGCCGGTGCTGTCGGTCACGCCGGAGTCGACGAAGGAGCCGGCCCCGTGAATCGCCGTGGCAATGGACTCTCAGCGGACACCTACGCGCCGCTGGTCGACCTCGCCCCGCATCTGGCCGACGTCATGCTCACCGCGCTGGGCGAGGCGGGGGTGGCCGCGTACGCCGCCACACCGGGCGAGCTGGCCGGCCTGGCGGAGGAGGCGGCCGCCGCCCGGGACGTCCTGGACCGGCTGTACGTCGACGTCGAGATGAAGCCGGCCGCCGAGGACATCCTGCGGTCGCACCTGTCCCGGCTGCGCGACGAGCGCCGCGACCTCGACCTGCGCGACCTCGACCTCCGCGACGCCGACCTGCACGATGCCGAACTGCGCGACGCCGAGCTGCGCGACCTGGACGCGCGCGATCCGGACCGCCGCGATCCCGACGCCGGGGACCCCTCTCCCCGCGACTCCGAGCCGCCGGCCGCGGGCGGCGAGGCCGCCGGCGGGACCGGGCCGGACGTGGAGAAGCTCGACGAGGACGCCATCTGGGCCGAGATCGTCGCCGGTTTCGACGCGGTGCCCGAGGGCGACCGAGTGCCCTGGCCCGACCAGGAGAACATCGACGAGCCCGAGCCGCGCCGGCCGCCCCGCGAGGGCGACGACCGCACCGGCCGCCTCCCCCGCGCCCGGGTGATCAAGTTCGGTGAGGACGACGAGGAGGCCCCGGCCGCCGGCAAGGAGGGCGAGGAGGACGAGGAGGACGAGGACGGGCACTACGTCCCGCCGCCCCCGCCGCCGCTGCCGGCCGCCGACCCGCTCACCAAGGGCGCCTGGGTCGCGCTGGTCGGCGGGCCGCTCTACCTGCTCCTCACGGTGATCCTCGACTGGGAGGTGCCCGGCTGGGCCGCCTTCCTCGCGGTCGCCGCGTTCATCGGCGGGTTCGTCACGCTGGTGCTGCGGATGGGCGACGAGCCGCGCGACGGCGACGACGGCGCCGTCGTCTAGGGCAGCGCGAGCTCGGCCAGCAGCGGCCGGTGGTCGGACGCCCGGACGTGGTCCGCGGCCGCGTCCGCCTCTCCGGCTTCACCGTGTCCGTCGTGTCCGTCGTGTCCGTCGTGTCCGACGGGCACGCCGCAGGCCGACACCCCGATCTCGGGGCTCGTGAAGATCCCGTCGATCCGCCGCCGCGGCGCCCGCGCCGGGAACGTCGCCGCGCCGCCCACCGGCGCGGCGGCGTACGCGTCCCGGAAGGGCCCGCACAGCAGCGTCCAGGCCGCGCCGCCCGGCTCCTCGTTGACGTCGCCGGCCAGCACCACCGGGGCCGGGTACGCGGCGCGGACCCGGCCGAGCAGCTCGACGATCTCGGCGGCGTGCGCGCGGCGCGGCCCGTCCCGCAGGTCCAGATGGGTGCTCGCGGCGATCAGCCGGGCCGCGCCCTCCCCCGCGCCGAACTCCAGGACGGCGACCGCCAGCCCGCGGCGGTGCAGCCCCGGAACGCGCGACAGCAGGCGGTACTCGCGGTGCAGCACCCGGGCGCGCGGGCCGTGCAGGACGGCGAGCCCGGCCGCGCGCCGCCCCGAGGCGACCGCCAGCCCGCCGGCGCGGGCCAGCCGGCGCCGCTTCAGCCGCCACCCGAGGAAGCGCGGGACCTCCTGGAGGCACACCACGTCGGGGCGCGGCCCGCGCACCACCCGCGCGACCGCCGCCGGGTCGTCCCGCAGCGACCGGATGTTGTAGCTCAGCACCCGTACGGGCGTCACGGGCCCGGTCAGATGCGGGCGAGGTCGGCGGCGCCGACGATGCCGGCGGCCGAGCCCAGCTCGGCGATGCGGATGTCCGGCAGCGGGCGGTGGCCGCGGCCGGTGAGGGCGTTCTCGAACGCGGTGCGGGCGGGCTCCAGGAGCAGGTCGCCCGCGTCGGACAGGCCGCCGCCGATGATGAACGCCCCCGGGTCCAGGACCGCGGTCAGGTCGGCCATCCCCTGGCCCGCCCACTGCGCCACCGTGCGGAAGCACTCCAGCGCGGCCGGGTCGCCCTCGCGGGCGGCCTGGCTCACCTCGGGGCCGCTGATGCCCTCGGGACGGCCGTCGCCCAGCTCCAGCAGCCGGCCGGCCATCGCGGGCGCCACCCGCGCCAGCTCGCGGGCCTCGTGCACGAGCGCGTTGCCGCTGGCGTACTGCTCCCAGCAGCCGCGGTTGCCGCAGCCGCAGCGGCGGCCGTCCGGGACGACCCGGAAGTGGCCGACCTCGGCGCCGATCCCGAACCGGCCGCGGTAGAGCTCGCCGCCGATGATGATCCCGCCGCCGATGCCGGTGCCGAGCGTGATCAGCACGATGAAGTCGTGGTCGCGGCCCGCGCCGAAGCGGGCCTCGCCCCAGGCCGTGGCGTTGCCGTCGTTCTCGACCACGACGGGCAGCCCGACCAGGCTCTCGACCTTCTTCTTGATCGGCTCGTCCCGCCAGGCGAGGTTCGGCGCGAACAGCACCGTGGAACGGGTCTGGTCGACGAACCCGGCGCTGCCCAGCCCGACCGCCGCCACGTCCGCGTACTTGCCCTTGAGCAGGTCGACGACCTCGGCGATGACGGACGCGGTCTCCTCGGGGTCGGTCGAGGGGGTGGGCCGGCGGACCTTCTCGAGTATCCGCCCCCGGTCGTCGACCACACCCGCGGCGACCTTGGTGCCCCCTACGTCAACGCCGATGGTCAGGGTCATCTACGCTTCCTCCTCCTCGCGGCGCCTCGCGGAGCCCTCGTCCTGCCCGGTGCCCTGAGCGTGCCCCGTGTGCCCGGTATGCCCCGCGTGCCCCGGCTGCCCGGCGCGCCATGCGCGGCCGGTCCGATCGAAGGCCGCGGCCACGTCGAACGCGGCCGCCGCCAGCGACCGCCCGGCCTCCCGCACGTGCGCGCGCACGCCCGGCCCGGTCTCGCGGGCCACGGCGATGGCGCGGCAGACGGGGCAGTCGAGGCATTCGGGGGCGCCGGTCGCGATCCGCGGGGGCGCCGCGCGCTCCCCGGCGCCCTCGCCGGGTTCCGCGGCCACCGCGCGGCTCCACACGTCGCCGCCCGTCCCGGCGTCATCCGAACCGGCGTCATCGGAAGCGGTGTCGCCGGAACGGCCGCCCGCCTCGCCCATCCGCCTGCGCAGCGTCTCGAAGAGCTTGACCGCCTCGTCGAGGAGATCGCCCGACTGCTCGTTCATGAGACCATTGTCCATCCGTCGGCGGGACGCAACCGCACCGCCACCCCGCGTGCCCGGGGCAGGATAGCGCTCACGCCTCCACGTGTCGCTTGAGCCCCTTGAGCGCCGAGTCGGTGATCCGCTTCTCGGCCTTGCGCTTGACCATCCCGATCATGGGGACGCGGACGTCCACGGCCAGCTCGTAGGTCACCACCGTGCCGCCGGCGGCCTCCTCCAGGGAGTACGACCCGTGCAGCCCGGTGACCACGCTGCCCTTGTCGACCAGCTCCCAGCTCACCCGGTCGTCGCCGCCCCAGTCGTACAGCAGCCCGACGGTGTCGCTGAACGGGCCGCCGTCGAAGGTGAGCGTGGCGCGGCGGGCGCGGCCGTCCGCGCCGGTCTCCTGCACGCTGAAGTCCTTGATCCCGCTGGCCCACTCCGGGTACGCCTCGAGATCGGCGATCACGGCCATGATCTCGGCCTTCCCGGACCGGATCGTGATGGAAGAACTCGTGCGGTCCGCCATCGATGCTCTGCCCTTCTGCGCGACCGTTCGGGATGTCGTCCTCAGAGAAGTATCCGTCACAGCGACAGCACGTAGGGAACTCCGCTGCCCCGGAAATGCCCCACGTTCACGCATTCGGTGCGACCGATTCGCATCCGCCGCGCGAGCGGCTGGTGGACGTGCCCGAACAGCGCGTACCGGGGCTGCGTCTCGCGGATCGCCTCCAGCAGCGCCTCGCTCCCCCGCTCGAACCTGCGGGCGACGGTGTCGTACAGCAGTTCCGGCACGGCGGGCGGGATGTGGCAGCAGAGCACGTCGACCGCGCCGACCGCCGCGACCTTGGCCGCGTAGTCCTCGTCGCTCAGCTCGTACGGGGTCCGGTACTCGGTCTTGAGGCCGCCGCCGACGAAGCCGAAGCGCAGCCCGCCGATCTCGGTCGTCTCGCCGTCCAGGACCGTGTGCCCCTCGCGCAGGTGCTCGGCCCACATGCTCGGGACGTCCACGTTGCCGTACGTGAGGTACGCGGGCGCCGGCATGGCGGCGAACAGCTCGGCGTACTGGCGCCGGACGGCCTTCTGGATGTGCGGCCAGGCGCCGCCCTCCAGCGACTCCCACAGCCCCCGCGAGAAGGCGCGGGCCTCGTCGAAGCGCTTGAGCGTGCGCAGCTCGATGAACCGGTCGGCGTTCTCCTGGCCGAACAGCTCGGCGAAGATGCCCTGGCCGTGGTCGGAGTAGTCGATGAAGAGGATCAGGTCGCCCAGGCAGATCAGCGCGTCCGCCCCGTCCCCCGCGCTCTTGAGGGCGTCCGCGCGGCCATGGACGTCGCTCACCACGTGGATCCGCATGAACCGACTCTAATAGGACACGCGCCCGGGGCCTACGCCGCCATGGCGCACCGCGGCCGGGTCCGCCGGAACGGCGGGATCAAGGGGGTCAGGCGCCCGCGGCCGCGGCGACGAGGGAGCGCCACTCGCGGACGAGGCGGGCGTCCACCGGCGCGTCCCAGGACCCGTCCGGGCGGACGGCGGTGCCCACGTGGAACGAGGTCACCCCGGCGGCGGCGAGCAGCGCCACGTGCTTGCGGCGCAGCCCGCCCCCGGCCATGATCATCGAGGCCGCGGCCGGGCCCTCGGCGGCCCGCCGGACCAGCGCGTCCACCCCGGCGTCCACTCCGCGCGGCGAGCCGGCGGTCAGCACCGCGTCCGGGCCGGACCCGTCGGCCCCCGCGCCCAGCTCCCGGACGGCCCGCCAGCCGGCCGCCGGGTCGGCGGCGTGGTCGACCGCGCGGTGGAACGTCCAGGGCAGCGGCGCCACCTCGGCCGCCAGCTTGCCGGCCGCGCCCGCGTCGATCGCGCCGAGCGGGTCCAGGAAGCCGAACACGAACCCGTCCGCGCCGGCCTCCCGGTGCAGCTCGGCGACCCGGCGCAGCCGGTCCAGCTCGTGCACGGTCGTCCGGAACCCGGGGTTGGCGCGCAGCATCACCCGCAGCGGCAGCGAGGTGGCCGCGCGCATCTCGGCGACCACGTCGGGATCGGGGGTGAGGCCGTCGGCGGCCATGTCGGCGACGACCTCGATCCGGCCGGCACCGCCCTCCTCGGCGGCGCGCGCGTCCGCCGCGGTCAGTGCGATCACCTCGAGCAACGACACGACGGCCCCCGTGGTCAGCGTCCCGGTGGTGGTTCTTCCCGGGACCAGAGCGTAGGCGACCGGGCGCCCGCGCGGAGCGGAGCGCGGGGGACTTTGCGTCCCCGTTAACAGCGCGCTGCCCGCCCGGGAGCCGCGGCGAGGGAAATCGCCGTGCGAATTGTCACCTGGGGACGAATTACCTACTCACGGGTATCATTCGACCGCGGGAACGCTGTACCGTCGTCCCCGCCATCTGCCGTGTCAACCGAGGAGTGGGCCGTGCGCGAGTTCAGCGTCCCCGCGATGGTGGAGATCCCCGAATCCGCCAATCTGACCGACGCGCCCTTCACCAGAGCCGCCGAGAGCCCCGGCACGGTCGTGCTGCGGCGCCGCGGCGACGGCGGCGCGTGGCGGTCGGTGACCGCCGGGGAGTTCGCGGCGGAGGTGACCGGAGTCGCCAAGGGCCTGGTCGCCGCGGGCGTGGAGCCCGGCGACCGGGTGGCGCTGATGTCCCGCACCCGGTACGAGTGGACCGTCCTCGACTACGCCATCTGGGCCGCCGGCGCGGTGACCGTGCCGATCTACGAGACCTCCTCGGCCCAGCAGATCGAGTGGATCATCGGCGACTCGGGCGCCAAGGCCGCCTTCGCCGAGACGTCCGCGCACCTGGCCGCCATCGACTCGGTGCGCGGCGACCTCCCCGGCCTCCAGCACGTGTGGGGCATCGACTCCGGCGACCTGGACGACGTCACGGCGTCCGGCGCCGAGGTCTCCGACGCGACGATCGAGGAGCGCCGCCGCTCCCGGACCGGCGCCGACCTCGCCACCCTGGTCTACACCTCGGGCACCACCGGCCGCCCCAAGGGCTGCGAGCTGACCCACGCCAACTTCGTGTCGACGGCCCGCAACGCCGTCCAGGGCGCGATCGCCGAGATCGCCGTCGACGGCAGCTCGACGCTGCTGTTCCTGCCGCTGGCGCACGTGTTCGCCCGGCTGATCCAGGTCGCCACCATCGAGGCCGGCATCGTCCTCGGCCACAGCGACATCCCCAGCCTGCTGCCCGACCTGGCCTCGTTCCGGCCGACGTTCCTGCTGGCCGTCCCGCGGGTGTTCGAGAAGGTCTACAACGGCGCCGAGCAGAAGGCCGCCGCCGAGAGCAAGGCCAAGGCCAAGATCTTCCACGCCGCGGCGGACACCGCGATCGCGTACAGCAGGGCGCTGCAGGACGGCCGCCCGGGCTTCGGGCTCAAGGCCCGGCACAAGGTCTTCGACGTCCTGGTGTACGGCAAGCTCCGCGCCGCCGTCGGCGGGCGCGTCGAGTACGCGGTGTCCGGCGGCGCCGCGCTGGGCGAGCGGCTGGGCCACTTCTTCCGGGGCGTGGGCATCACGATCCTGGAGGGGTACGGGCTGACCGAGACCACTGCGCCGGCCACGGTCAACCGCCCCACCGCCATCAAGATCGGAACGGTCGGCAAGCCGATCCCCGGCGTCACCGTCCGGATCGCCGAGGACGGCGAGATCCTCGTCCAGGGCGTCAACATCCTCACCGGCTACTGGAACAACGCGGACGCGTCCAAGGAGGCGCTGGAGGACGGCTGGTTCCACACCGGCGACCTCGGCTCGCTCGACTCCGAGGGCTACCTGAGCATCACCGGCCGCAAGAAGGAGATCCTGGTCACCGCGGCCGGCAAGAACGTCGCGCCCGCCCCGCTGGAGGACCGGCTGCGCGCCCACCCGCTGATCAGCCAGTGCCTGGTGGTCGGCGACGGCCGCAAGTTCATCAGCGCGCTGATCACGCTGGACGAGGAGGCGCTCGGGCCCTGGAAGGAGCGCAACGGCAAGCCCGCCGCGATGACGGTCGCCGAGCTGCGCACCGACCCCGACCTGGTCGCCGAGATCGACGCGGCGGTGGCCGACGCCAACCGCAGCGTCAGCCACGCCGAGGCGATCAAGAAGCATGTGATCCTCGGCGTGGACTTCAGCGAGGAGGCCGGGCACATGACGCCGAGCCTCAAGGTCCGCCGGCACGCCGTGCTGAAGGACTTCGCCGGCGAGATCGACGCGCTCTACTCCTGAGCGCCACCCCTGAGCGCTACTCCCGAGTGTCCCGGGCGTCCCGGGCGAGGGCCGCGACGGCCGCGTCGACCGGGGTGTCGCCGCCGATCAGCTCCAGCACGCGGCGGCGCACGCCCCGGGCGTCCAGCAGCGCCACGATCACGGCGGCCACGTCGTCGCGGGTCACGGCCTCGTGGCCCACGTACGGCGCGGCGAGCGTGACCGTTCCGGTGCCGGGGTCGTCGGTGAGCCGGCCGGGGCGCAGGATCAGCCAGTCCAGGCCGTCGCGCGCCCGCAGGTCCTCCTCGGCCTCCTTCTTGGCGCGGATGTAGGCGGCCCAGACCTCGCCCCGGTCGGCGGCGGGCTCGGTGTCCACGCCCATGGCCGAGATCTGCAGGAACGGCCGCACGCCCGCGCGCTCGGCCGCGTCCGCGACCAGGACCGCGGCGGCGCGGTCGACGGTCTCCTTGCGCCCGGCCCCGCTGCCGGGCCCGGCCCCGGCGGCGAACACGACCGCGTCGGCACCGGTGATCTTCTCGGCGACCTCGGCGGCGTCCGCCCGCTCCAGGTCGCACGGCACCGGCCCGGCCCCGGCGGCCCGGACGTCGTCGGCATGGTCCGGATTGCGGATGAGGCTCAGCACGGTGTCCCCGCGCGCGGCCAGCAGCCGGGCCAGCCGCAGCGCGATCTTCCCGTGCCCTCCCGCGATGGCAACGTTCATATCCGCGATCTTACGAACCGGGCCCGGGACGCGGCGCGGCCGGTGCGGGGTACCGGGTGCCCGGTCCCCCGCACCGGCCGTCGCGCCGGGCCGTCCGCGGACGGCGCGGGCCGCGTCAGCAGCGGCGCCCGCCGTTGATGCACCGCACGGCGCGCTGCATCAGCCGGTCGGGCATGACGTTCACGAAGTCGGCGTGGTCGGTCACCGGGTCGTGCCCCTGCTCGGGGAAGGAGTCCACCGCGAACGCCTGCGCCCGGTTGGGCAGGTTGTAGCTCAGCGTCAGCCGCAGCTGGGGAACGGCCTGGGTGCCCTGGGGGCAGGCGCCGTTCTGCTGCGGGAACCTGATGTGGTCGCGGTGGTTGGCGCTGTCGGTGTTCTGGCCGTCCCAGCAGCTCGGGAAGTCCAGCACCCGCATGACCTGGCTGTTGCGCGGGCACAGCGGGTACTTGTCGGTGAACCCGCGGTCGGTGAAGCCGCTGCAGGTCCAGAACGCGCGCGCGTTGGCGAGGCCGTTGGTGCCCGCCTTGGCGTCGCCCATGATGACCCGCATGAACCGCGGCATCGCGGTCACCTTGCTGCGCGGGTTGCCGCGGAACTGGATGTTCGCGCGGGACGGCAGCACGATCGAGCCGACGTTGCCGTCGGCCGCGCTCTGCTGGGCGGCGTCGGAGTCGTCCTGCCCGTTCCGGTCCCGCATCACGGGCCAGTAGTACGTGGACAGGTCGCCGTTGGTGCAGGTGGTGCCGGACGCGGCCAGGCTCTCGTCGGTCGAGAACGCGTCGGCCGACTCGTTGCCCACGTAGTCGTGGATGTGGTGCGCGCCGTTCTGCACGCCGGGCGCGACGATGAAGTTGTCCGGGTTGTGATGCTCCTCCTGGTTGGTTCCGCACCGGGAGCTGAACGTGCCGCGCGAGGCGCCGCGCATGTTGCGCACCTGGCGCACCCGCGGGGCCTGCCGGATGTTCGCGAAGTCGTCGGCGTTGGGGCCCTCGGCGATCGGCGACTCGTTCCCGCCCCCGCCGTCGCCGCCCTCGCCCTCGCCGGGCGGCGCGGACGGATCGGCGGACGGGTCGGCCGGCGGCGCCGACGGGTCCGCGGACGGGTCGGCCGGCGGCGCCGACGGGTCGGCGCCCGGGTCGCCGGGCGGCTGCTGCCCGCCGTTCTGATCGGGCGGCTCGGCCGGGTCGGCGGAGGCGGTCGGGGACGGCCGCGCGGCCGCCGCCGCGGCCGGCGCCGCCGGTACCGCGGTCATCAGCAGCAGCGCCGGCAGTACGACGGCCACGCCTTTCCTCTTTCGCATCCTGCTTCTCATGTGGACTCCGTGTCAGCGGGGACGGCCGGCCCTCAGAAAAGGGCCGACTTGGGGACGAGACCGGTGCTCTCCAGCAACGTCATATGGGTGTTCACGTACCTCATCGCGCGTTCCGCGAAGGCACGGATCTCGCTGTTCTCGGTTTTCGAGCGGATCTGGGCGATCAGGGCGAAGACCTGGCCGTGCGCCTCGCGCAGCCGCCGCACGAACGTGCGGTCGTACTCGGCGCCGAACTGCTCCGACATCTCCGCCAGCCACGCCTTCTGGCTGCCGTTCGGCTCGTTCGGCAGGATGACGTCGAGCCGCTCCGCCACCGCGCGGGTGTCCTCGTCGAGGCGCAGATGCTGCTCGGCGATCATCGCCGCGATCTCCTTGACCCGCGGCGCGGCCGCCCGCTGCTGGGCCTGCTGGCCCGCGGGCATCTCCCAGAGCCCGGCCTCCCGGACCTTCGTCAGCAGGCTCCGGTCGGACGGGCTCAGCCGGCCCCACCGGGTCTGCACGTAGCCGCCCGCGAGCTGGCCGGCCCGGGTGTCGCCGTCGGCCGGGGCCCCCGGCACGCCCGGGGCCCCGATCACCACGACGAACGCGGCGGCCGCCGCCAGGATCGTCGCCGCGGTGAGCACCGCCCGGCTGCGCCCCAGCCGCGGCAGCCGGCGCGCCTCCGCCATGCCGTACGACTTCCGCAAAGGGATACACCCTCCTTTCGACTGCTTCCCGCTCGCCCCTGGCAAGGGTTTTCAGGAGATACGCACCGGGGAGCGCCGGGGTTCATCGGATCGCATTTTTCGCCGGATTTTCTTTTCGTTCGCCACAAGATCGAGCATAGGCAGGAGGAATTGCCGGGCCAGGCATTTCACGGCCCGTTAAGGCGTCCTTATGGTCCTTATGGGCGCCGTTTTCCGCTCAGCCGCGCCGGGCGGTGCTCTTTCCGTTCCTGCCGTTCTTTCCGGCCCTGCCGGTCCTGGGCATGCCGGTGGTGACGCGCAGCGCCAGCGCGGGGCACATCGCCACCGCCTTCTGCACGTCCCGCTCCAGCCACGCCGGGATGTCGGTGCCGAGCACCACCGGGAAGCCGTACCGGTCGAGCTGGATCAGCTCCGGAACGAGGTAGGCGCACAGCCCGTGCCCGTCGCAGCGGCTCCAGTCGATCGCGACCCGGCCCTCGTCCCCGGTCGGCACCGGCAGCGGCAGCACGCCGTACACCGGCTGCCCGCACGTGCCGGAGACCCGGTGGACCTCCACGTCGGCCGCGAACGCCTCCACCGCCGACAGGACGAACTTCGCGGTGCCGTCCGGATGCGTGCAGGCGCCCCGGCCGAGGCCGATGCCCGCCGCGCGGCGCACGTCCTCCACGCTGCCCGAGCCGTCGCTCAGCGCGTTCAGCGCGCGGACCACGTCGGGCAGCCCGAGCCGGCACGGGCCGCACTGCCCGGCCGACTGCGCCGCCAGGTACGACGCGATCCGGGTGGTCTCGCCGAGCGGGCAGGTGCCCCGCGCCAGCGGCAGGACGATCCCCGCCCCGAGGGTGCCGTTCACCGCCGCCATGCCCTTGCGCGACAGCACTGCGCGGAACACCGCCGCCGGGTCCAGCCACATGCCGTGGTAGCCGCCGACGAGCACGCCCTGCCCGGCGTCGGTCTCGCAGTGCCCGAGCGCGGCCGACAGCGGCGTCCCGTACGGCGCCTCGACGACCTGCGTGCCGCCCACGGTGAGCAGCGTGGTCCCCGGCTCGTCCTCGGTGCCGGCCGACGCGTACAGGTCGGGGCCCAGCGAGACCAGCACCGCCAGCTGCGCGAACGTCTCGGTGTTGGACAGCAGCGTCGGGCAGCCGTCCACGCCCGACTCCGCCGCCCGGACCTTCTGGCCCGGCGGGATCGGGACCTCGCCGTTGATCGCCCGCACCACCGCGCCGGCCTGCCCGGAGATGAACCGCTCGGAGAGCCGCACCACCCGGCCCGGCATCCGCCGCTCGACCATCGCGGCCCGGACGGAGCGGGCGGCCTCGTCGTCCTCGACCGCCACCACGATGCGCTGGGTGCCCAGCGCGGCCGCGGCGATCGAGGCGCCGTCCAGAACCAGGTGCGGGGCCCGGCTGAGCAACACCTTGTCCTTGGAGCTGCCCGGCTCGCCCTCCGCCCCGTTCACCACGACCACCGCGTCCGCGGCGGGCCGGCGCCGGTCCTCGTCCTCGCCGGGCAGCAGCCGGGTCTGGTCGGCGCTGGGATGGGTGATCCGGGCCGCCACGGCGGCGAGCTTGCGCGCGAACGGGAACCCGGCCCCGCCGCGCCCGCGCATGTCGACCTGCTCGGCCATCGCGACCAGGTCCTCCAGCACGGGCGTGTTCAGCTTGCCGTGCACGGCCTTGTGCCGCTCCAGGTCGAGCCGGTCGAACCGGTCGAAGCCCAGGGTGAGCCTGGGGCCGCCGATGTTGGAGACGGTGATCGTGCCGCTCATCGCGTCAGCTCGCCGTCGCGCGGGCCGAACTCGCCGGCGCGGCGGTCCTCGCGCCGCCCCGCGGCCGACCGGGCCTCCCGCCCGCGCGCCGCCGCCGGGGCCGGCACGCCGTCGCCGGCCCGGCGCACCTCCCGCGGCTTGACGATCACGAACATCCGAGCGATCACCGCTAGCGCCACGAACCCGGCGCACACGATGTAGCTCAGCGTCACCCAGGTCGCCGCCGACCGTCCCGCGGTCAGGCCGTGCGCGATGCCGAGCGGCCACGCCAGGTACGCGATCGAGTGGATCGACCGCCACACCCACGGCCGGGCGCCGCGCGCGAACCAGACCCGCATCATCCCGCTCACCGCCACCACGACCATCAGCTCGAACGCCACCGTCCCGTACCCGATCGGGCCCACGGAGGGCACCACGACCTGCGCCGGGAGCGCCAGCCCGCCCACCACCTTGATCGTGATGTGCGCGACCACGAACGTCAGCGCCAGCACCGAGGCCGCGCGGTGCACCGCCTGCGCCAGCACCCGGTGCCGGATCGCCAGGATCAGCCGCTCGGTCGCCAGCAGCCCGCTGACCACGGCCGTCGTCAACGCCAGCAGGGTGAAGACCCCGGCGAAGAACGAGAGGAAGCGCTGCACGTCGCCGGCCACGGCGGCGCCCTGCGGGGTCGCCGCGCCGATGAGCACCAGGACCGCGCCGACGAGCACGGCGCGCAGCGCCCACGTCGGCACGGCGGGATCGTCGCTACTTCGCGTCTGCACTGGTGGAACTCCTGTTCTGGGTCGCTGAGGGCGCGGGCGTGCCTTCCTTGCCTTCCTTGCCTGCCTCGCCTCCGCCGTTCCCCGGCTTCGGGAGCCCCGGCCCGTCCGCGTCCGGGACGGCGCCGAGGTTGGCCAGCAGGCCGCCGGGGAGCACCTGCATCGGGCCGCGCTCGGCGAAGCCGAGCAGGGGCCTGGCGCGCTGCCGGAACGTCCAGCCGCCGATCCGCGTCCCCTCCAGCGGCACCTCCTCGGCGCCGCGCCGCAGCGAGAACTGGACCAGTGACCGGGGCGCCGGCGCCCCGCCGCAGGGCCGTTCGGCACCGATCCGGCCGAGCGCCACGCCGCGCGCGACCGTGCCGCCGCTGCGTACGGAGGTCACGTCCCGCATCCGGTAGTACGTGCTGGCGAGCCCGCTGGGGTGCACCACCATGACCATCCCGCTGCCGGTCCGGCCGGCGCAGAACCGGTAGACCCGCCCGGCGGCGGCCGACAGCACCCGGCCGTCGCCGCCCCAGAAGGCCAGCGCGGCCAGCGGCCGGGCCTTCCCCTCGCCGTCGGCGCTGCCGATCGACCATGTCCTGCCGAGCCGCCACGGCAGCATCAGCCCGTCCCCGGCCCGGGTGCCGTTCGCCGCCGCCACGGCCTGCTCGGCCGTCAGCGAGCTGTACCGGCGCAGCGCCGCCGCCTCCGCCGCCGGCATCACGTCGGCGGGCATGCGCCCCAGGATCGCGTTGAACGAGCTCGTCCCCGACAGCGCGACCTGCCACTGCCCCTCGCCCCACCGCCCGGCGAAGAACGCCCCCTCGGGCGAGGCGGAGCTGCCCGCCGGGACCGGGATCGTGGTCGTTCCGAAGGCCCACCGGCGGTCGGCGCTCACCCGGTCGACGCCGACGATGGGCGGCCGGTCGGGCGCGGCGCCGTACGCCTGCCGCGCCGCGAGCCCGTGCTGGTCGGTGGTGAGCCTGGTGATGCGCTCGGTCAGCGCGCGGGTGTCCGGCACCGCCGCGACGGGTCCCGAGCGGTCGGGTGCCGGGCGCCGTTCCGCGTCCGGGGGCACCTGCGCCACCTGCCCTGGCGACCGCAACTGCAGGTCGCTGCCCGCGGGGCCGGGGTCGCCGAACGTCGTGCCCTCGATCAGGCTCCGCTCCACGATCGCCAGCAGCGACAGCCCGACCACGATCGAGAACACGAGCGTCCCGGTGCGCATCCGGTCCGCCGGGCCGCGCGCGCCGCGCGCCCGCTGCTGCGGCAGCGCCCGCGGCCCGGCGTGCTGCCTGCGGGCCTTCGGCCGCTTCCCGCCGCCCCTGCGGTTCTTGCTCCCGGTACGGTCGCGCCGCCGCGCCGGCCGGGCCCGCTGCGCGGGCTCGCGGTCCCAGAAGGCCGACGACTCGACGTCGCCCAGGAGCACGCCGTGCGACGACCGCGCGGCCACCGGTTCCCGGTCGCCCGGCCGCGCCGCCTCCCGCCGCGCGACCGGCACCGCCGCGGCCCGGCCTGCCTCCCGAAGCCGAGGATCACGCGGTCCGGGCTCACGCGGTCCGGGGTCACGCAGTCTGGGGTCATGAAGGCCGGGATCCCGGAGTCCGGGGTCACGCGGTCCGGGATCACGCGGTCCGGGGTCAAGAAGGCCGGGATCCCGGAGTCCGGCATCACGAGGGCCCGCATCACGAAGACCGGCATCGCGGAGGCCGGGGCCGCTCGGGGCGGTGGCCGGTTCGGCGTACCACGGGAGGCCGTCGGGCGGCGTGGCGCGGGGTGACCCGCCGCGCGCCGGCGGAACGGGCAGGCCGCCGGGCAGGCCGGGGCCGCCGCGCGGGGGCGGGCCCGGCTCGCGGGCACGCCGATCGCGTGCGTCGCCGCCGCGCGGGCCCGGAGGCCGCGGGCCGCCTACGCCCGCGTTGCGCGGGTCGGCCGGCTGCTCGCGCCGGGGGCGTTGCCTGGACCGGGGACGTGCCGGGTCCGCCCAGAAGGCTTCATACGTGCTTTGGGACGCATGCCTACTGTCGCGTCGCGCCATGTCCTCTCCTGTGGAGGAGGGGAGGCTCGGCGAAACGGCGTCGTGGTTCCGTGCGCTCCGGGGAGCGCGTTCCTGATCGTCGCGGACGGCGGCCGGAACCCGCTCCGCTCCCGCCGCGCCCTGGAACGGCCCGCAGGGGCCGTTCCGACAACCCCGGAGCATACGCCCCGGTGGTCCCGTTATGGAGATGGTGACAAGAAAACCCTCCGGAATCCGTCACCGGCTCCAAGAGCCGTCCGGCGTCTTCCCTGCTCACGGGGCATCGCGGGCGGAACGGGCCGGCGGTGGCCCTGATGGGCCGCGCCGCCCGGAATCCGGTGTCGCCGCAGGTCGGGAGGGGTGCGGCCGGGGAACGGCTTAGGTCCGGCTCAGGCTCGCCTTAAGCCCGGCATAACGGTCGTGCCGCAACCCCCTCCGGCACTTAGCGTCGGTCCTGTCAGACGGTCGTCGGCGCACGGAGGAGGTACCCCGGTGAACGACCTCCGCGGGGTGGCCCACCCCTCCTCACGCGGGCGCCCGGCCGGATGCCGGGGCCGCGCCCGGCACTCCCGTCCACGCCCCTCCGATCCGCGGCGACCGGCCGTCCCGCACGACGCGCCCGCCTCCAGGTTCTCCCCCCATAGGGCGCCGGGCCGGGGCACCGCCGATCGGAACCCCTCCTCGACGGGGAAGCGCGTGGAACGGTCTCCGGGAGTGCCGGGGCGGTCCCACCCCTGACCCGGGGGATCCCGGGAGCGGCGTCCCGCCCGCGGCGCGGGGGCGGGGCGCCCTCCCGTCCTCCGGGTACGGGCCGCGGCCCGCACGTTCGGCGCTCAGCCCGTCCAGGGCAGCCGCAGGGCCTCCAGCTCCGGATCGGCCAGCACCGACTCGATGAGCGCGGGCGGACCCACCACCTTGGTGCCCCACAGGTCCCAGTCGCAGTAGACGACCCACGACCGGTCGTCCGCCCACAGGTTCGACGGGCAGCTCTCCACCGCCGGATGGTCGTACAGGCCGGCGGCGTCGCCGAGCCGGCCCGCCAGCACGGTCTCCCGGTCCCAGTCGTTGGTGACGAGCGAGCAGTAGTACGCGAAGCAGCGCCGGTCCTCGCCGTCCACGTCGTGCCGGACGAGCAGCGCCATCAGCCGCCGCCAGCCCTCCCGGTCCAGGCAGCCCTCGGCGGGCGGCTCGATCGCCGCCGACCAGCTGCCGGTGGGGTGCGCCTGGCGCAGGCACCGGATGCCCGGCCGCTCCCCCGCCGGGACGGCCGGCTCCCCGAACCCGCGCGCCAGCTCGGCCCACCGCAGCCGCCGCCAGCCCGCGCCGGGATGCCCGCCGCGGCCGAGCCGGGTCCCGGTGACGACGGCGCCCTCCATGAGGTCGCCGTCCGGGTCGGGCTCGGCCAGCCCGGACGCCCGGGCCGACTGGAGCACGTCATCATGGGTGGTGGTGACCAGGCCGTCCTTCCACACGTACATCGAGTGCAGGATCCACGCCGCGTCCGGGCGGCGCGGGGGCTCGTAGCCGGTGTGGCCGTGCTCGGGATCGAGATCCTTCAACCAGCCGGTGGCCTCCTCGGACACCGGCTCCCACGCGTCTTCGACGTCCGCCATGACAGGAATACTGCCACTGCCGGGGGCGGGCGCGGCACCCGCGGGGACGACGGGCGCGGTCAGCCGGTCAGGAGGGCGTCCAGCCGGGAGGCCTGGAGGCTCCAGCGCCACTCGCGCTCCACCCACGCGCGGCCCTGTTCGCCCATCTCACGGGCCCGTACGGGGTCGTCCAGCAGGCCGGTCAGCGCGCGCGCCACCTCCGCCACGGAACGCCCGTCCACGACCACTCCGGTCTCGCCCTCCAGCACCGCGTCGGGCGCCCCGCCCGAGTCGCCCGCCACGACGGGCAGGCCGGTCGCGGACGCCTCCAAGTACACGATGCCGAGGCCCTCCACGTCGAGCCCGCGGCGGCGCGTCCGGCAGGGCATCGCGAACACGTCGCCCGCGTCGTAGTGCGCGGGCAGCTCCTCCCACGGGACGCTGCCGGTGAAGACGACCGACCGCGCGACGCCCTGCGACTCGGCCAGCCGCTCCAGCTCGGCGCGGTACGGCCCGCCGCCCACCAGGAGCAGGGCCGCGTCCGGGACCTTCTTCAGCACGTGCGGCCAGGCGTGGATGAGGGCGTCCTGCCCCTTGCGCGGTACGAGCCGGGACACGCAGACGGCCACGGGCCGGTCCGCGAGCCCGTGCCGGTGGCGCACCTCGGCGCCGCCCGCCCCGGCGCGGAAGACCTCCTCGTCCACGCCGGGCGCCAGCCACGCCATCCGGGTGGCCGCCTGGGGCGACAGGGCCCGCGCCATACGGGACCGGGTGTACTCCCCCAAGTACGTCAGCGCGTCCGTGCCGTCCCCGATCCGCCGCAGGAGGCCGCGCGCCAGCGGGAGCGCCGCCCAGCCCGCCTCGTGCCCGTGGGTGAGCCCCACGAGCCGCTCGGCGCCGCGCGCGCGCAGCGCGGGAGCGAGAAGGCCCAGCGGCGCCGCCGCCCCGAACAGGACCGAGTCGCACCCCTCCGAACGCAGGATCTCCCCGGCCCGGCGCAGCACCGTCGGCTCCGGCACCATCAGCGACGTCGGGTGCCGCACGACCGGGAACGGCTGCGCCGCGTCGAACTCCGCCGCCCCCGTCCAGGCCGGCGCGTAGACCACGACCGAGCCGGGCGGGCGCCGTACCGCGAGGTTGTGCACGAACGCCTGGATGCCGCCCGGCCGGGGCGGGAAGTCGTTGGTGACGACGAGGGTCTTGGTCATCTCTCCCCGGTCTCCCCAGAACGCGAGCCGGGGCCCGCCACCGGTGGTCCGGTGGCGGGCCCCGTGCCCGTCGAGCCCGTCGGAACTCCGCGGAGCCCGTCAGTGCTTGTCGGTGAGCTGCTTCCGCTCGCCCTCGGCGACCTCGTGCCCGTCGCCGTGCTCGCCGTGGCCGTGCTCCTCGACGGCGATGTCGTCGCTCGTCCAGGCCCGGTGCAGCCGCGAGCGCAGGTGCCCCATCGGGCCCTTGCTGCTCGGCGCCGGAACGCCGTTGGCGTCGACGGCGGGCGCCTCGGGACGGGCGTTCTCCTTGCTCAGGATCACCGCCCGCTCCTCCTCGCGCGCCGGCTCGTGCCGCTCGCTGAACTTGCCGTCGGGCGACATCAGGATGATGCCGCTCTCGACGCCGTGCCCGATCACGTCCGCGTCCTTGCGCTGGAGGCCCAGGCAGATCCGCTTGGTGATGATGTACGCCAGCACCGGCCCGATGAAGACCGTGAACCGGAAGAACCAGGTCGTGGCGAACAGCGAGAGGTGGAACCGCTCGGCGATCACGTCGTTGGCGCCGGCCAGCCACAGGATGCCGTAGAACGTCACCGCGGCCATGCCCACGCCGGTGCGGACCGGGGCGTTGCGCGGCCGGTCGTTGACGTGGTGGTGCCGCTTGTCGCCGGTCACCCACTGCTCCAGGAACGGCCAGACGGCCGCGCCGCCGAACACGATCCCCAGCGGGATCAGCGCCGGGATCAGCACGTTCAGGCTGAGCGTGTAGCCCCAGGCGGTGATCTCCCAGTTCGGCATGATCCGCAGGGATCCCTCGAGGATGCCCATGTAGAAGTCCGGCTGGGAGGCCGAGGAGATGGCGCCCGGGTCGTACGGCCCGAACAGCCAGATCGGGTTGATCTGGGCGAACGCGCCGAGCAGCGCCAGCACGCCGAAGGTGAACAGGAAGTAGGCGCCCGTCTTGGCCATGAAGACCGGGTAGAACGGGTAGCCGTACACCTGCTTCTCGGTCTGGTTCTTGACCGGCATCGCGGTGTGCTTCTGGTGCCACATGATCATCATGTGCGCGGTGACCAGGCCCAGGATGAGGGCCGGGATCAGCAGCACGTGCAGCGTGAACAGCCGCGGGATGATCTCCCCGTTGTTGCCCTCGGGGAACTCGCCGCCGAACAGGAACATGTAGCCGTACGTGCCGACCACCGGGATCGACTCCAGCACGCCCTGCGTGATCCGCAGGCCGGTGCCGGACAGCAGGTCGTCGGGCAGCGAGTAGCCGAAGAGGCCCTCGACCATGCCCAGCGTGAACATGCCGACGCCGATCAGCCAGTTCAGCTCGCGCGGCTTGCGGTACGCGCCGGTGAAGAACACCCGCAGCATGTGCGCCATGATCGACGCCATGAACAGGATGGCCGCCCAGTGGTGGATCTGCCGCATGAGCAGGCCGCCGCGGACGTCGAAGCTGATGTGCAGCGTGGAGGCGTAGGCCTCCGACATCTTCACGCCCTGCAGCTTGGTGTACGACCCGTCGTACACCACCTCGTGCATGCTCGGCTGGAACCAGAGCGTCAGGAACGTCCCGGTCAGCAGCAGGATGATGAACGAGTACAGGGCGATCTCGCCCAGCATGAACGACCAGTGGTCCGGAAAGACCTTCTTCACGTTCCGCTTGAAGAAGGTGGTGGAGCCCAGGCGGTCGTCGAGGAAGTTCAGCGTTCCGTCGACCGCCTTCGGGGCGGTTGCCTCGCTCATCCGCGCTCCCAGAAGCTCGGTCCGATCGGCTCGGGGAAGTCGTCGGTGGCCACCAGGTAACCGTTCTCCACGCCCAGCGGAAGCTGCGGCAGCGCGCGCGCCGCCGGGCCGAACACGACCTTGGCCGCGTCGGTGGCGTCGAACGTGGACTGGTGGCACGGACACAGGATGTGGTGCGTGGTCTGCTCGTACAGGGCCGCGGGGCAGCCCACGTGGGTGCAGATCTTGGAGTACGCCACGATGCCGCCGACGTGCCAGTTCTCCCGGCCCTTGGCCGGCTTGAACTGGTCGGCCGGGACGTTGATCAGGATCGTGACCGCCTTGGCGATCTCGTTCAGCGGGTGGTGCGCGTCCTCCTCGATCCCCTCGGGGAGGACCGTGATCATCGCACCGGGCGAGCTGAAGTCGCTGACCTTGAGGGGCTTGTTCGTCCCGTCGACGACGAGCCGGACGCCCTTCTTGCCCTCGCTCTTGGCCTTCTTGACGGCCTCGCCCCAGAACGTGTGGCGCAGCCGCTTCTCCGGCAGCGGGCCGAGGTCGCGCAGCAGCACCAGCGGCGCCAGGCCGAGCGGCGCGGCCGCCAGCAGCAGCGTGCGGCGCAGCAGCGGCCGCTTGGTGATGCCGCTGTCCTCGGCGCCCTCCAGGAAGTCCCGGGTGAACGCCTGCCGGGTCTCCTCGGAGGCCCGCTGCTCGTGCCGCTCCTGGACGATCGGCTTGCTGGTCATCAGCCGGCGCACCCAGATGGTGACGCCGATGGCCAGTGCCAGGAACGACAGCGCCATCATGCCGCCGAGCCAGAGGTTGGACTCCTTGGCCCGGTGGATGCCGTGCATGCCGCCGTCGCGGCCGCTCCAGCCGATGTAGTAGGCGATGAACGCCACGCTGCCGGCGAAGGCGAGCAGGAAGAACAGGGCGACGATCCGCTCGGCGCGCTTGGCCGACTTCTCGTCCAGCTCCTGTCCCGCCCCCGCCGGAGCGGAGACGTCCTCGCTGGCCAGCAGGTGCTTCTCCGCCGCCGGTGACGGCGTGCCCACCACGCGCTCGGGCGTGCCGCCGTGCGCGCTCGGCTCCCTGCCGGAGCCGGTCGTGTCCTTGTTGTCGCTCATGACTTCTTCAGCTTCTTCGGCTTCTTCGCGGTGATCCACGCCGCCGCCAGGACGAGCAGGCCGAGCCCGACCAGCCAGCCCACCAGGCCCTCGGAGACCGGGCCGATGCGGCCGAGGCCGTTGCCGCCCGGGTTGGGCTCCTCACGGGTCTGCACGATGTAGGCGATGATGGCGCGCTTGTCCTCGGGCGTGAGCGTGCCGTCGTTGAACACCGGCATCGCCTGCGGGCCGGTCAGCATGGCCTCGTAGATCTGCGTCGGGGTGACGTCGCTGGTGTCCAGCGGCGGGGCGTACTTGCCGCCGGTGAGCGCGCCGCCCGAGCCCACGAAGCTGTGGCACTGGGCGCAGTTGGTGCGGAAGAGCTTGCCGCCGAGGGCGACGTCGCCCTTCTCCGGGTCCACGGCCTCGGCGCTGGGCACCTCGGGCCCGCCGCCCAGGGACTGGATGTAGGCGTTCAGGTCGCGCAGGTTCTTCTCGGCCTGCGCCTTCTGCTTGAGGGCGGCCTCGCGCTGCTCCGGGTCCTCGTAGTCCGTCTTGATGTTGACGTCGAAGGCGGGGATCGGCTCCTTTCGGGGCATCTGCGCGCCAGGGTTCATCGCGGGCATCCGGCCCGTGCTGACCTGGAAGTCGACAGATGCGGCGCCCACCCCGATCAGGCTCGGGGCCATCGCGTTGCCCTTGGCGTCCTTGGTGCCCTCGCCGTTCAGGCCATGGCAGCTGGCGCAGTTCTTCTCGAACAGCTGCTTGCCGTTCTGCAGATCATCTGCGGCCTGCGCCGTGTTCGCCGCCTGGGCGTGGTCGGGCTGCGGTTGGAAACCGGCGTAGATAACGCCGATCGCCGCCAGGGCCGCCAGCACGACGGCGTAGCCCGCCCACGGGCGCCGTCGCCATGCGGTGAACCTTTTCACGGAAATCCCCGTTCGGGTCATGTCGTCGGTAGAAGGTCTGTCAGGTCAGAGGTCGAGGAGGTAGATCGTCGCGAACAGGCCGATCCAGACCACGTCCACGAAGTGCCAGTAGTACGACACGACGATCGCGCTCGTCGCCTGCTCGTGGGTCCAGCGCTTGGCCGCGTACGTCCGTCCGAGGACGAACAGGAACGCGATCAGGCCGCCGGTCACGTGGAGACCGTGGAAGCCGGTCGTCAGGTAGAACACCGAGCCGTAGGCCGAGGAGGCCAGCGTCATGCCCTCGTGGGTGACGAGGTTGTAGTACTCGTAGGCCTGACCGGCCACGAAGTAGGCCCCCATCAGGAACGAGAGCACGTACCACTCGCGCAGGCCCCAGCGGCGGAAGTTCAGCAGTCCGCCGTCCCGGCCGACCTTGCCGGCCTCGGCCTTGAACACGCCCATCTGGCAGGTCACCGAGGACAGCACCAGGATGGTCGTGTTGAACACCGAAAGCGGCAGGTCCAGGTGGGCTCCCGGCCATGCGTGCTCGCCCTGCTGGCCGATCGTCACAGAGCGGATCGTGAAGAACATCGCGAACAGAGCCGCGAAGAACATCAGCTCGGACGACAGCCAAACGATCGTCCCCACGCTGACCAGGTTGGGACGATTCGCCCGAGCGTGAGGTGTTGTCTGTATCGCGGATGCTGTTGCCACGGGCGACATTATTACGTCACCGGTCCCGGGTCCCGTGCAGGACCCCCCTTCAGCGACCCCCGAGCGTGTCCCGGGCGCGCCCCGCGCGCGCTCTTGCGGCGGCCCCCGCGGCGCCCGTAACGCCTGCTGGACAGGGGCGGGCGGCGCTCCGGCCGGCCCGAACCGAGGCGGCCGTGGCCGAAGACGTACCGGGCCGGTAACCTTCTCAGCCATGAGCACCGCCCCGGAGAGCCCGATGAAGGTTCTCGTCTACAGCGACGACGCGAACACCCGTTCCCGGATCCGGCTCGCCATCGGGCGCCGGCCCGCCGCCGACCTCCCCGCGGTCGAGTACGTGGAGTGCGCCACCCAGCCCGCCGTGGTGGAGCGGCTCGACGAGGGCGGCATCGACGTCGCGGTGGTCGACGCCGAGGCCCAGCCCGCCGGCGGGCTGGGCGTCTGCCGGCAGGCCAAGGACGAGGTGTACGACTGCCCGCCGTTCCTGGCGATCATCGCCCGCCGCGACGACGGCTGGCTGGCGACCTGGTCGCGCGCCGACAAGGTCGTGGGCCTGCCGCTGGACCCGATGGCGCTGGCGAACGCGGTGGCCGAGCTGATGCGCGACCGCGCCGCGAACCGCCTTCCGGCCCTGTAGAAGCCAACTCGCCGGGGAGGCGGGGGCGCGCCCCGCCGACGGGGCGCGCGGCCGTTCGGCCGTCCCCCGCACGTCCCCTCGGACCCGTCCCACCCTGGGGGAACCATGGATGCGCGTACCAGCTGGCCAGCGTTGCTCAACGCCCTGCTCGACGGCGAGTCGCTGACGAGCCGGGAGACCTCCTGGGCGATGAACCAGATCATGGCCGGCGAGGCCACCGACTCCCAGATCGCCGGGTTCGCGATCGCGTTGCGGGCCAAGGGCGAGACGGTCGCGGAGGTGTCCGGGCTGGCGGACGGGATGCTGGCCAACGCCACCCCGATCGAGGTCCCGGGCCGGCTCGGCGACCTGGTCGGCACCGGCGGCGACCGGGCGCACACCGTCAACATCTCCACGATGGCCGCCGTGGTGGCCGCGGCCGGGGGCGTGAAGGTCGTCAAGCACGGCAACCGCGCCGCCTCGTCCTCCTGCGGCGCCGCCGACCTGCTGGAGGAGCTCGGCGTCGCGATCGACCTGCCGGCCGACCGCGCGGCGCGGACCGCCGAGGAGGTCGGCATCACGTTCTGCTTCGCGCCGCTGTACCACCCGGCGTTCAAGTACACCGGCAGGCCGCGCCGCGAGCTGGGCACCCCCACGGTCTTCAACTTCCTCGGCCCGCTGACCAACCCGGCGCGGACGACCACCCAGGCGGTGGGCGTGTTCCATCCGCGGATGGCGGGCATCGTCGCGGGCGTGTTCGCCGAGCGCGGCTGCTCGTCGCTGGTGTTCCGCGGCGACGACGGCCTCGACGAGCTCACCACGACCGGCACCTCGGCGGTCTGGGTGGTCCGGGACGGCACCGCCACCGAGACCACGTTCGACCCGGCCGAGCTGGACATCCCGCCGGCCGCGCCGGACGACCTGCGCGGCGCGGACGCCCCGTTCAACGCCCGGGTGGCCCGGGCGGTGTTCGCCGGGGAGCCGGGCGCGGTCCGCGACATGGTGCGGCTCAACGCGGCCGCGCTGATGGTCGCCTACGACGGCGCGCCCCCGCCCGCGGAGCTGACCGGGGCGCTGCGGGCGGCCTACGAGCGGGCCGGGGAGATCATCGACACCGGCGCGGCGGCCGCCACCCTGGACCGCTGGATCAAGGTCACCCAGTCGCTGCGCCCCTGAGCGAGCTCTGAGCGGGCTCTGAACAGGCTCTGAACGGCTCCCGGACGCCTAGTCCGCGTCCGGGAGGCCGAGCGCGAACGCGGCGTCCAGGTCGTGCCGGGAGTACGTGCGGAAGGCGATGTGGGTCTCGGTGTCGCGGATCCCGGGGATCTTGTTGAGCCGGCCGGGGATCACGTCGTTGAGCTCGTCGTGCCGGCGCACCCGCACCATCGCGATCAGGTCGAACTCGCCGGTGATGGAGAAGACCTCGCTGACGCCGTCGAGTGCGGCGATGCTCTCGGCCACCTCGTGGATGCGCGCGACGTCGGCCTTGACGAACACGATCGCAGTGACCACTGCGCCCTCCCCCTCGGGAACCGTCGGATCCGGAAACAGCCCGACTCTATCGGCAGCGTCCGGCTAGCCGCGGCTCAGGGCGGCCAGGCGGCGCGACGGCCCGGCCCGCCGGGCCAGGGCGGCGAAGCCCATCCCGGCCAGGAAGCCGGCGATGTGGGCGACGTAGGCGACGTTGCTCTCGGTGTCGCCCAGCGACAGCCACTGCAGGACGAACCAGTAGCCCAGCACGACCCAGACGGGCAGCCGGATCACGATGACCGGCGGGACCAGGCTGACGATGCGGCCGCGCGGGTTGAGGATCAGGTACGCGCCCAGCACCCCGGCGATGGCGCCTGACGCGCCGATGAGCGGCGTGGTGGAGTCGGGCGACACGTAGGCGAACCCGTACACCGAGACCAGGCCGAACAGCAGGTAGGCCAGCAGGTACCGCCATCGGCCGAGCCGGTCCTCCACGCCCATCCCGACCACGAACAGCGCCACCAGGTTGCCCAGCAGGTGCAGCGCGCCCGAGTGCAGGAACATCGAGGAGAACGCCGAGAACCACGGCGCCTTGTCGAAGTCGGCGGGGCCGCACTGGGACGTCACCTCGGCCGGCATCGGCTGCTGCCGCCCGGTGGTCAGCTCCTTGGGCACCGCGCCGTGCTCGAAGGTGAAGCGGGCGGCGTTGCACTCGCGGACCTTGCCGTCGCCGTACCAGCTGGAGAAGTTGGCCATGGGGGTGAGCAGGAAGACCACCACGTTGGCTGCGACCAGCAGGTACGTCACCCACGGGACGCGCCGGGTGGGCTGGCTGTCGTAGAGGGGCATGGCCATGGAAGTGGATCCTCGCAGATCGCCGGGAATCCGGAACCGGACGTCCGCTCACCTTAGTGGGCGGCCGGTCCTCGGCTCCCCGGGCGGACGGGCCGCGTAGGCGTTGTCGATCCAGCCGCGCAGCCGCTCGGCGCCGTGGACGGGGCACGTCCAGGTGCCGTCGATCTCGACCGGGCGGACGCCGGGCGACTCCATCCAGCGCAGCACGCACTCCATCTCCTGGGCGGCGGCCGCGCCGCCCGGCGCGCCGGTGGCGTCCGACCAGGGGAAGACGGTCTCGGCGGTGGCGATGAGCGCGTCGACGTAGGGGCGGGGGCGGGCGCGCGGCGGGATCGTGCCGGCCGCGGCGAGCCGGCCGTGCCGGACCACGGCCAGCTCCCAGCCGCCGTCGAACGCGGGCCGGGCGGCCACGACCTGGGCGCAGCCGGCCAGCGCGGCCAGCCGCTGGGCGCGCGCGGCGGCCCGGACGAACGCGGCCAGCCGGTCGCGCTGCACGGCGGCCTCCTCGTAGCGCTGCTCGGCCGCGAGCCGGTCGATGCGGACCTGGGCGGCGGCGACCACGGGGCGCACGTCCCCGGCCAGCACGGACCGGGCCGAACTGACGTGGAGGCCGTACGCCTCGGCGCTCTCGCGGCCCTCGCAGGGCGCCCCGCACCGGCCGATCTCGGCCAGCGCGCAACTGCGCGCCTTCCCGCCCTCGATCAGCCGGGGCGTCAGCCGCTGGGTGCACTGCCGCAGCGGGACGGCCTCGTGCAGCGCGGCGCGCGCCTCCTCGGCCTGCCGCTGGGAGGTGAGCGGGCCGAGGTAGGCGGCGCCGTCGTCGCGGCAGTCGCGGACGATCGACAGCCGCGGGAACGGCTCGACGGTGAGCTTGAGCCACATGACCCGCTCGGGGAACTTGGAGCGGCGGTTGTAGCGCGGCTTGTGCTCGGCGATCAGGCGCAGCTCGCGGACCTCCGCCTCCAGCCCGGTGGCGCACACGATGGTGCGGACGCGCTCGGCGAGCCCGACCATCTCGCGCACCCGCTGGCGGGTCTCGGAGCCGGTGAAGTAGCTGCGCACCCGGCTCCTGAGGTCGCCGCTCTTGCCGATGTAGAGGGCCTCGCCGGAGGCGTCCTCGAAGACGTACACGCCCGGGGCGCTGGGCACGTCGTCGGCCAGGTGCCGCTTGCGCCGCTGCTCGGGGGTCGGGGCCTTGGCGAAGCCGCGCAGCTCCTCCAGGGAGGTGACGCCGAACGAGCCGATCCGCTCGATCAGGCCGTGCAGGACGTCGACGGTGGCGCGGGCGTCCTCCAGGGCGCGGTGGCACGGCTGCGTGGGCGTGCGGAAGAAGCGGGCGAGCGTCTCCAGCTTGCAGTTGCGGACCTCGTCGCGGGTCAGCACGCGGCGCGCCAGGTCGACGGTGTCGATCACGGCGAACGGGGGCCAGGCGTACCCCTCCCGGGCGCAGGCGGCCTTGAGGAAGCCGATGTCGAACGGGGCGTTGTGCGCGACCAGGACGCAGCCCCGGGCGAACTCCAGGAACGCCGGCAGCACCGACTCGATCCGCGGCGCGGCGGTGACCATCGCCTGGGTGATGCCGGTCAGCGCGGTGATGAACGGCGGGATCTCGCCGCCGGGGTCGACCAGGGTGCCGAACTCGCCGAGGTGCGCGCCGCCGCGGACCTTGACCGCGCCGATCTCGGTGATGGCCGACTCGGCCGGCGAGCCGCCGGTGGTCTCCAGGTCCACGACCACGAAGGTCACGTCCGCGAGGGGGGTGCCCAGGTCGGCGAGGGTGCCCTGGACGGGGCGAGCCGCGGGGGGCTCGGATCGTGCGGCCGTCATGGCGGCGACCGTAGAGCACGCCACCGACAGAAGAGCGGGCCGCTAGGGTTGAGAGAGCTGCGCACACGCGCACATGAGCCGGTCTCGCGCCGGTCGCGAGCCAGTGAGGAGCGGGATCATCGACAGCGGCCCGGAGGCGGCGGAGCGCCTGGCGCGCCCGCTCCCCGAAGCGGTGCGGGCGGGGGTCGTGGAGGCCGCCGCCGAGCTGATCGGGGCGCTCCCGGCCGACGAGGTCCCGCTGCCGCTGCGCCGGTTCGCCCGCTTCGAGCGCCGCAAGCGCGCCAAGCTCGCGGGCCAGCACATCGCGGGCCAGCTGGAGAAGGACGAGGCGTTCCGGGAGCGCGTGGCGGGCCCGCTCGCCGAGGCGCAGCCCGAGCTGGCCGAGGCGGTGCGGGAGGGCCGGCCGCCGCCGGCCGCCGATCCGGTCCGGGTGGCGGTGCTCGCGTACCTGCTGCGTCCCGCGGGCTGGACCCGGCTGGTGGAGGCGGCCCGCGCCGAGCTGGAGCGGTCCGCGAGCGCGTCCGAGGGCGAGGCCGCCGAGCGGCGCATCGCCGAGCTGCGCGCCGAGGTCGCCGCGGCCCGTACGGCCCGGTCGGCCGAGGTGGACCGGCTGCGCGCCGAGCTGCGCGACGCCAAGTCCGAGGTGGCGGAGCTGCGCCGCAAGCTGCACGAGTCGCGGACCAGGGCCAAGGCGGCGCAGGAGCGCGCCGACGCGCTGGCCGAGAGCACCGAGCAGGAGCTGGCCGCCGCGCGCGAGGGCACCGCGGCGGCGGACAAGGAGCTGCGGAAGCTGCGGTCGAAACTGGAGCGGGCCGAGACGTCGGCGGAGGCGGCGCGGCGCGCGTCCCGGGAGGGGCGCAACGTCGACGACGTGCGGCTGCGGATGCTGCTCGACACGCTGGTGGACGCCGCGCAGGGGGTGCGCCGGGAGCTGGCGCTGCCCTCGACGATCGCGCGGCCCGCGGACGTGGTCGCCGGCGCCGGACCGGACCGCCCGGGGCACGCCGCGCTGCCCGGACGCGCGCTGTCGGACGACGACCCGCACCTGCTCGACCGGCTGCTGACGCTCCCCCAGGTGCACCTGCTGGTGGACGGCTACAACGTCACCAAGACCGGGTACGGCGGGCTCCCGCTGGCCGACCAGCGCACCCGGCTGCTGTCGGGCCTGGGCGGGCTGGCCGCGCAGACCCGCGCCGAGGTCACCTGCGTGTTCGACGGCGCGGAGCTGGACGCCCCGGTGGCGATCCAGGCGCCGCGCGGGGTGCGGGTGCTGTTCAGCCGGCCGGGCAGCACCGCCGACGAGCTGATCGGCGAGCTGGTGCGCGCGGAGCCGCCCGGGCGGGCGGTGGTGGTCGTGTCGGCCGACCGCGAGGTGGCCGACGCGGCGCGGCGGGCCGGCGCCCCGCCCGCGCCCTCCACGCTGCTGCTCCGCCGGCTCGGCCGGTCCTGACCGCGGCCGAAACCCCTCCCGGGCGAGTGCGCTTCGTGATCTTAATCTCACGGAACGCCGATAAAGCCCGTATTCAGGCGTCGAAGACCAACGAATCGGTTGTGACGGGTGTTGCCCGTCGCTAGTGTCGTCCGCTGACATCGTGGACGAGAGGGGCACAACCGATCGTGGCCAGTGATATCACCGAGGCGGGCCGGGCTCCCGGGCGCTCCCGTCAGGGCTTCATCGCGGGACGCGGCGCCTCCCGCCGGTTCACGGCGACCGTCTGCCTCGCCGTGACCGCCTCGCTCGCCTTCCCCGCCACCGCTGCGCACGCCGACCCGAGCGCGGCCGACGCCCGCAAGAAGCTCACCAAGCTGAACGAGCAGGTCGAGCAGCTGGTGGAGAAGTACAACCAGGCGAACGAGAAGCTCAAGGTCGCCAAGAAGAAGTGGAAGGCGACCCAGGCGGCGGGCAAGGAGGAGCAGGCGACCTTCGAGCAGCTCCGCACGAAGATCGCCGCCATGGCCGCCAACGCCTACAAGCAGGGCGACACCGGCGACGTCGCCGGGTTCGTCGGCGCGGAGAACCCGCAGGCCGTGCTGGACCAGGCCGCCGTGTTCTCGCACCTGTCGCGCAACCGCAGCTCCGAGATGGCCCAGTTCCTGGCCTCGGCCCAGCGGGTGCGGCGGGAGCAGGCGCAGGCCAAGGCCGCCTACGACGAGGCGCTCGGCAAGGCCAAGGAAGTGAAGGCCAAGAAGACCGAGGTCGACAAGTCGATCGCCAAGCAGAAGAAGCTGCTGGCCCGGCTGGGCGAGCCGACGTCCTCGGGCGGCGGCGCCACCGGCGGCAGCTACAACGGGCCCGCCAGCGGCTCGGCGCGCACCGCGCTGAACTTCGCCTACGCCCAGCTCGGCAAGCCGTACTCGTACGGCGCCGCGGGTCCGAGCTCCTACGACTGCTCGGGCCTGACCATGAAGTCGTGGGCGGCGGCGGGCGTCGGCATCACGCGGACGACCAACTCGCAGTACGCCGCCACCAAGCGGGTCTCCAAGAGCGCCCTGCAGCCCGGCGACCTGGTGTTCTTCAACAACCTCGGGCACGTCGGGATGTACGTGGGCGGCGGCAAGATGATCCACGCCCCGCGTACCGGCAAGAACGTCGAGGTCGTGAGCATCACCTCGGGCTACTACCTCTCCAACTACTACGGAGCGGGCCGGCCCTAAGGACCGCGAGCCCCGAGCACCCCCTACCGGCGGACCAGGAGTTATTCCTGGTCCGCCGGTTTTTTGTGCCCTATTTGCCAAGTTCGCGACCTTTGGTACCTTGTGTCCCACTTACGGCGTCCCCCAGGCGTCGTTCCCGGCCCGTGGTGCACTCCAGCACCACCCGCCCCCGCGGCACCCCCCAGGTGCCGCCCCCGCTCGGCGCCTCCCAGGTGCCGGCGCCTCTCCCGACCGGCCGGCCCGGCCGTCCAGTGAGCACACCGGCAGCGCGCATGGGCGCCGCCGGCGCCTCGCGGCGGCCCTCCCATCGGGCCATGGCCGTGGGCGCGTCCCGATTCGCCGGGCCGCCCGTACCCCCTTCTCCTTCCCGCGGCGCCCTCGCCCCCGAGGGCCCGGGAAGACCTGACCAGACCCGATAGCGGGCGCCCGGAGCACGGGCGCCCACCCGCCGAATCCGCTCTCGCGGAACCGGGGACCCACATGTCCCATGGGGTGAATCGGCCTCGTACCAGCCCGCACCGGCCCGACGCCGGCGCGCGCCCGTACGCGCCGTAGGGCAGCTTCCACGCCCGAACCCGTCAGCTAACCCGGTAGGCGGCATGGAAGCTGAGGAGCCCTCCGTGGCAGGAAAGCACCGCAGGACCCATCCCCTCGTCGTCTCCCTCCGCACCACCGGCGGCATCGTCGCCGGCGCCACCGTCGTCGGCCTGGCCGCCGTCACGACGCAGGCGTTCGCCGGCGAGGCCGGCTCCGCCGACCGTCCCGGCGCCTCCCTGGCCGCCGCCGCGGCCCAGGCGAAGAAGCCCGGCGGGGACGTCGAGGAGGGCGGGAACGGCAAGGGCGGCAAGGATGGCAAGGACGGCAAGGCGAGGGCCTCCGGCGAGCGGGCCTCGTCCGAGTCCCGGAAGGCCAAGCGCGCCAAGCCCACGGCGGACGACGCCATCGAGCTGGCCAAGTCGCAGGTCGGCATCTCCGAGAACGGCTCCGGCCAGACCAAGTTCCAGGACTGGTACATGTCGACCGAGCGGGCCAGGGAGACCGTGGCGCGCGACGGCGGCTCCATCAAGGCCTACGACGACGCCGCCTGGTGCAGCATGTTCATCTCCTGGATCGGCGACCGCATCGGCTTCAGCGACCAGCTCGGCAAGGACGCCTGGACGGTCGAGCACGCCAAGTGGTTCAAGGAGAACGGCCGCTGGGGCACCGAGCCCCGCCCCGGCGCGATCGTGTTCTTCGACTGGGGCGGCGGCAAGTCGCTCGACGACATCGTGCACGTCGGGATGGTGATCGAGAAGGCCGGCCGCGGCAAGGTCCGCACCGTCGAGGGCAACACCTCCAACGCCGTCAAGATCCGCGAGCGGTCGGCAGACCAGATCGTCGGCTACGGCTACCCCGACTACGCGAAGTGAGCCCCGCGCTCGCCGGCCGGACCACGCGCGGCGGTCGACACGGTCAATAGGATCTCGCGCATGGACGGACCGGCCGGGCGCGCGGAGCGCGGCGCCCCGCGGCGGCGGACCCTGGCGGTCCTCGCCGCGGGTGCCGCGCTCTGCGCGCTCGCGGGCGCCGGCGTGACCGCCGCGCGCACCGGCG